>NZ_JBFRCV010000008.1:0-234762 GCF_052113245.1 Arthrobacter sp. YAF34
CACCCGCGACCACACCTGCCGCACCCCCTACTGCGACGCCCCCATCCGCCACCTGGACCACATCGTCCCCCACCACGCCGGCGGCCAAACCACCAGCACCAACGGCGCCGGCCTCTGCGAAGCCTGCAACCACACCAAAGAAACCCCCGACTGGAACACCAGGCCCCGCCCGGGACCCCGGCACACCCTCGAACTCACCACCCCCACCGGCCACACCTACCACTCCACCGCACCACCCCTACCCGGGACAGCGCTGCCCGGCCCACCGGTCCGCCCGGCAGCGGCAGAACCAGACAAGGAGACCCCCGAGCGGCGCGGCCTTCGGCGCCACGCCAAGACGCTCAAACGCAGCAAGCTCAAGGAAATGACTGCATCCTAGGTGCCGCGCATCCCGCTGCCTCAGGGATCCAGCCCGGAGCGCCCGCCGGCTCTACTGTGGCGCCGCTTCCTCGCTATACGGTGCGGCGCCGGTGACGACGTCGTTCGAGGCACTGTGGCACCATTCCGAAAACGAGCCCGGGTACAAGGCCGCAGAGTAGCCGGCGATCTCGAGGGCCGCGATTTCGTGGGCGGCCGTCACCCCGGATCCGCAGTACACGGCGGTGGGGACGCCGGCCCGGTAGCCGAGCCGCTCGAAGCGCTCCCGCAGCTCTGCCGGGGCCAGGAACGTCCCGTCGGCTTGAAGATTGCCCGTGGTGGGGGCACTCACGGCACCCGGAATGTGGCCTGCGCGGGGATCTACGGGTTCAATTTCGCCGCGGTACCGCTCGGCCGCCCGTGCGTCGAGAAGCAGTCCGCGCCGGCCCCAGGAAGCAGCCTGTCCGGCGTCGATTGCGGGCATGGCGCCCTTGGACAGGGTGACGTTCCCTGGCGCGGGCTGCTCGGATCCGGCGGCGAGCTCGAACCCGGCCGCGCGCCAGGCGCCCAAGCCGCCGTCGAGCAGCCGGACGGACCGGAATCCGGCGTTACGCAGCATCCACCACAGCCGGGCGGCAGCCATATTACCGCTATCGTCGTACGCCACCACAGCGTCGCCGTCATTGATGCCCCAGCGGCGCGCGGACGCCTGGAACTGCTCCGGGTCCGGCAACGGATGCCGTCCGCGGCTCGGTTCCGACGGTCCGGCGAGTTCGGCGGCGAGGTCCACGAAGACCGCGCCGGGGATATGTTCGCGCAGATAGTGGTCGTGACCGTGCGGGTCACCCAGCGCCCAGCGAACATCAAGGAGCACGGTGCGCTGCCCGGTTTGGCGGGCGCCGTCCAGTTGGTCTTTTAGGGCAGCAGCAGCGATGAGGGTGTCCATGCGCCCACTCTATCTTCGGCGCCCCGCCGCCCCCGGGTAGGCTGGAGCGGTGAACACCGCGCACCAGCAGAACCGGGCCTGGGCTGACGAGGCCGTCCGCCGGATCAATGCCGAAAACAACCGATCTGCCGACACCCACCTGTATTCGGTGCCGCTCCCCGCGCACTGGGGTGTGCAGCTGTACCTCAAGGATGAATCGACGCACCGCACGGGCAGCCTGAAGCACCGGCTGGCACGTTCGCTGTTCCTCTTTGGCCTCGTCAACGGGTGGATCCGGGAAGGCACCACGATCGTGGAGGCCTCCAGTGGCAGCACCGCCGTCTCCGAAGCCTATTTCGCCCAGCTCCTGGGCCTGCCGTTCATCGCAGTGATGACCCGGACCACCAGCCGGGAGAAGATTGCCCTGATTGAACAGTTCGGGGGCTCCTGCCATCTGGTGGACCATGCCTCCGAGGTCTACGAGGCGGCCGCGGACCTGGCGAGCAGCACCGGCGGGCACTACATGGACCAATTCACCTATGCCGAGCGGGCCACAGACTGGCGCGGGAACAACAACATCGCCGAGTCGATCTTCGGCCAGCTGGCGCTGGAGGAGCATCCGGTCCCCCGCTGGGTGGTGGTCGGCGCCGGCACCGGCGGGACCAGCGCAACGATCGGCCGCTATCTGCGCTACCAGCGCCACGAGACGAGGCTCGCCGTCGTTGATCCGGAAAATTCCGCCTTTTATCCGGGCTGGCTGGGCAGCCGGCCCGACGCCGGGTTCCCGGCTCGCGGGACCGCCGCTCGCGGGACCGCGGCGGCCGCCGGACTGCCGTCACGCATCGAGGGCATCGGCCGTCCGCGGATGGAGCCGAGTTTTGTGCCCGCCGTGATCGACCACATGATCCAGGTTCCCGACGCCGCGTCGGTGGCCGCCATGCGCCATCTGCGGCAGCATGCCGGGCTGCACGCCGGCCCGTCCACGGGCACGAACCTCTGGGGCGCATGGCAACTGATCGCGCAAATGATCGCCGAGGGCCAGCGGGGCAGTGTTGTCACGCTCATGTGCGACGCCGGCGACCGCTACGCCGGAAACTACTACAACGCGGACTGGCTAAACGCCCACGGCCTGGATCCCGAGCCCCACGAGGCCGTGCTGCGCGGATTCTTCGAAAGCGGCGTCTGGCCGGCCTGACTTGGCCGCAAAGGCTACACCTCCACGGAATCGCCACTGGAAAGGTGCCGGTAAGCAGTGCCGTACTTGGCCCCGATCCGGGTCACGTGCCCTTCCACCAGGCCGCGGCCCATCTCGTTGAGAAGCGCGTCGTGGACCGGGAACGCCTGCGGCGCGCGGACGCCGATCACAAAGTCCACCACCTCCCCCACCTTGTTCCAGGGCGCGTGGATGGGGACTAGCAGCGTCTGGACGTCGACGCCGTCGGGAATCGCGAAGGAGTCCCCCGGGTGGTAGACATTGCCGTCCACGAGGAAGCCGACGTTGGCCACCACGGGAATCAGCGGGTGGATGAGGGCATGTTGGCCGCCAAAGGTACGGACCGCGAAGCCGGCGGTTTCAAACTCCTCACCGGCGGCCGCCGCGTGGATGCGGCTTCCGGCGTCGGGCGCCTTGCTGTGGAGCGTGGCGGCCACCACCTCCGGGGCGAAAAGCTCAAGGTCCTTGTTGGACTGCAGCGCCGCGGCTACGGCGTCGACGTCCACGTGGTCGGCGTGCTCGTGGGTGATTAGCACCGCATGCGCTCCGGCCAGGGCCTGATCCGTCTCCGAGAACGTACCCGGATCAAACACCAGCACCCTGCCGTCCTTCTCGAGACGGACACAGGCATGCGTGAATTTGGTGAGCTTCATCCGGCCAGCCTAGGCACCAGCCGTCACGGTGTCCACGGCCCACTGCCGGCAACCTTGGACGCTGGTAATCTTGGACATTGCCACCACCCCTTAGCGAGTCCCATCCGAGAAACCTGAGCGAAGCGAGTTCCATGATGTCCCAGGGCGCCACCGCCGGCAGCAGCCGGATTCCGGCCTCGGCACCCGCCCCGGGCAGGGAGCAGCGCGTCACCAAACAGCGCCTCGCCGTCAGTGCCGCCTTGGACGATCTCGCGGACTTCGTCAGCACCCAGGAACTGCACCGCATCCTCCGTGAGCGTGGCACCACCGTGTCGCTCGCCACGTCGTATCGCATCCTGCAGTCCCTCGCCGACGAAGGACTGGTGGATGTCCTGCGGAACGCCGACGGCGAAGCGGTCTACCGGCGCTGTGCCGTCACGGGACACCACCATCACTTGCTGTGCCGCAACTGCGGCAAGGCCGTGGAAGTGGAAGCCCCTGCGGTCGAAGCCTGGGCGGCCCGGATCGCGAAGGAACACGGCTTCACCGCCGTGGAACACACCGTCGAAATCTTCGGCCTGTGCCCCGAATGCACGCAGTTGCAGGCCTGCCCCTAGCCGAGGCTGCGGAAATTCCCCAGCTTTAAGTTCGCGACGCCGGAATTGACCGGCGGGTCGCGGGGACCCGCCGGCGGCCGCCCCCAAACATGGGGAAGTTCTGCCGGCGATATTTCAGGCGCTTCGCAGGATCCGGCCGTTGATGCCCCGCTTCGCCCGGGCGCCGCCGATCACCCGGCAGGCGACGTAGATGAGGAACGACAACGTGGTCACATAGGGGCTGATCGGCAAACGGCCGCCGAGGGCCAGCAGGATGCCGCCCACGGTCGCCGTCATCGCGAAGACGATGCTCAAGGTGACCACCAGCCGTGGCGAGGACGTAACCCGCATGGCTGCCGCCGCCGGCGTGATCAGCAGGGCAAGAACCAGCAGGGCGCCCACAATCTGGATGGACAACGCCACGCTGATCCCCAGCAGCACCATGAACCCAAGGGCCAGTGCCCGCACCGGCACGCCGCGGGCACTGGCGACGTCGGGGTCCACGCTGGCGAAGGTCAGCGGCCGCCAGATGGCGACCAGCGCTGCCATCACCACGACGGCGGCGACGGCCAGGACCTGCAGCTGAACCGTTCCGACGGAGACGATCTGCCCGGTGAGGAGGCCGAACTTGTTCGCCGCCCGGCCCTCGTACAGGGACAGGAAGAGGATGCCCAGGCCCAGTCCGAACGGCATGATGACGCCGATGATCGAGTTCTTGTCCCGCGCACGGACCCCCATGACGCCCAGCACCACGGCAGCCAGCACCGATCCGGCCAGCGAGCCGAGGATGATGTTCGCGCCGATCAGCAGCGCGAACGCCGCCCCGGCAAAAGAGAGCTCGGAGATTCCGTGGACCGCGAAAGCCAGGTCGCGTTTCATCACGAAGGTGCCCATCAGGCCGCCCAGTAGCCCGAGGACAGCGCCGGCCCAGATCGAGTTCTGCACCAGGATCAGCAGGTCGCCGTAGTTTTCGAAATTGAAGATTGAGTGCAGCAGATTGCCCAGATCCACCTAGCCCACCTCTCCGGCGACAGAATGCGCGTCCTCGTGGTGGTGGGTGGTGGCATCCGGCAGGCCCACGACGATCAGCCGGCCGTTGGCCCGGATGACTTCCACACGGCTGCCGTACAAGTCGGAGAGCACCTCGGTGGTCATGACCTCGGCGGGCGTGCCCACCTGGAACCGTCCGCCGGCCAGGTAGAGGACCCGGTCCACGTAGTCCATGATCGGGTTGATCTCGTGCGTCACGAACACCACGGCACTGTCGGCCTCCCGGCATTGCCTGTCAATCAGGGCGCTGACGGCCTGCTGATGCTGGAGGTCCAGGGACAGCAACGGCTCGTCGCACAGCAAGACGTTGGGATCCGTGGCAAGCGCCTGGGCCACGCGCAGGCGCTGCTGCTCACCGCCGGACAGCTGCCCCACCGGCACTTTGGCGTAGTCGGTGGCGCCGACGAGTTCCAGGAGTTCGTCGACCTTGCGGTTCACCTTCGCGCCGCCAAGGCGGATGCCCCAGCGGTGGCCGTCGACGCCGAGGGCCACGAGGTCACGGGCGCGCAGGGGCGTATCCGGATCGAACGTCTTCTGCTGGGGCACGTAGCCGATCCGGCGGCTTCCCCGTTCAACGGGCCGGCCGTCGAGCACGGCCGTGCCGGTGCTCAGCTCCTGCAGCCCCAGCAGGACCTTCAGGAAGGTGGTCTTGCCGCTGCCGTTGGGGCCGAGCACAGCAAAGAATTCACCCGGGTTGATGTCCAGGTCCAGGCCCTCCCACAGCGTCCGTTTGCCGAAGGACAGGGATGCGCCGCGCAGGCTCACTACCGGTGTCAACTGAGGTTTCCTCGATTTTCCTGCGGAGACGGCCGCTCCCGCTGCTGAGATCATCCTAGGGCCTTGCTGATGCTCTCAATGTTTCCGGCCATCCACGGAACGTAGGACTGGCCGTCCGGGAGGGTCTCCCTGAAGTTCACCACCGGGACCCCCGCGGTCTGGGCAGCATTCTTCAGCGCCACCGTCTGTGGTCCCTCCGTCTGGGTATTGTAGGCCAGCAGCCGGACGCCGCGGGATGCGACGAGGTCGACGGCGGCCTTGAGCACGGCTGGCGGGACGTCGGCGTCTTCCTCGATCGCCGCCGTGTACGCGGCCGGGGTCTTGTTCTGGAGTCCGGCGTCCTCGAGCAGGTACAGCGGCACCGGCTCGGTGACGGCCACGGGCGCATGGCCGGTCGAGGCCTTGATGGCGGCGAGCTTGCCCTCCAGACCGCCCAGCGAATGCTTGAAGGCCGCCGCGTTGGTGCGGAACGTCTGCGCCGAGGCCGGTTCCAGCGCGCCCAGCTTGTTGGCGATGGCGTCCGCGAGGCGGGACATGGCCGGCAGGCTGTACCAGACGTGCTCGTTCAGGCCGGCATGGACGTGGGCGGAGGTGTCGGGGGCCGCCGAGGCGGGGCTTGCCGAGCCAGGGCTTGTCGGGGCGAGGCCCGAGACGTCCACGGCGTTGATGACGTTGCCGCGGTCCAGCCCGGTGTCGGCCGCGAGCGTGTCGATGAACGAGTCGTATCCCCCGCCGTTCTCCACCACGAGTTCCGCCTTGGCGACGGCCAGCTTGTCCTGCGTGCTGGCCTCGTAGGAGTGCGGGTCCTGGCTGGTGCGGTTGATGATCGAGCTGACCCGGACCTTGTCACCGCCGATGCTGTGGACGATGTCACCGTAAACGCTGGTGGATGCGACGACGTCGACGATCCCGTCTCCGGCGGCCCCCCGGAAGGTTCCCGCCGTCGGGCTGCAGGCCGTGAGCAGGAGACCCAAGCCGGCAACACCGGCCATCATGGCTCGGGCAGCGGGACGGCGCACGGAAAACCTCGGATCTGTTATTGAGAATCAGGAGCAATAGCAACACAGCGAGTGTATCCCTAAATAGGAATCATTCCTATTTAGGGATACACGCCGTGCTGCCCGCGCGCGAGTCGTGCCCTACTGGTCTTGGCCGAGCCTCCGGTAGCCGGTGGCCTGCGTCGCGTCCCGGATTTCGCCGACGAGCTGCTCGATCACGTCTTCGAGGAACAGGACGCCCTGGGTCAGCCCGTCCGGCCCGATCACGCGCGCCAGGTGCGAGCCCGTGCGCTGCATGACCGACATGGCCTTCTCAATTTCGTCGTCCATGGCGAGGTTCGCCAGGGACCGGATGCGGCTTTCGGCAATCGGCTGGTGGTACCCGGCGTCGGGGATGGACAGCACGTCCTTGATATGGAGGTAACCGGCCAGCATCCCGTCGTCATCGAGCATCGGGAAGCGCGAGAACCCGGTCCGGCTCACCGCCTTTTCGAATTCCGCCGGGGTGGTGGCCGCCTTGAGCATGACGAGTTTGTGCAGCGGGACCATCACATGGGACGCCGTGTGCTCAGAGAACTCCAGCGCGCCGGTGATGAGCCCGGCGTCGTCGTCCACCAGCCCGTGGCGGGTGGATTCCTGCACGATCGACTGCACCTCTTCGAGGGTGAAGGAGGACGTGACCTCGTCCTTCGGCTCGATCCGCAAGAGCTTCAGGATGTGGTTGGCGGACCAGTTCAGTGCCGCAATGACCGGTTTCACCATCCGTCCGATGAACATCAGCGGCGGCGCCAGCAGCAGGGCTGCCTTGTCCGCGACCGACACGGAGATGTTCTTCGGCACCATTTCGCCGAACGTGACATGCAGGAACGTCACCACCAGCAGGGCGATGACGAAGGCCACAATGTCCGCGGCCTGCATCGGGATGCCCGCCGCTTCCAGCGGGACGGCCAGGAGATGGTGGATGGCGGGTTCGGCGACCTGCAGGATCAGCAGTGAACAGACGGTGATGCCGAGTTGGGCGCAGGCGAGCATGAGGGAGACGTTTTCCATGGCCCGCAGCGTCGTCTGGGCGCGCTTGGAGCCGGCCTCGGCCAGCGGCTCGATCTGGCTCCGCCGGGCGGACATGACGGCGAATTCGGCCGCCACGAAGAAGGCGTTGCCGACCAGCAGGACGGCAAGCCACAGGATTCCTGCCCAGTCACTCATGCGGCACCGTCCTGGCCGGCAGGCTGGCCGTCGCCGGGAACCCGGGACGGCTTGAAGCAGATCCTGTCGATCCGCCGGCCGTCCATGCGGGTCACGCTGAGTGTCCCGCCGACGACGTCGACCTGATCGCCCACGGCCGCGATGCGGCCCAGCTGGCTCATGACGTAGCCGCCCACCGTTTCGTAGGACGCTTCGTCCGGCACCGTCAGGCCCGGGATCTGTTCGGAGAGCTCATCGGGCCGCAGCAGGCCGGGGAAATACCAGTCGCCCGAGGCGCTCTGGAGCAGCCCGGGCCGGACCTTGTCGTGTTCGTCGGCCACTTCCCCCACGATTTCCTCCACGAGGTCCTCCAAGGTGGTGACTCCGGCCGTTCCGCCGTATTCGTCCAGGACGACGGCGAGTTGCAGGTTACCCTCGCGCAGTTCGGCGAGGAGGGCGTCAAGGTGGATGGTCTCCGGCACGCGCAGCACATCGGTCATGATGGCGCCGGCCTCCAGCTTGGCGCGCCGGTCCGCGGGTACGGCGATGGCCTTCTTGATATGCACCACGCCACGGATGTCGTCGGAAGATTCGCCGATCACCGGGAAGCGCGAGTAGCCGGTGCGCTTGGCGGCCTCCACGATGTCGGAGACCGGCTGGTCGGCGTCGATGGTTTCGACCCGGATGCGGGGGGTCATGACGTCCGCTGCGGTCCGGCCCGAGAAATTCAGGGTCCGCGCGATGAAGTTGGCGGTGCCGGCGTCGAGCGTGCCCATGGCCGCGGAACGGCGCACGAGTGAGGCCAGCTCGGCCGGGGTGCGGGCGCCGGAGATTTCCTCCTTGGCCTCCAGGCCGAAGAGGTTCAGGACCTTGTTGGAGAAGCCATTCAGGACCACGATTGCGGGCTTGAAGATGGCGGTGAAGACCAGTTGCGGCCGGGCGACGGCCTTGCCAATCGGAAAGGACAGCGCGATGGCCATGTTCTTGGGCACCAGCTCGCCGATCACCATGGACAGCAGCGTCGCCAGTGCCATCGCGAGGACGAGCGACAGGGAAGCCGCCGCCGCGGCCGGGACGCCAAGCGCCATGAGGGGACCTTCGAGCAGTTTGCCGACGGACGGCTCCATGACGTAGCCGGTCAGCAGCGTGGTCATGGTGATGCCCAGCTGGCAGCTGGAGAGCTGGGTCGAGAGGGACTTCAGGCACTTGAGCAGGGGCTCGGCGGCGGTGTCGCCGGTATCGACGGCGCGCTGCACGGTGGCCTGGTCCAGGGCGACCAGGGAAAATTCAACGGCGACAAAGAACCCCGTGCCGAGAATGAGCAGCAGGCCCGCCGTGAGGAGTAGCCATTCCATATCAACAGCCTGCTTCCGGCGCGGCGGAGCACAGCCGGTGCCGCGGCAGGGGCTGCCGCAGGGTGGGTAATCGCTGGAAACCTCTGCCCGGCGGAGGATGGTCGGCGCTGGCCGACCCTAGGTCCTGGAAGGCTCCGGTGTGGCGTGAGGCAGGAGAATGATGGGCGCGTGAACGGGGTTTGCCGGCTCTGCGGGAGGACTGCGCGGCAACGGTTTCCGTTCTCCGCTGACAGCCCCCAGGCCGGCACCTAGATTTACTGTCCATAAGAGTTTCAGTCTACAGGAGCAGCCGCCGCCGGCCCTCCGACGTGCGGCGTCACCCGACGTGCGGCGTCACCAGCTCTGCGGGACGGGCCGGCCTTCCTCGTATCCGGCCGCGGACTGGATGCCGGCCACGGCACGTTCCCGGAACGCGGCGAGATCGGCGGCGCCGGCGTAGCTCATGGAGCTGCGCAGGCCAGCGGTGATCATGTCCAAAAGGTCCTCGACGCCGGGCCGGGCCGCGTCCACGTACATGCGGGACGTGGAGATGCCCTCCTCGAAGAGGGCCTTGCGGTCCTTCTCGAACGCGCCCTCGCGTTGGTTGCGGTTCTGCACCGCCCGGGCGGACGCCATGCCGAAGCTCTCCTTATACTGCCTGCCCGAGGCGTCGAGCTGCAGGTCCCCGGGGCTTTCGTGCGTGCCGGCAAACCAGGAGCCGATCATGACCTGGCTGGCACCGGCGGCCAGGGCGAGGGCGACGTCGCGCGGGTAGCGGACGCCGCCGTCGGCCCATACCCGGCCGCCGGCCTCCCGCGCCGCGGCGGAGCATTCCAGGACGGCGCTGAACTGCGGGCGGCCCACGGCCGTCATCATGCGCGTGGTGCACATGGCGCCGGGGCCGACGCCGACTTTGACGATGTCCGCCCCGGCCTCGATGAGCTCACGGGTTGCATCGCCGGTGACCACGTTGCCGGCAACCACGGGCACTCCAGGGTTGAGGCCCTTCACGGCGGCCAGGGCGTCGAACATCTTCTGCTGGTGGCCGTGCGCCGTATCAAGGACCAGCACGTTCACGCCGGCAGCCAGCAGCTCGGCGGCCCGCCCGGCGACATCGCCGTTGATCCCGACGGCGGCAGCCACCTTGAGCTTGCCGTCATCGTCCAGGGACGGGCGGTAGATCGTAGAGCGCAGGGCGCCCTTGCGGGTCAGCACACCGGCCAGCACTCCGTCCTGCTGCACGGGCGCGTAGTCGGTCCCGGCAGCGTCCATCGCCTCAAAGGCGCGGCGCAGCGCCTGCGCGGCATCCGCGGCCGAGCCGCCGTCGGGTAGCCCACCATTGAGCGTTGCCGCGTCCAGCACGAGCGGCTGGTGGCGGATGACGGAACCGAGCGAGGCGAATCGGTCCTGGCCCTCACAGTCGGCGGCACGCACCACCCCGGCGACCGCGCCGGTGGAGTCCACCACCACCACGGCCCCGTGCGGCCGCTTGCCCATCAGGTGGAGGGCGTCAATCACGGTGTCCGTCGGCGCCAGGGTCACCGGAGTCTCCAGCACTGAATGGCGGCCCTTGATCCAGGCCGTGACGTCGCGGATGACATTGAGCGGGACGTCCTGCGGCAGGACCCCCAGGCCGCCGCGGCGGGCCATGGTTTCGGCCATCCGCTTGCCGGTCACGGCCGTCATGTTGGCCGCCACGAGCGGAATCGCGGAGCCGGTGCCGTCGTCGGCCGCGAGATCCACGTCCAGGCGAGAGGTGACATCGGAACGCGACGGCACCAGGAACAGGTCGGAGTAGGTCAGATCGGTGGTGGGCTCATTGAGGAAACGCACGGCTGCTCCTTAGCTGGCGCCTTTGGCGCCAAACGGGTTCTCCTCCGATTCTAGGGCGCGCCGGCCCCTTCACGGCACCGCGTCCGGCACCGCGTCCGGGCCGTGTCCGGCAGCGGGTCCGGCACCGCGTCCGGGCCGTTTCTGCCCCGCAATTCGGCGGGAATTCGGCGGCTGCCGCGGCAGACCATGATTTGAGTCACGCTTATTGGCGGTTTGGCAAGAATCGTCACTAGACTGGCATGGGTCTGGGTTCACTGGACGCAGAGACTGGCTTGATCGTTGTGCCGAGGCACCGTGGAAGCCAGAGGGAATCAAACTCATGGAAGAGGCGTATTTCAAGTGCCAGAGCAGCCTAGCCACCGTCTACCAGAGGAATTTGGCGGAAACGAGTGGCTCGTTGACGAACTGTACGAGCGTTACCAGCAGGACAAGAACACGGTTGACTCCAAGTGGTGGCCCCTGTTCGAATCCTTTGCAGCCAGTGACGCCTCTTCCGCCAACGGAACGTCCGGCACAGCGACTGCTGTGCAACCTGCCACCCGTGAACTTCCCGTTGTAGCACCCGCCGCTCCGGCAGCACCCGCGCCGGCGGCCTCCGCGCCCGCCACGGCTGCGGCCGCAGCTCCCGCCCCGGCCCCCGCAGCCAAGAAAGCCCCGGCCACCGTCGCCCGGGACGGCTCCAAGACTTCCGACGCCGGCCCCGGCACGGCGCCGATCCCTGCGCAGCTGCCCAAGAACGTCAAGGCCCCGACGGCGCCCGAAGAGGACGTCGTCTCCGTCCTGCGCGGCCCGGCCAAGGCGATCGCGTCGAACATGGTCACGAGCCTGGAGGTGCCGACTGCCACGAGCGTCCGCGCCATTCCGGCCAAGCTCCTGATCGACAACCGCGTGGTGATCAACTCCAACCTGGCTCGCGCACGCGGCGGCAAGGTCTCCTTCACGCACCTGATCGGCTACGCCGTCATCCGCGCACTCTCCCAGTTCCCGTCGATGAACGTCTACTACGACGAGATCGACGGCAAGCCGGTGGCCATTCAGCCGGCGCACGTGAACTTCGGCATCGCGATCGACATGCCCAAGCCTGATGGCACCCGCCTGCTCATGGTGCCGAACATCAAGAAGGCGGAGACCCTCAACTTCTCCGAGTTCTGGCACACCTACGAGGACCTCATCAAGCGCGCCCGCAACGGCAAGCTGACCGCGGACGACCACTCCGGCACCACCGTGTCCCTGACCAACCCCGGCGGCATCGGCACCGTGCACTCGGTGCCCCGCCTGTCCAAGGGCCAGGCCGCCATCATCGGCGTCGGCGCACTGGACTACCCGGCAGAATTCCAGGGCGCCAGCGAGAAGATCATCGCGCAGAACGCCATCAGCAAGGTCCTGACGCTGACCTCCACCTATGACCACCGCGTCATCCAGGGTGCCGGCAGCGGCGAGTTCCTCAAGCTCGTGCACCAGCTCCTGCTCGGGGCGCAGAACTTCTACGACGAGATCTTCGAATCCTTGCGCATCCCCTACGAGCCCGTGCGCTGGAGCCCCGACCTTCAGGTGGACCCGGCGGACGAGATCAACAAGGTCGCCCGGATCCAGCAGCTGATCCACGCCTACCGTGTCCGCGGCCACCTCATGGCGGACACCGATCCGCTCGAGTACGTCCAGCGCAAGCACCCGGACCTCGACGTCCTCACTTACGGCCTGACCCTGTGGGACCTGGACCGCGAATGGCCCACCGGCGGCTTCGGCGGCAAGCCGATGCTGAAGTTCCGCGACATCCTCGGCGTCCTCCGCGACGCCTACTGCCGGACCGCCGGCATCGAATACATGCACATCCAGGACCCGGGCGAGCGCAAGTGGTTCCAGGACCAGATCGAGCACCCGTACTCCAAGCCGAGCCGTGACGAGCAGCTGCGCATCGTCTCCAAGCTCAACGCCGCGGAGGCCTTCGAGACCTTCCTGCAGACGAAGTTCGTCGGCCAGAAGCGCTTCTCCCTGGAAGGCGGCGAGTCCCTGATTCCGCTGCTGGATGCCATCATCTCCGACGCCGCCGACGACGAACTCGACGAAGTGGCGATCGGCATGGCCCACCGCGGCCGGCTCAACGTGCTGACCAACATCGCCGGCAAGACCTACGCCCAGGTCTTCCGCGAATTCGAGGGCACCCAGGACCCCCGTTCGGTCCAGGGCTCCGGAGACGTCAAGTACCACCTCGGCACCGAGGGCACATTCACGTCGGACAACGGCAAGGAGACCAAGGTCTACCTCGCCGCGAACCCGTCGCACCTCGAAGCCGTTGACTCTGTCCTCGAAGGCATCGTCCGCGCCAAGCAGGACCGCCTGGACCAGGGTGAGGCCTTCCCCGTGCTCCCGATCATGGTGCACGGCGATGCCGCCTTCGCCGGCCAGGGCGTGGTAGCCGAGACGCTCAACCTCTCGCAGCTGCGCGGCTACCGCACCGGCGGCACCATCCACATCGTGGTCAACAACCAGGTCGGCTTCACCACCGCCCCGTCCTCTTCGCGTTCCTCCACCTACTCCACGGACGTCGCCAAGATGATCCAGGCGCCGGTGTTCCACGTGAACGGCGATGACCCCGAAGCCGTGGTCCGCATCGGCCAGCTCGCCTACGAGTTCCGCCAGCGCTTCCACAAGGACGTTGTCATCGACATGGTGTGCTACCGCCGCCGCGGCCACAACGAGGGCGATGACCCCTCGATGACCCAGCCGCTGATGTACAACCTGATCGAAGCCAAGCGTTCGGTCCGCAAGCTGTACACCGAATCCCTGATCGGCCGCGGTGACATCACCGAGGAGGAAGCCGAGCAGCTGCTGCGCGACTACCAGGAGCGCCTCGAGCGCGTCTTCGCTGAAACGCACGCCGCCCAGACGTCCCCGATCCCGATCATCACGGCCGATTCGGCCGCGGTGTCCGATCTCGAACGCCCCATGGCCCAGCAGTCCGATTCCGGCGTCAGCGCCCCGGCCTCCACCGCGATCTCGGCGGAGACCCTGGCCCGGATCGGCAAGGCCCACACGGACATCCCCGACGGCTTCACGGTCCACGCCAAGCTCAAGCAGCTGCTGGAGAGGCGTGAGGCCATGTCCCGCGAAGGCGGCATCGACTGGGGCTTCGGCGAACTCGCCGCGTTCGGCTCCCTCATCATGGAAGGCGTTCCCGTCCGGCTCGCCGGCCAGGACTCGCGCCGCGGCACCTTCGTGCAGCGCCACGCCGTCTTCCACGACCGCGCCAACGGCGACGAATGGCTGCCGCTGGCCCACCTGTCCGAGGACCAGGCCAAGCTGTGGATCTACGACTCGCTGCTCTCCGAATACGCCGCCATGGGCTTCGAGTACGGCTACTCCGTGGAGCGTCCGGATGCCCTGGTGCTCTGGGAAGCGCAGTTCGGTGACTTCGTCAACGGTGCGCAGACCATCATCGATGAGTTCATCTCCTCCGCCGAGCAGAAGTGGGGCCAGCGCTCCTCGCTGGTTCTGATGCTCCCGCACGGCTACGAGGGCCAGGGCCCGGACCACTCCTCGGCCCGGATCGAACGCTTCCTCCAGATGTGCGCCGAAGAGAACATGATCGTGGCCAACCCCACGACGTCGGCCTCGCACTTCCACCTGCTGCGCCGCCAGGCCTACAGCAGGCCCCGCAAGCCGCTGATCATCTTCACGCCGAAGCAGCTGCTCCGGCTGAAGGCCGCGGCGTCCTCCGTGGAGGACTTCACCACCGGCTCGTTCCGCCCGGTCATCCCGGAACACGAGCAGCTGCAGGCGGACGCCGTCGAACGCGTGCTGCTGGTCTCCGGGCGCCTGTACTACGATCTGCTGTCCACCCGGCAAAAGACCGAGAACAAGACCACGGCGATCGTGCGCGTCGAGCAGCTCTACCCGCTGCCGGCCGCCGAGATCGCTGCCGAGCTGGCAAAGTACCCGAACGCCGAAGTGGTGTGGGCACAGGACGAGCCGGCCAACCAGGGTCCGTGGCCGTTCATCGGCCTGAACCTGCCTGATGCCCTGGACCGTCGCGTCCGCCTCATTTCGCGCCCCGCCTCGGCTTCCACCGCGGCAGGGTCGATGAAGCGCCACGCGGCAGAGCAGGACAGCCTGCTCAAGCAGGCATTCGCCCGTAAATAGCGGCACCGCTGCCCGGCCGGAGATTGAATCACAACACTCCGGCCGGGCAGTTCTGTTTAATGGACTGTTAGTGGTCAGCTTGATGGACAGCGTTGAAGTGAAGAGGTAGTCGTGGAAGATCGGAAGCTGCGGATCGCGGCCGTTGGGGACGAGCTGTTGGCCGGGCTCGGTGATCCGCGCGCCCTGGGCTGGCTCGGGCGGGTCCTGGCCCGCACGCCGCAGGACGCCGTCGCCCTGGAGTGCTACTCCCTGCCATGCCCGGAGGAGGGCACCGAGGGACTTGCCGCGCGCTGGCTCGAGGAGGCGGGCCGCCGGTTCGGCAACCACCACGAGAACCGCCTGGTCATCGGCCTGTCCGGGCGCGACATCGAGTTCGGCCTGTCCACGGCCCGCAGCCGGCTGAACCTCGCCAACATCCTGGACTCCGCATCGCAGAACAAGATCGAGGTCTTCGTGGTGGGCCCGCCGCCCACGCTTGACCCCACCCAGAACCGCAGGCTCGGCGAACTCAACACGGCATTCGCCGATGTCACCACGCGCCGGAAGCACCTCTATGTGGACACGTTCTCGCCGCTCCTGAACCACGAGCAGTGGCGCCAGGACCTCGCGGCCAACGGCGGCACCCCCGGCCAGGCGGGATACGGCCTGATGGCCTGGCTCGTGCTGCACCGCGGGTGGTTCCAGTGGCTCGGGCTGGACGCCCCGGAGTAACCCGCCGCCCGGGCCCCGCCCGGACAGAGGTGCCGCAAAACTGCGTTCCCGCCAGTAATCGCGATATATCTTGACTGGAATCCGGGCGCGATATATCGTGACTTTGTAGTCGCGATATATCGTTAGTTGCCCAGCAGTCTTTCGCCCTTCCGGAGGAACCATGTCAGAGAACACGTGGACCGTGACCGGTCCGCAGACCATCGACGTCGACGGCGTCCGCTCGCTCAAGCTCGGCATTGTCCGGGGCCGGTTCGATATCGTCACCCATGACGAGGACGTGGCCCGGGTCGAAGTCTCCGAAATCAACGGCGACCCGCTGTCGGTCTCGGTCATCGACGGCCGGCTGGAAGTCCGGCACCAGCTCCACGGCGCGCAGGGCTGGTTCAAGAACCTGATGGGGACGGTCAACAACAACAGCAGCAACTCGGTGGTCATCAGCATCGCTCTGCCGGCCGGCGTGGAGGTGGAAGCCGGCACCGTGAGCGGCGACGGCATGGTCTCCGGGATCAGCGGGCACGCCAGGCTCAACACAGTCTCGGGGTCGGTGCTCGCCGACGGAACCTCGGGCGACCTGTCGGTCAATACCGTCAGCGGCGAGGTAATCGCCCGGAACCATAGCGGAGTCCTGACCGCCAAGAGCGTCTCCGGCGAGGTGACGGCGTCGGGCGACTTCAGCCACATTCGCGCGAACACCGTCAGCGGCGACCTGAACTTCGACCTGTACGGCTTCACGCAGGATTTCGGCGCCAACTCGGTCTCCGGCGACGTCACCATCCGGGTGCCGCATGACGTCGGGGTGGACATCATCGCCAAATCCGCCAGCGGCGCGGTGGTCATTGACAACCAGAAGTATGCCCAGCCCGGCGGCGCGGTGCAGACCATCGCGGGCCCGGACACCAAGCTGATGCTCGTCCGGACCAACTCGGTCTCGGGCAAGACGTCAATCTTCCACGGCCAGCCCGCCCCGGACACCGAAACGGGATTCTGATGCCTCCCGTCTTCGCCCACGGTGCGCTCCGGCTGTACCTGCTCGCCCTGCTCGAATCGGGCCCCAAGCACGGCTACGAGCTCATCAAGGCCCTCAGTGAGCGGTTCGGCGGCACCTACTCCCCCAGCGCAGGAACCATCTATCCCCGCCTGGGCAAGCTCGAGGAGGAAGGGCTCGTGGCCACCCACACGGAGGGCCGCCGCACCAACTACAGCATCACCCCGGCGGGACTCACGGAGCTGAACAGCAGGCGGGACGAACTCGCCGGCGTCGAGAACGACATTTCAGCCTCGGTCCGCCGGCTTGCCGACAACCTGCGCCAGGACATCCGGGTCAACATGCGCGGCCTCCGGGCCGATCTTGCGGCCACCGCGGAAGCCGCGCGCACGTCGGCCCGCGCCGCGGGGTCAGCCGGCGCCGCCGGCGGCCAGCGCTACTCCGTCGAGGGCGAACGGCGGCTGAAGGAGGCGGAAATGCTCGTCCAGGCGTTCCGCGACGACATGCGGGTGGAACTCAGGCGCCACGCCGGCAGCCGCCCCGTCACCGCTGTCACACTGGAAACGGTCAGGACAGTGCTGGACCAGGCCCGGATCTCGATCCGCAACTCACTCGAGCGCTGAACTCCCCCGCTGCTGCCGCCGGTTCGCGGCGGGTGCCCCAATGTGGGAGACTTGAGGGCAGCTCTTTTGAGTACCAAAAATTAAGGAGGCCAGCTATGAGCAAGCGTGCACGTAAACGTCGTGACCGTAAGCGTGGCGGCGCGAACCACGGTAAGCGCCCCAACGCCTAAGCTACGGCTAGGATTGACAGCTTTAAGCGAAAGACCCCGGAAACCTCACGGTTCCGGGGTCTTTCGCTTTTGTTCCGGGTCCTTCGCTGCGGCTCAGGCTTCCACAGTCCGGATGGAGTGGATCCGGTCCAGGATGGAGTTCTTGAGGTTCTCCGGAGCCGCTTCGGTGCACGAACGCTTGACCATCACGCGGATGACACATTCGAGGTCGTACTGCTCCAGGCACTCCGGGCAACTGTCCAGGTGGTCCTTGATCTCTGCGATGTCTTGGTGCGTGAGCGCACCGTCCAGATATTCATAGATACGTTGCATCCGGGCGTCGTCGCAATCGCCCAGTCCCTGGCAGTCGCTCATTTCCTGTTCTCCTGTTTGTTGCTGTCGGCCGCGGCGCCTGACTCGGTGGCGGCCCTGAATCCCCGCTCCGCGGCGTAATCGGCAAGCATGTCCCGGAGCATCTTCCGGCCACGGTGCAGCCGGGACATGACGGTCCCGATGGGGGTGTTCATGATGTCTGAAATTTCCTTGTAAGCGAAGCCTTCGACGTCGGCGAAGTACACCGCCAGCCGGAACTCCTCCGGAATCGACTGCAGCGCGCGCTTCACGTCCGAATCGGGCAGGTGGTCGAGGGCCTCGGCCTCCGCCGACCGCAACCCGGACGACGTATGCGACTCGGCGCGGGCAAGCTGCCAGTCCTCGATCGTGTCCGAATTCGACTGCAGCGGCTCGCGCTGACGCTTCCGGTACAGGTTGATGTACGTGTTGGTGAGAATGCGGTACAGCCAGGCCTTCAGGTTGGTGCCGGGCTTGTACTGGTGGAACGCGGAAAACGCCTTTGTGTATGCCTCCTGGACCAGATCCTCGGCGTCCGACGGATTCCGGGCCATCCTCATGGCCGCGGAATACAGCTGGTCCACGTACTGCATCGCGTCGCGTTCAAAACGCAACCGGCGCTGTTCCGCTGACTCGGTGGAGACGTCCAGCGGCTTGCCGTCCACCTCGGTTTCCAGAGCGGCGGCCGTGCCGGGCTCAGGTGTTGGGGTGGGAGTGGCGTCGTTTCCGGCAACCTCGTGCATGGCCGCAACGGCCGGGTCCATGGTGCTCATTGCCTTCAAGTCTACTGTCCTCTTCCGCCGGGCAACCGGAACGTCCGGAAGCGCGAGGGTCCACGGTTGCCCGGAACCGGCTTGCAGTCCCGTCCTGTCCAGCACCTGCGTCAAATCTCCACCTTCCCTAGCCCGCTCGAATCTGCCTTTCACAACGGCGTCGGGCGGGCAAATATTCCGCAAAAGTGCAAGACTAGAACCGGTTCTCCCGCAATGAATCCGCGGCTCGTCCATCCAGGAGGAAATTCATGTCGTTTGTCCGCTTTCTCGCCCGGCCCATGCTCGCCTCCAGTTTCGTCCTCGCCGGCATAGACAAGCTAAAGAATGCGGATGACACCGCGGCACAGTTGTCCCCGCTGCTGCGGCGCACGGCCGACGCCCTGCCGTTCCAGACCAATGAAAAAGTCCTGGCCCGCGTGATCGGCGGCACCCAGATCGGCGCCGGCGTCTGTTTCGCCCTCGGCAAGTCCGCCCGCCTGGCAGCCACCATCCTGGCCGTCATTTCGGCCCTGAACGGTTACGTTGAATGGCGCAGCGCGGACATTTCCTCCAAGGAAGCCCGCGACGCCCGCCGCAAGCAGCTCCTGAAAAACGTGTCCCTGACCGGCGGCGTGCTGCTGGCCGCCGTCGACACCGCCGGCAAGCCCAGCCTGGCCTGGCGCGCCGGGCACCTCGCCGCCGACGCCCGCAAGAGCGCTGGGCACCTCGCCGCCGACGCCCGGAAGACCACCAACAAGAAGCTGAAGAAGGCCGACAAGGTTGTCCGCAGGGCCGCAGACCGCGCAGCCGGAGCCTAGAGCGGCAATGACTCGCGTCACCCCCTCAGCAACTGCTCCTGCACGACCGGCCGGCGGCGGCCCGCACTGGCCTGCGCCGTTCGCCGCGAGGCCGGTCGACGCGACCGTCACCGTTCCGGGGTCTAAATCCCTGACCAACCGGTACCTCGTGCTCGCCGCCCTCGCCGACGGTCCGTCCCGCCTGCGGGCACCGCTGCACTCCCGCGATTCCGCGCTGATGATTGAGGCCCTGCGGCAGTTGGGCGCCACCGTCACGGAGGTTCCCGGCGACGGCGCTTTTGGCCCCGACCTCGAAATCCTCCCGATCAGCATGGACGCCGCCGCCGCGGACACAGCAATCGACTGCGGCCTCGCCGGCACGGTCATGCGGTTTGTGCCTCCCGTGGCCGCTCTGGTTCGCGGCGCGTCCCGCTTCGACGGCGACCCGCACGCCCGCAAGCGTCCGATGGGCACCATCATTGAGGCCCTGGCGGGCCTGGGCGTGGCGGTCAGCGCGCCCGACGGCGGGCCGGCGTCGTCCCTGCCGTTCACCGTACACGGCACCGGAGACGTCCGCGGCGGCCACCTCATCATCGACGCCAGCGCGTCATCACAGTTCGTCTCCGCCCTGCTGCTGGCCGGCGCCCGCTTCACCGAGGGGCTCCATCTCGAGCACGTCGGAAAGCCCGTGCCAAGCCTGGACCACATCAACATGACGGTGGCCGTGCTGCGCGGCGTCGGCGTGGTGGTCGATGACTCGGTGCCGAACCACTGGGTTGTCTCCCCCGGCCCGATCCGTGCCTTCGACCAGCGGATCGAGCAGGACCTCTCGAACGCCGGCCCCTTCCTCGCGGCGGCCCTCGCTACCGGCGGCACCGTGCGGATCCCCAACTGGCCGGCCGGGACCACGCAGGTCGGCGACCTGTGGCGCGGCATCCTGGCGGCCATGGGCGCGACCGTGACGCTCGACGGCGGCACCCTGACCGTCAGCGGCGGCCCCGAGATCAGGGGCGGCGACTTCGACGAGACCAGCGAGCTCGCCCCCACCGTCGCGGCGCTCTGCGCCCTGGCCACCGGCCCCTCGCGGCTGAGCGGCATCGCCCACCTCCGAGGCCACGAAACGGACCGGCTCGCCGCGCTCGTCGCGGAAATCACCCGCCTCGGCGGCGACGCCGAAGAGACAGCGGACGGACTCATCATCCGCCCGGCGCGGCTGCACGGTGGCGTCGTGCACAGCTACGCGGACCACCGGATGGCCACCGCCGGCGCGATCCTGGGCCTCGCCGTGCCCGGCGTCGAAGTCGAAGACATCGGGACCACCGCCAAGACCATGCCCGGCTTCCCGCAGCTCTGGGAAGCCATGCTGGCCCAGGGCACCCCCACCAACGAGGACACCGCCGGTGGCACGCAGCACTGATTCCTGGGACGAGTCCGATGTCCGGATCCGTCCCAACAAAAAGGGCTCACGGCCCCGCACCAAGGACCGGCCCAGCCACGACGACGCCGTCACCGGACGCATCATCACGGTCGACCGCGGACGCTACACCGCCGTCGTCGGCGAAGGCACCGCCGACGAACGCAAGATCATCGCGGCGCGGGCACGGGAGCTCCGCCGCAATCCCGTGGTGGCCGGGGACTTCGTCTCCCTGGTCGGGGACGTCAGCGGCGAACCCGACACCCTTGCCCGGCTCGTCAAGATCCAGGACCGCAAGACGCTGCTACGCCGCAGTGCCGATGACACAGACCCGATCGAACGCGCCGTCGTGGCCAACGCCGACCAGCTCGTTGTGGTGGTCGCCGCGGCCAATCCCGAGCCCCGGACCGGTTTCATCGACCGCGCACTGGTGGCCGCGTACGACGCCGGCATTTCGCCGCTGCTCCTGGTGACCAAGGCCGACGTGAAGGATCCCGCCGAGCTGCTCTCCAACTACACGCACCTGGACTTCCCCGTCATCATCTCCAAGACGGCCGACTCCGCAGCGTCCGGCATCGACGCCCGCTCCGATGACGGGCTTTCCGCCCGGCTGGACAAGGACGCGGTGTCCCAGCTCCGCAGCTACCTCGACGGGAAGGTCACCGTCATGCTCGGCCATTCCGGCGTGGGCAAGTCCACCATGGTCAATGCCCTGACCGGGGCCGAACGTGCCACCGGCGGCGTCAACGCGGTGACCGGCCGCGGGCGCCACACGTCTTCCTCCGCGCTGGCGCTCAAGGTCAACGATGCCCCGGCCGGCAGCTGGATCATCGACACCCCCGGCATCCGGTCCTTCGGACTGGCCCATGTGGACCCGGACCGGATCCTGCGCTCCTTCCCGGATCTGGAACCGGGCACCGACGATTGCGAACGCGGCTGCAAGCACGACGCCACCGCCGTCAACTGCGGCGTCGACGCCTGGGTTGCGGCCGGGCACGCTGGCGCGTCGGGGCCTGCACGGCTGGCCTCCCTGCGCCGGCTGCTGGGCACGGACCCCCGTCAGGAAGCCCAGGAAACCAAGGAACTGGGCACCGTGTCCTGAGCGGCGCCGCTTCCCGGCCCGCGGCGCAGCGCCGCGGCCTCCCGGCTGGAGGCCCGCTTTCCCGGTAGTTTGGAACCATGAGCCAATCCGCTTCGAGCTACAACGATGACCTGCGCCTTGCCCATGTCCTGGCAGATTCCGTCGATTCCCAGACCATGAGCCGTTTCAAGGCGCTCGACCTTCGGATCGAAACGAAGCCCGACCTCACCCCGGTCACCGATGCCGACAAGTCCGCCGAAGAGGCCATCCGCGGCCAGCTCTCCCGGTCCCGTCCACGCGACGCCGTCCTGGGCGAGGAATTCGGCAGCTCGGGTCACGGCTCCCGCCGCTGGATCATTGACCCGATCGACGGCACCAAAAACTTTGTCCGCGGCGTCCCGGTCTGGGCCACCCTGATTGCCCTCGTTGACGAGGGCGAGCCGGTGGTCGGCGTCGTCAGCGCCCCTGCTCTGGGCAAGCGCTGGTGGGCGGCCAAGGGCTCCGGCGCCTACACGGGCCGCTCGCTGGCCGCGGCCACCCGGCTGAAGGTCTCCAACGTCTCCAAGCTTGAGGACGCCTCGCTGTCCTATTCCAGCCTCGGCGGTTGGAAGCAGCGCGGGAACCTGGACGAGTTCCTGGGCCTCACCGAGGAGGTGTGGCGCACCCGCGCCTACGGCGACTTCTGGTCATACTGCCTCGTGGCAGAGGGTGCGGTGGACATCGCTTGCGAGCCCGAACTCAACCTCTACGACATGGCCGCCCTGGTGCCGATCGTCACTGAAGCCGGCGGCCGGTTCACCTCGCTCGAGGGCGAGGACGGACCCTTCGGCGGTAACGCGCTGGCCACCAACTCGATCCTCCACTCGGAAGTGCTCAAGCGGCTCAACCCCGGACTCGACGACCTCCTCTAGGTGCGCGCTGCAGGTGCGCGCGTTCCGCGCGCGTAACAATCCGCTTCACATTCGGGGACTGCCTTCTCCCCGCCGGCGCGGATGTCCTACGCTCGATGCAGGTCACGAGTGCCAGCGCTAAACCCCGGTTTGCTGGCCGGCAACCCTCCAGACGCGGCGGGGTGCCCCGGGTGACGACCTGGCCGGTCCGGAACGGACACGGCAAGCGCGGATTCCCACGAGGGGGGGTCCTGTCCGAGTGAGGTCCCATGACAACTGCCGTTTTTCCTGCTGCCCCCGAAATCCACCCCGGTACCGATGCCAGCCATGCTGCCGGGCGGACCGATCACCGCATCACTGCCGCCGCGCGGCCGCTGGCCGCCGTCACCGGGGCCGAAATCCAGGCCCCGCTAATCCAGGGCGGCTCGGCCCGCTACGCCAACCTCGATTACGGCGCCTCCGCCCCGGCCCTGTCCGTGGTCTCGGCCTACCTGAACGAAATCCTGCCGTACTACGCGAGCGTCCACCGCGGCGCCGGCTACGCGTCCCAGATCAGCACCTCGGTCTACGAGAACGCCCGGGACATCGTGCGGGGCTTCGTGGGCGGCCGGCCGGACGATTCCGTGATCTTCACCCGCAACACCACCGATTCCCTGAACCTGCTTGCCGGCTGCCTGCCGCTGCGCGAGGGCCGGCCGGCGGGCGAGGTCCTCTACCTCGACATCGAACACCACGCCAACCTGCTGCCCTGGCAAAACGTCCCGCACCGCAGCGTCGTCGCCGCCCCCACCCTGGCCGCCACCGTGGACCGCCTCCGGGACGAGCTCGCCCGCGGCGGCGTGAGCCTGCTGGCCGTCACCGGCGCCTCCAACGTCACCGGGGAGATCCTGCCCATCCGGGCCCTCGCCGCACTGGCGCACGAATACGGCGCCAGGATCGTCGTCGACGCCGCCCAGCTGGCCCCGCACCGGCGGATAAATATCGCCGCGGACGACGTCGACTACCTCGCCTTCTCCGGGCACAAGCTGTACGCCCCGTTCGGCGCCGGCGTGCTGGTGGGGCGGACCGACTGGCTCGACGCCGGCACCCCGCACCTGGCCGGCGGTGGAGCAGTCCGCGACGCCCGGCTCGACTCCGTCAGCTGGACCACGGGACCGGCCCGGCATGAGGGCGGCTCGCCCAATGTCCTGGGCGCGGCAGCGCTGGCCCGCGCCACACAGGTGCTCGCTGCCCTGGACACGGAGCAGTGGTACGGGCATGAAGAAGCCATCCGGTCCTTCCTCGTCGAAGGGCTCCAGCGGATCGAGGGGGTAACGGTCCACCGGATCTTCGCCGATTCGACGCCCGCTTCGTCCTACCGTTCGTCCCCTGCAGGCGATGAGCCGGGCGCCGGCACCATCGGCGTCGTGAACTTTTCCGTCGAAGGCTACGACGCCGGACTGGTGGCCGCCTACTTGTCGGCCGAACACGGCATCGGCCTGCGCGACGGCCGCTTCTGCGCCCACCCTCTGCTCAAACGGCTCGGCCTGCCCGCCGGCTCCCTGCGGGCCAGCTTCGGCCTCGGGTCGCGGCTGGAGGATGCCGAGCGGCTCCTGGCCGGCCTGCGGCACCTGCGGCAAGACGGGCTCGGCTGGGACTACGTGGTGGACGCCGGCCGCTGGGTGCCGGCCAACGACAACCGCAGCTACCCGCACTGGGCGCCGAACACCCCGGGCACGGCCGGTGCCGCACCCTGCAGTGTGGACTAAGGCGTCTTACGGGCGGCAGAATCGGGACCCGGTCCAGTGCGGTGAACCAGTGCGGTAAATTCGAAAGGTACTGACATCAAGGACCTGCCGAAGGAGATCGCACGTTGCACAGCGTGCCCAAAATGCCCAGTGGCCCCCAAATGCGCAGTGAACCCAAAATGCCCAGTGGCCTCAAAAGGCACAGTGGCCCCAAACTGCAGGGTGTGCGCCGCCAGGAACTCGGACAAAGCTTCCAGGACGGCGGAGCGCACTACGAACGCGTCCGCCCGGGCTACCCGCAGGAATCGGCTGACTGGCTGATCCCGGCGGGAGCCCGGGACGCCGCGGACGTTGGTGCGGGCACCGGAAAGTTCACCGCACTCCTGGCCGCACGGGGCCTGCACGTGGTGGCCGTTGACCCGTCGGCGGACATGCTCGAGCAGCTGCGCCGGACCCTGCCGGATGTCACCGCCGTCGAGGGAACCGCCGAGCGGACGGGCCTTGAGCCCGAGCGGTTCGACCTGGTCACGGTTGCCCAGGCGTGGCACTGGTGCGACCCCCAGCTGGCCAGCGCCGAAATCGCCCGGATCCTGAGGCCGCACGGCGTGCTGGGCCTGATCTGGAACCAACTGGACACCGCCGTGCCCTGGGTGCACCGGCTCTCCCGCATCATGCATGCCGGAGACGTCCACAAACCCCACTTTCGCCCGCCCCTAGGTCCCGAGTTCACCGGGCTGGAGAGCCACCTGACCCGGTGGGAGGATGCCGTCACCACGGAGGATATCCAGGAGCTGGCCAAGTCCCGCAGCTACTACCTCGCGGCGTCGCCGGCCACCCGGGCCAAGGTCTCGGCCAACCTCGACTGGTACCTGCACGAGCACTTAGGCCACGCCCCCGGCGACCTTCTCCAGCTGCCCTACCTGACGCAGACGTGGCGGTCCTTCAAGACGGTCTGAGCCAAACGCGGAAGCCCATGGTTTCGGTGTGCCTAATAATCATTTGTAGGCAATAATAACTTTGAAGGTAACTTTGACGCCGGCGGCTTTCCTGCCGGTGCCGATCATCGCGTCAACGCGGACGCGCCAATCACGGGAGCTGGCAGTGTTGGACGTAACGGGACACGAACAACCGCCGCGGGGCGCACGCACCTACAAGCATCCAGGTGCCCGCAGGGCACTGATCACCCTCCTGGGGCCGGCGTTCGTGGCGTCGATTGCCTACGTGGACCCCGGAAACGTGGCCGCCAACCTGACCGCCGGAGCCAGGTACGGTTACCTGCTGGTGTGGGTCCTCGTCGTCGCCAACATCATGGCGGTCCTGGTCCAGTACCAGTCCGCCAAACTCGGAGTCGTCACCGGCAAGAGCCTGCCGGAGATCCTGGGCGAGCGGCTCAGGCCGTTCTGGCGCCGCACCTTCTGGCTGCAGGCCGAAATCGTGGCCGCCGCCACCGACCTCGCGGAGGTGGTGGGCGGGGCGCTCGCGCTGTACCTGCTGTTCGGCCTCCCCCTCCCCCTCGGTGCCGTGATCGTCGGCGCCGTGTCGATGCTCCTGCTCGCGGTGCAGGCCCGGGAGAAACAGCGGCCCTTCGAATTCATCATCATGTTCCTGCTCGGCATCCTCACCATCGGCTTCCTGGCCGGGCTGTTCATCAGCCCGCCCGATCCGCGGGCAGCCCTCGCCGGGCTCGTGCCCCGCTTCCAGGGCCCGGACTCCGTCCTGCTGGCCGCCAGCATGCTCGGCGCCACCGTCATGCCGCACGCCATCTACGTCCACTCGGCCCTGTCCCGGGACCGGCACCGG
This sequence comes from Arthrobacter sp. YAF34, assembly GCF_052113245.1. NCBI lineage: Bacteria > Bacillati > Actinomycetota > Actinomycetes > Micrococcales > Micrococcaceae > Arthrobacter > Arthrobacter sp. YAF34. The sequence continues at coordinate 26,321 of NZ_JBFRCV010000008.1, forward strand.
CCGGACGAACACGAACATGTCCCCCCGTCCGCCGTCGCCCGCCTGGTCCGCGCCACCCGCCTGGACGTCGTGGCCGCCCTGGCCATCGCCGGGATCGTCAACATCGGCATGCTGCTCCTTGCCGCCTCCACGCTCGGCGGCGAAGTGGGCACGGACACCATCGAGGGCGCACATGCGGCCATCACCGCGAACCTGGGCCCCGTCGTCGGTGTGGTCTTCGCGGTGGGGCTCCTGGCCTCCGGACTGGCCTCCACCTCGGTGGGCTGCTACGCCGGCGGAACCATCATGCAGGGCCTGCTCAAGATCCGGATCCCCGTCATGGCACGCCGCGTGGTCACGCTGGTCCCGGCCGTGGTGCTGCTGAGCGTCGGCTTCGACCCCACCTGGGCCCTCATCCTGAGCCAGGTGGTCCTCAGCTTCGGGATTCCCTTCGTCCTTGTCCCGCTGGTCGTCCTGACCAGCAACAAGGCCCTGATGGGCCGGTTTGCCGACGGCCTGGCGCTCCGCATCGCCGCCATCATCAGCGTGGTGCTCGTCGTGGCCCTCAACCTGGTCCTGCTGTGGTTCACGTTCTCCGGACGCGGCTGACGGTAGGCTTGGGTCTGTGAAGACCAGTGCGCCCTCCTCCTCGATCGAGGACTACGTCAAGGTCATCTATTCCTTCACCGAGTGGCAGCAGAAACCCATCACCTCCACCCAGCTGGCGCAGCGTCTGGGGGTCGCCAACTCCTCGGTCTCGGAAATGGTCCGCAAACTCAAGGACCAGGGCCTCGTGGACCACAAGCCGTACAGCGCCGTCACCCTCACCGGCGACGGTCTCCAGCTTGCCCTGTCCATGGTCCGCCGGCACCGGCTGATCGAGACTTTCCTCGTCCAGGAGCTCGGGTACCGCTGGGACGAGGTCCATGACGAAGCCGAGCTCCTTGAGCACGCTGTCTCCGACACGTTCATTGACCGGATGGCCGCGAAGCTGGGGAACCCCGCACGCGACCCGCACGGCGATCCCATCCCGGCCGCGGACGGCACCGTACTGATGCCCTCCGCCCACCGGCTCAGCGAGCTCGATGACGGCCATACCGGCCGGATCACCCGGATCAGCGACGAGAACCCGGAGCTCCTGCGCTACCTCGCCGCTGAGGACATCTATCTCGACGCCGAAGTGGAGGTGGTGGGCCGGCGGCCGTTCGGCGGCCCGCTCGTGGTGCGGATCGGTTCCGCCGCGGGCTCCCGCGACTTCGATTTCGCCGACGAAGTCGCGTCCGCCCTCTGGGTCCACAGCGATGCCGCGCACGCAGGTTGCCGCGTTGCTGGCCTCTAAGTCACAGGGGCACGGAGCGAAAAGTGCACTGGACGAACGCCGCGCCGCCCCGCGCCCCGGCGTCCCGGGCTGGAAGGCGTGGTCCGCCGTCGCCGTCGGCGGGCTGATCGGAACCGAACTACGGTTCGGTGCCGGCCTGCTTTTCCCCGAAAGCGCCGACGCAGTGCCGTGGACCACCCTGGCGATCAATGTGGCAGGAAGCTTCGTCCTGGCCACCCTGACCACCATCTGGATCGCGCGGCCAAAAACGGCCTTCTGGCTGCGGGCCGGGATCGGGCCGGGCCTGCTGGGATCCTTCACCACCTTTTCGGCGCTGGTGATGGCCATTGACCGGCAGATCCGGGCCGGATTCCATGCCACCTGGCTGGCCTACCTCGGACTCTCGCTCGTTCTGGGCCTCGGTGCCGCGGCCGCCGGCTGGAAAACCGGCAAGGCGATTGCGGACGCCGGCGGGGGTGCCCAATGATGACCGCGCTCCTGGTCGGAGTTTTCGGTGTGTCAGGTGCGCTCCTGAGGTTCGGCGTCGACTCCTGGTTTGCGCACCATCAGGGCTCCCGGCCGCACTGGCCGTGGGCGACTCTTGCGGTCAACGTCGCAGGGTCGTTCATCATCGGCGTGTCCCTTGGCCTGACCGGCCAGCTGGAGCTGGGTGCCGACTGGCATGCCGCCGTTGCGACCGGGCTGGCAGGCGGGCTGACTACCTTCAGCTCATGGACCACCGCGACGGTGCGGCTGGTGAGCGAAACACGGTACCGGGCGGCGGCGCTGAACATCGGCGCAAACCTCGTCGCGGGCCTCACCGCCGCGGGCCTCGGGATCTTCCTGGCCGGCTGAGCGCCTCAGCCGTCCGCCGGCGGCGGCGCCTGTGAATCCGGCGCCCTTTCCGCCGCCTTGCCCGGCGCCATTTCGGCCGGCGGCGGGTTCCGGATCCCGACGGCGGAGATCAGTGCGCCGGCGAGGAACAGGGCCGCGGTGATAGCCATGGTCCGGTGCAGGCCCGCCGTCGTGACCGCCGGTCCCGTAATGACGCCGGCGAAGGCAATCGCCACGAGGCCCGCGATGCGCGCCACCGCGTTGTTCACGGCGGAGCCGATCCCGGCCTCTTCGGGCTTGACGGCGCCCAGGATCGCTGCGGTCAGCGGCGCGACTGTGAGCGAGAGTCCGAGGCCGAACACGAGCAACCCGACCAGGATCTGGCCGGCATAGTCCAGCGGCGCGCCCACGTTCATCATCAACACGAAGCCGGCAGCGCACAGCACCGGGCCGCCCGCCATGAACCAGCGCGGGCCGAAGCGTCCCGCGAGGGCACCGGCCCGGGAGGACAGCAGCAGGAGCATCAGCGTGGGGGGCAGCAGCGCCATCCCGGCGGCGGTGGCGCCCAGGCCGGCAACCTGCTGGAGATACAGACCCAGGACAAAGAAACCCAGCGAGAGCGCCCCGTAGATGGCGGTCGTCGCGAGATTGCCCCCGCCAAAGTTCCGCACGGCGAAGAGGCGCAACGGCATCATCGGGGACGGGGTCCTCGCCTCGTGCACGAGAAAAGCTGCCAGGCTGAGCAGCCCGGCAGCCATCGGGAGCCAGGCCTGCGGCGCCGACCAGCCTTGGCTGCCGCTTTCGATGAGTCCATAGACCGCCCCGCCCAGCCCGATTACGGCCAGGACCGCGCCCGGGCCATCGATCCGGCTCCCGGGGGTACGGCCGCGGTCAAGCCCGCGGAGCCGCCGCAGCACCGGCCACACCGCGATGGCCGGCACCACGTTGATGAAGAAAATGACGCGCCAGCTCAGCACGTCGACCGAGAATCCGCCCAACAGCGGCGCGGCGACAATCGCCCCGCTGGTCCAGGCCGACCACCGGCCGATGGCCAGCCCCTGGGCCGGCCCCTTGAACACCGCGACGATCAGGGCCAGCGAGCTTGGCACCAGCAGCGCGCCGGCAATGCCCTGCAGTCCGCGGGCGATGATGAGCAGCTCGGCGGTCCAGGCAAAGCCGCACAGGACAGACGTGGCGGCAAACCCGGCGAGTCCCCACTGCAGCACCCTGACCCGGCCGAACTGGTCGGACAGCGAGCCGGCCACCAGGATCAGCGCCCCCAGCGTCAGCAGGTACGCATCAACCACCCACTGCTGGACCACGAGGCCGCCGCCGAGCTCCCTGCTGATGGCGGGGAGGGCAAGGTTGACGACGGAACTGTCCAGGAAAGCCATGAAGGACGCGACGATCGCGACATAGAGGACGCGCTTTTGCACTGCCGGGGCAACGGCGCCGGAGGCTCCGGGCGCGAGGCTGCCCGGGCCGGGGTCACCGGGTTGGGAATTACCGGGTTGGGAATTACCGGGTTGGGACACGGCCGCCGCCTTCCTCACCGTCCGGTCTGCACCGGGGCCGGTGGTGTGTCGAGCCTAACACCGGGCCACTTCAGTGGCTCCGCGCCGCCGTCGTTCCCGTATCGTTGAAGGATGGTTACCCGACGTGAAGCAGCCCAGATCCTCGACATTCCCCTGGAAATGGCGCACCGTCACGGCATCCCCTCCCGCCTGTCCGAATCCGAGCTCGGCGAGCTGCTGGACAATCCCCCGGCCTGGCTGGTCCAGTCCAAGGCGAACCGGACCGGCAAGCGGCCGGTGTGGGTCCAGCTCACGTGCGCCGTTTGCGGTTTCTCCGAAGCGGCACGGCCCAAGAAGTGGTGGCCGGACTTCACCTACGTCTGCTGCGCCGACCATGAGGCCCGTGACATCCCGGTGCTCGGATCCGGGCTCGTGCGCAGCGTGTACGACGGCGTCGGCAGCCGCTTCGCGGGCATCGTGGACGCCGCGGTTCCCGAGGCGTAGCGTAGATAGACGGGGCTATTCCGGGCCCCTGCCGTGAGGGAGAGCACCATGCCTGACAAGACACCGCATCAGAATATGGCAAAGAAGCCAGTCAAAACCATCAAGGAAAAACGGGCGGAAAAAAAGGCGAAACACATCGTCGACGCCCACACCGATCCGGTGGCACACATCAAGAAGCGCTGAACAATCACAGGGCCGGAAGCCGTTGCTTCCGGCCTTTTGATGTGGTCCGCCAAGGCGTTTTCGCGGGGTTGGCCTCACCCTCAACGGATGATGTGGCGATTCATCGTTGGCGCTTTATTGGAATCATTCGACGCGGGTGGTGACGCCCCGGTAGGGGACGACCAGACTAAGACCAGTGCGCCGGACAGCGCGCTCGAACCAGACCGGAGGAACGCCAGTGACAATCACACCGGAGACCGAGGCCCACGGGCCGGTCGACTTCGTACTCCTTGAGTTTCCCCTGTCGGGACTGACGGGGCGGGCGAGCGAGGAACTCGTCAAGCTCGTCGAACAGGGCACCATCCGCCTCTTCGATCTCCTCGTCGTCATGAAGAACGAGGACGGCACGGTCGAGGTGCTCGAGCTGACAGACCCAGGCGGTCCGGCGGCCGGGTTCGCCTACTTCGACGGCGCGCGGTCCGGACTTCTGGACGATAACGACATTGCCGAGGCGACGGCTGCAGTTCTCCCGGGGACCGTCGCCGCGCTGATTGTCTACGAAAACACCTGGGCAGCTCCGTTCGTGGCGGCCGTTCGCGACAGCGGGGGCGAGCTTATCGCCAGCACGCGAATCCCCGCGCCGGACGTGATGGAAGCACTCGACGCCCTTGAAGCGCTCGACGCCGCGCAGCAGGTACCGGACGTCTAGGACCTGACGCTCAAGACCTGACGCAATAGAACAGATGTGAGAGGAAACGAATCATGGGACTACTTAGGGGTATGGCCAGGACGGCGGTGGTCGCCGGGACGGCCAGTGCAGTCAGCGGCCGCGTCCAGCGCCGGCAGGCCAACAAATTCGCCGAGAAGGACGCAGCAACCGCTGCCAAGCAGCAGGAGGCCTACGACGCGCAGATGGCCCAGCAGCAACCGCCACCGGAAGACCAGCAGCCGGTCTACCAGCAGGCGCCCCCGCCTCCGCCGCCCCCCGCGGGCGGCATCTCAAACGAAGCCCTCGAGCAGCTCAAGCAGCTCGGCGCGCTGAAGGAACAGGGTATCCTCACGGAAGAGGAGTTTGCGGCCCAAAAGGCGAAGGTTCTCGGAACATAGCATCTCTCCGGGCAATAAAACCTCTCCAGACAACAAAAAGGCGGGGGAAGTGTCAGAAGACACTCCCCCCGCCTTTTTCGGGGTGATGCTTGTGGAGATGGGGGGAATTGAACCCCCGTCCGATGTCGTGTTGTCAGGGCTTCTCCGGGCGCAGTTTGCGTCGGATTTTCTCGGCCCCAGTCATGCTGCAAACAGCTGGCTGATCCGGGCCCAGTCATCTAAGAGTCCCGTTTACCCCGATGACGGAGGTAAACAGCAGTGGCTATCTAAATGACGCCAGGATCCGGGGCAATAGCAACCTCGGGCTGACGGACTGTCTTACTGCTTAGGCAGCGAGAGCGAAGTCAGTGCGTTTTGATTCGGCACTTATTGGTTTGCAGACAGCGTTTACGAGATAATTCTGCATCCTCGGCCCGCTTCACCTGTCGCGACTAACATCGTCGAAACCGATCATCCCCGTATTTTTTTATCAAACCGGTCGTACCTGTTGCTTAACCGCTTCGCGGTCCCGCTCAGTTCCTTCCCGGACAGTTAATCATAACGCACGGCCCCCGGGAATCATTCCCGGTACAGTTCCCGGAGCGTCCGGCCGCGGCTAGCGGCGGTTGCGGTCGCGCATGACCCGCTGGGCCTCGCGCTTGTCCTGCTGCTCGCGCAGCGTCTGGCGCTTGTCGTATTCCTTCTTACCGCGGGCGACGCCGATCTCCACCTTGGCGCGGCCGTCCACGAAGTAGAGCTGCAGCGGCACGATCGTGAATCCCGATTCCCGGATCTTGTGCGAGATCTTCGTGAGCTCGTCCCGGTGCAAGAGCAGCTTCCGGCGGCGGCGTGCGGCGTGGTTGGTCCAGCTCCCTTGGTGGTATTCGGGGATGTGGATGCCCTCCATCCACAGCTCGTCGTTGTAGAAGGTGCAGAAGCCGTCCACCATCGAGGCATGGCCCTCGCGCAGGGACTTCACTTCCGTGCCCATCAGGGCGATGCCGGCCTCATAGGTGTCAAGGACGTGGTAGTCGTGCCGGGCCTTGCGGTTGGTGGCCACTACCTTACGGCCACTTTCTTTGGGCACGGTAGGACTCCTCGGTTTGTTGACGGTTCACTCCGGCCTGGTGGTGCGGAGTCTTTCCAGTTTACGGCAGGGCGCCCGCCTCAGCGGATGGCCCGCGGGATGCCCGGCCGGGCTACAGCAGGGTCATGGGATCCACGGCCCTGCCGTTGAGCCAGGTCTCGAAGTGCGCGTGGCAGCCGGTGGAGTTTCCGGTGGTCCCCGAGTAGGCGATCAGCTGCCCCTGGTCAACGTGCTGGCCGACGGAGACCGTCACGGACGTGTTGTGATAGTAGATCGTGGTCAGCGAGTTGCCCTGGACCACACCGTGGGAAATCTTCACCCGGTTGCCGCCACCGTCGTCGCCCCAGCCGGCGGAGAAAACGGTGCCCGCCGCCGCGGCATACACGGGTGTGCCGCAGGTCGCGCCGAAGTCGATGCCGGTGTGCATGTAGCCGCCGGTGCCGTAGAAGTCGATGGTGCCCGGCGGCGTCGCGCGCCAGCCGAATCCGGAGGTGATGGGGATGTCGGCGGCGAACGGGTGCCGCAGTCCGAACGCCGAGGGTGAGCCCTGCGCGGGCGGCACGTACGGCGCCTGCGGCGGCGGGGCCTGCCCCTGGGCCTTAGCCGCGGCGGCTGCAGCCGCGGCCGCAGCCTCGGCGATGCGCCGCTGTTCCGCCAGCCAGGCTTCACGCAGTTTCCGGTCGCGTTCGGCGATTTCCGCGGCGACGGCGTCCTGCTGGGCCTTGACCTTGGCGAGCTTGCTCTGGATGGCCGGCTTGGCAGCCCGGAGCTGGGCGTCGAGCCGGGTGGTGTCGGCGATGAGCTTGTCCACCTTGGCCTTCTTGGCTTCGGCCTCGTCGCGGGCGGCCTTTTCCCGCGCCAGCGCGGCGTCGGCCTTGGCCTTGAGATCCGTGATCTCGGCCTCGACGGCCGCTAGCCGGGCCTGGGAATTGACGTTGGTGGCGCTCTGCTGGGTGAGCTTATCCATCGCGGAGTTCTGGCTGCGCAGGGCCTGATCCGCGAGGTCGATGGTGTCCGTCAGGCTGCTGCCCTGATTGGAACCGAAGAAAAGCGAAAGGTTGGACGGGACGCCGCCGGACATGTACGCCTGAGTGGCAATCTGTCCGATCAGCTTCTTGGTGCTCGAAATCTTCTGCTTGTCCGCCTCAATCTGCTGGGTGATTTTTGCCTTGTTCTGCTGCGCCAGGTCTACGCGGGCCGCGAGGGCCTCCACTTCCTGAACCGCGCCGGCCACCCGGCCTTGGGCGTCCACCAGGGCCCGCTGGGCGCCCGGCAGTTGCCCCTGGTACATGACCAGGTCTCCGGCGGCCTTGGAGATCTTGGCGTCCACGAACTCAAGGGAGTCCTGGACCCGCGCAGCCTGATCCTTCAGTGCCGCCTGCTGGTCCTCAAGGTCGTCGGCGAAGGCCACCGATGTCGAGGCTCCCATGCTGGCGGCCAGGACCAGCGCCAGCGTGGCGCTGATCATCCGGCCGCGGCGTCCCACCAGGCGATGCCGGAGGGATTGCTGGCGGGGGCGGCGGGCCATCGGTGTCATAAGGATTCCCTTTTCACTAAACACGGCTAGACCCGCAAGTACCGGCGGAGGGTCAGCAGGGAGGAAATTCCGGCCAGGACGACGCCCAAGCCAATCAGGGCGGGTACCAGGATGAGGGTCTGCCCGGGCGAGATGAAGGCGGTGTCCGGATACTGCTTAGACAGGACCCCTTCGAGGAAGAAGCGGGCCACGGCCCACAGGGTGCCCGAGGCCAGGGCCGCGCCGATCACCGCGGCGATGACGCCTTCGAGGATGAACGGCAGCTGGATGACCATCTTGGACGCGCCCACCAGGCGCATGATGCCTGTTTCACGGCGCCGGCTGAACGCGGACAGCCGGATCGTCGTCGCGATCAGCAAGATGGCGCAGATGATCATGACGCCGGCAATGCTTACGGCCACCAAGGATGCCGCGTTCATGGCCGAGAACAACCGTTCCAGCAGCTGGCGCTGATCGATGACGGTCTCCACGCCGGCCTGGGAGGAGAAGGTCTCGCTGATGATCTCGTACTTCTCCGGGTCCTTCATGTTGATCCGGAAGGACGCCGGAAGCTGGTCCGGGGTCACCGAATCAACGATCGGGGAATTGGAGAACTGTTCCTTGAAGTGCTTGTAGGCGTCGGCCTTGGACTCGTACTGGAAGTCGTTGACGTACTGCGCCACCGCGGGCGACTGAAGCAGCTTGCGCAGGTTGTTCTCCTGCTCCGGCGTGGCCGGCCCGGTGGCGCAGCCAGGCGCCGTCGAGCCGTCACTGCAGAGGAAGATCGCCACCTGGACCTTGTCGTACCAGTAGCCCTTCATCTGGTTGATCTGCAGTTGCAGCATGCCTGCGGCACCGACGAAGGTCAGGGACACGAAGGTCACCAGGATGACGGAAATCACCATGGACAGGTTGCGGCGCAGACCGCTGCCGATCTCGCCGAGAATGAATGCCAGCCTCACGCCTGCCCCTCCCCTGCGGCGCGGAGTCCGGCGCGCGCCTCGGCTCGTGTCTCAGCGCGTGGCTCAGTTTGGGGCGAGACACCGGAAGAGTCGATGGCGGCCTGCTCGTCCCGGCCGCTGGCGTCCTTCAGGCGGCGGGACTGGCCCACCACCGGAATCATGGAGGTGTAGAGCGCCCTGGCCTCGTCGCGGATCACGACGCCGTTCTTGAGTTCCACGACCCGTTTGCGCATCTCGTTGACGATGTCGTCGTCGTGCGTGGCCATCACCACGGTGGTGCCGTTCTGGTTGATCTTGTCCAGCACGCCCATGATGCCCATGGAGGTGGTGGGGTCCAGGTTTCCGGTGGGCTCGTCGGCCAGCAGGATGCCGGGCCGGTTCACCACCGCGCGGGCAATCGCCACACGCTGCTGCTCGCCGCCGGAGAGTTCGTGCGGGAGGCGGTTTTCCTTGCCTTCCAGGCCCACCGTCTTGAGGACCTCGGGGACGGTGTCGCGGATGACGCTGCGGCTCTTGCCGATCACCTGCATGGCGAAGGCGACGTTGGCGAAGACGCTCTTCTGCGGCAGGAGGCGGAAGTCCTGGAAGACGACGCCGATTCCGCGCCGCAGCCGCGGCACGCGCCAGCTGGAGATGTTGGCGACGTTCTGGCCGGCGACATAGACGGCGCCGGAGGAGGCGCGGTCCTCTTTCAGGACCAGGCGCAGGAAGGTCGATTTGCCGGAGCCGGAGGCCCCGACGAGGAAGGCGAATTCGCCACGGTCGATCTCAAGGTTGATCGAATCCAGCGCCGGCCGCGCCTTCTGGTCATAGACCTTGGTGACATTTTCGAAACGGATCATGGCCCTTAGTACCCTGCAGGACAGGGCCGCGGGGGCCCGGTTCTGCTGCCGGCGCAAGGGCTTTCGTTTGGGGGAAGTAGAGCTCCGGCCCCTCGACTATACGCACGGGTAACGGCGGATCGTCCGGAACGGCGGGGTGTGTCGCACGATTCCCGGTGACCTGCCAGCCCGGGCACTCAGTCGAAGCGGCAGGCCTATTTCTCGGCGTTGCGGTTGTCCGTCCGCCAGCGGATTCCGGCGTCGATGAAGTCGTCGATCTCGCCGTCGAAAACTGCCGACGTGTTGCCGACCTCGTGCTCGGTGCGGAGGTCCTTGACCATCTGGTACGGGTTCAGGACGTAGGAACGCATCTGGTCACCCCACGAGGCCTTGACGTCGCCGGCGAACGCCTTCTTCTCGGCGTCTTCCTGTTCCTTCTTCAGCAGCAGCAGGCGGGACTGCAGCACCCGCAAGGCGGCCGCGCGGTTCTGCAGCTGCGATTTCTCGTTCTGCATGGACACGACGGTGCCGGTGGGGATGTGGGTCAGGCGCACCGCGGAGTCGGTGGTGTTGACCGACTGGCCGCCGGGGCCCGAGGACCGGAAGACGTCCACGCGGATCTCGTTGTCCGGGATGTCGATGGAGTCCGTCTGCTCGATCAGCGGGATCACTTCCACAGCCGCGAAGGAGGTCTGGCGGCGGCCTTGGTTGTCGAACGGGCTGATCCGGACAAGGCGGTGGGTGCCGGCTTCGACGCTGAGCGTGCCGAAGGCGTACGGCGCCTTAACCTCGAACGTCGCCGACTTCAGCCCGGCCTCTTCGGCGTACGAGGTGTCCATGATGGTGGTCGGGTAGCCGTGGCGTTCGGCCCAGCGCAGGTACATGCGCAGCAGCATTTCGGCGAAGTCCGCCGCGTCCACTCCCCCGGCGCCGGCCCGGATGGTGACCACGGCCTCGCGCTCGTCGAACTCGCCGGAGAGCAACGTGACAACCTCGAGGTCGCCCAGCGCCTTGCGGACGGATTCCAGCTCCGCGGCGGCGTCGGCCATGGAGTCGGCGTCGTCCTCGTCCTGGCCGAGCTCCACGAGGACCTCGAGGTCGTCGATCCGGGCGGCCAGCTTGTTGAGCCGTTCCAGCTCGGACTGCTTGTGCGAGAGCTTGGAGGTGATGACCTGCGCCGCGGCGGGGTCGTCCCACAGATTGGGTTCACCGGCCCGCTCGCTGAGCTCGGCGATGTCTTCCTTGAGCGCCTCGACGTTCGAGACGTTCTCGATGGACGCGTAGGTGGCCCGCAGCGCGCGGATTTCAGCGGGAAAATCAATGTTTGCCATGGTTTTTTAAGCCTACGCTATGTGTCCTAGCCCCCTGACCCGCCCGGTTGCCCCGTGGTTTCCCGTGGTTGCCCTATGGTTTCCCCCGTTGCCCTGTCATACCGGGTTGCCATGGGGCCCGGTTGGCAGCATGGCCTGATAGGGCAACAGAGGCGAGGGGTCAGCTCAGCGGCTGAGACGGGACCGCGCCGTCGACGTCGCTTCGATCCGGATGCCGTCCGGGACGAGGAAATTCACTACCGGCGGGTGCACCGCCGCGCTGAGCACCACGACGGCGGTGGCCCCGTCCGGGCTGCCCGTGGCCGGCGCCACGGTGAGGCCGCTGAAGCGGCCGAAGGCGCCGTTGCGGTCCAGATAGTCGACGGCGGCGCTCCGCACCCTGGCCCCGCTGAGCACGGCAGACGGCGTGCCGCCGGCGTTGCCGATCTGTCCGAGGGTGAAGCTGTCCGCCGCGGCCACCGAGGCGCCGTCCGCGAGGGACAGCAGTTTCTTGTGTTCGAGGTAGACGCTGGATGCGGCGATCACGACGGTGGCGAGCAGCAGGGCAACCAGAATGAAGCCGATGCTCAGCACCAGCACCTGGCCCTCTTGACTGTGGTCCCGGGCGCGGCGGCCGGGGCGCGGGGACCGTGCGGAGCGGCGGGGTCCCGGGCGCCGGGGTCGGGGCCGCTCGGGTCCGGCGGCGGGGCGACTCACCGGAACCTGCCCACCAGTTGCGTTGCCGATGCGCTGAGCTGGCTCGCGTTCAGATGGAGCGCATCGCTGAAGGGCACAAACGGCAGGGGCACGGTGAGGTGGACCGTGACCGTCACCGCCGAACCGGGGGCCAAACAGTCCGCGGGTTCGCAGCGGGTGTCGATGCGGGCGTTTTCCGCCGGCTGGCCGTAGTCCGCGAGCGCCAGCAGCACGGCTTGCTCTGCAGCGGCCCGCCCCCTGGCCGCGTCCGGCTGGGCAACGTAGACCTTGGCAGCCTGGTCAGCGGCGCCGACCACCGCGAACGAGCCGCCCTGAAGCTGGGCCACGGTGATGATGAAGTAGACGAGCGGCACCATCAGCAGGACGGCGAGAAAGACGAACTCGATCACGGCATTTCCCTCTTCCGCGGAGGGGCCGCCGTGCGGAACGGCGACGTCCTCCCGGCGGGGCGCCCGTTCACGGCTGGATGGCCGCATGACCGTGCACCTCCAGGAGCGCCCGGGGGCCGATGAAGCCGATGACCGGCAACGGGGCGCGGACTGTCACTTCCAGCGTGCGGATGCCCTGGTAGGTCGATTCGCTGGTGGTTACGTCCCGGGCGAACTCGGGGTTGAGCGCCGCTGTGATCAGCTGGACCGTCCGGTCCCTGGCATCCCCGGAGCTTCGGTCGGCCAGCGTGCCGTACCTGGCGCCGGAGGCGGCGGCGTCGATCAGCGTGTTCCGGATGTGCAGGACCAGGGTGAGCTGGACGATTGCAAGGAAGAAGAGCGTCAGCAGCGCGCCGACCAGCACGAAGTCGACCACGGCGGCGCCGTGCTCAGGGTCCGTGCCGTTCCCAGGGCGCCCAGTGCGCCGGATATTCCCGCCGCGTTCACGGTGCATGCCTCGGCTACTGTCCGACCTTGTCCATGGCCTGGTTGAAGAGCCCTTCCAGTGCAGGACCGGCGAGGGCCAGGAGGGCGGCCACCAGGACCGCCGACATGAGCGTTATCATCACCCAGCCCGGGACGTCGCCCCGCTCGGGATGACCTGGCCTCCGCGCGGGGCGGTTCCACTGCCCTTGCTGCGGCTCCGTCGACCGCCAGGTCACCATGCCCAGCGCACAAGCCATGAGCGCCACCCGGGTTCCAAAGATCTTCACAATGCCCTCTTTCCTGGTTTTTCGTGTCCTTCTGGATTTTCCTTCTGGATCGGCGGCCTTCCCCGCTACCGGTCCAGCGGTTCCCCGCACCTTCCCTATCGCGTTGCCATTACTTCTTCGGGTGTGCCGGGCGGCCCCTAGAGTCCCAAACTGATTGCGACCAGGCCCGGGAAGGCGGCAAAGATGACCGTGAGCGGCAGGACGCCGAACACAAGCGGGACCATCATCCCGATTTCCTTCTTTCCGGCGGACTCCATCAGCTCCCTCTTGGCCGTGTCCCTGACATCCTGTGCCTGCGCCCGAAGAACGTCGGCGAGGGGCGTACCGCGCTCAACGGCCACGATCACCCCGTCAACAAAGCGGACAAGGGGCGCCTGATCGGTCCTGGACGATAACTCCCGCAGGGCTTCAACGAGCGGCTTTCCGGCCCTGGTCTCGCCAAGGACGCGGTTGAATTCCTGTGAGAGTTCGCCCCGCGCGCTGCGGCAGACCCGGTCCAGCGCCCCGGTGGCGCTTTCGCCAGCACTGACGGCCAGGGCCATGAGCTCCGCGATGCTGGGAAACTCCGCCATCATCCGGGTCTCCCGTCTCTTGATGCGCGCGCCCAGCAGGTAGTCCCGGAGCAGGAACCCACCGATGGCGCTCCCCAGCACCGCCATGGCGGCGACGAACGGGCTGAAGCGGCCCATCGAGCCGGCGAGCGCCACGACGGCGACGGCGAGGACAAAGCCGCCAGCGGCCCACAGGAGCTGCTCGGCCCGGAAGTCCACCGCCGTCTTGGCGCTGCCGGCACGGGCCAGCCTGCGGTTCAGTGCCGTAGCGCCAAGGTTGATTCGGCCCAAGGATCTGACGGCGTCGCGGATCGCCGGGCGGAGAATCCGCTCCAGCGGCCCAAACGGGGTGACGTTCCTCGGGGCCGGGCGCAACAGGCGGGACTCCAGATTGTGGGTTCTCAACTGCGGAGCAATACGTTCGACGAACGTCGTCGGGCGCATGAAGGGAAGCCGCACGAGGAACAGCCAGAGTCCGGTACCCAGCACCGCCCCGCACACCGCGGCCCCCGCCATGAGCCCCGTCATCGGAGCACCCGCTGCTCTTCCGGCAGTGCACCGATACGCAACATGATGGCGTAGGAGGCCAGCGAGACCGCCAGGCCGCCCAGGAGGACCCGGCCCCCGCCGGGGTGTTGTAGGCCACCACGGCCTCCGGACGGCCCGCCAATAACACCAGGACAATCCACGGTGCTGCCACGGCCAGGCGTGCGGCGTTGACAGTCCAGGACTGCCGAGCCTCCAGTTCACTTCGGGTCCGGGCGCTCTCCCGCAGGAACTCTGCGAGGGTTCCCAGCAGCCGGCCAAGATCCGAGCCGCCCACCTCCCGGGTGAGCCGGAGCGCCTCGATGATCCTGTCCGCCACGGGATCGGCCAGACGTTCCTTGAGCCGGGTCAGCGAGGGATCAAACTGGCCCCCCGAACGGTAGTCGGAGCCGAAGTCCACGAATATGTGGCGAAGCTCCACGGGACCCTTCTCGCCCAGCTGGATGAGGGCCTCAGGCAGTGACAAGCCCGCCCTGATGGCCGACCGGAGATGGTCGACGACGTCAGGCCAAAGCTGGCGGAGGACAGCGGCGCGCTTTCTCGCGCGCCACCGGACCATCGCCATCGGCAGCCAGCCCCCGAACAGGCCGAAGCAACACGACATGGGCCCCGATCCTGTCGCCGCGAAGAATGCGAGAGCGGTGAACACCCCGACCCCAAGGCACGAGGCAAGCAGGCCGGCCGCGCTGACCTTTTCAATGCCGGCCGCCCGCAACAGGTCTTCAAGCCGGCTCGTCCGGGGTTTGCGCGGGGTGGTCTCGGGCTGTTCCCATGCCGACCACCAGATCAGGAGAAGACCGGCGCCGCCCAGCATCCCCAGGAGCGGCGCCATCAGCGCAGCTCCAGCAGCGCCGCGACGTCGAACCCGGAGCGGGCAAACTTTTCCGCGGCGGGCATGGAGTTGGCTTTGGGCAGAAGCTGCCCGTCCGACATCGTGAACACCATGGACGATTCGATGATGCCGTTTTCCACCCGCCGGCCCAAGGACAGGATCTCCGTGACCTGCCGGCGCCCCGTGGCGTGCCGGCTGCAATGGACCACCAGGTCGATGCAGGACGCCACCGTGGGCACGACGAAGGCGCTCGAAATGTTGTCGCCGGCAAGCAACGGCAGCGTGCAGATCTTCGTCACTGCATCGTGTGCAGAATTCGCATGAACGGTGCACATCCCGGGAAGCCCGGAATTTAAAGCGATGAGCATGTCCAGGCTCTCGGCCTCCCTGACCTCCCCGACCACCAGCCGGTCCGGCCTCATCCGCAACGCCTCCTTGACGAGCCGCCGCAGCGGAATCTCTCCCTGCCCCTCCAGGTTCGGCTGCCGGCACTGAAGCCCCACGACGTCGCGGAGCGGGAACTGCAGTTCGAAGATCTCCTCCACCGTGATGACGCGCTCGCGGGTGCCGATGCTCGCGGCAAGGCAGTTGAGCATGGTGGTCTTGCCGGCCTGGGTGGCGCCCGAGACCAGGATATTGAGGCCGCTGGCGACGGCCGCCCCGAGAAACCTGGCCGCCTGGGGCGTCAGCGTTCCGAGCTCCACCAGATGTTCCAGCCGGCTGGCCTTGACCACGAATTTGCGAATATTGATGGCCCAGTGGCGCCGGGTGACGTCGGGAATCACGACGTGGAGACGAGACCCGTCCGGGAGCGCCGCATCCACGAACGGGGAGGACATGTCCAGCCGCCGGCCGGAGCTCTTGAGCATCCGCTCCACGAGGTCCCGGACCTGCTGATCCGTCAGCGACACGGAGGTCAGTTCAGATTCACCGTTGCGCGCCACGTAGATCTCATTCGGCGCATTCAGCCAAATTTCCTCGATGCCCGGATCGTCCAGTAGCGGCTGAAGCGCGCCAAACCCCGCCACAGCGTCGAAGACGAATCTCCTGGCCACCTCCAGCGGGCCGATGGGCGGAAGCGGTGCGAGCAGCGCCCGCTCGTCGTAGTCGCTGATCGCCTCCTCCACGAGGCGGCGGACTTCCCCGCTCTGCCGCAATGGATCAAGACCGCGCCGGCGGATCAACTCACGGACTTCGCCCTCAACGATGCGCACAGCTTCCACGGTGCCCCCAACATGACCGCTACCCCTCCCCCTGGGGCAGTGCAACTGGGTTAAAGCTAGAGGAGCCCGGGCGTTCCGACAAGGGCGGCGAAGGGACTTGTGGATAAGATCGCGGCAGCGGCCACCCTGTTGCCCGGCGTCCTCGCGTAATCGCGTGCCCGGGACGGGACTGTATGCTGAATACTTTGGTCAAATCTAGGAGACGCACCTGATGAGCTGGACGGACATCATCCCCACACTTGCAGTTGGTGTGGTGCTGCTATATGTTCCTGGCGCCGTCCTGGCTGCAGTAATGGGGGCGCGGGGGCTGACTTTGTGGGCGTCCGCCGCCCCTCTCACCGTCTTTATAGTAGCCACCGGAGCGATCGCCCTCCAGGCCCTACATATCCAGTGGTCTGTTCTCACCTTTATGTGTGTGGCGGCCCTCGTCATCGCTCTGGCCGCAGCAGTGAGAATACTGTCAATCCGGCGGAACGCCGGCGAATGGCCCCGAATCAACTTTCGTCCCCGGCTTACAAAGGCACGGGGTCTGCGAGCCGCCGGCTACCTCCTGGCCCTGAGCATCCCCGCCATCATCATCTTCTACAGGTTCCGTCGAATACTCGGCAGCCCGGATCACATTTCCCAGACATACGACAACGTTTTTCACCTAAATGCCATAAGGACAATCCTGGAGACCGGCAGGGCATCTTCCCTGACCATGGGCTCCTTGGATCCGGCATCGAACAAATTGAGCTTCTATCCGGGCGCTTGGCATGACGTGGTGTCACTAGTGATCGAAGCCAGCGGCAGTACCATTCCCGTGGGCGTAAATGCGGCCAACATTGTCATCGCGGCGTTGGTGTGGCCACTGTCCGCCATGTTCCTTGTTTCGACACTTACGGGTAAACGGCTTATCCCGATGTTGGTGACAGGGGCCTTGTCCGCGGGATTCAGTTCGTTCCCCTACCTGATGATCGATTTCGGCGTTTTGTATCCAAACCTCCTTTCAATCGCGCTGCTGCCCTTCTGCATGGGCGCCGTAGTTATGTTTTTGGGGCTAGGACGCGGCGCCCCAACATCACGCTGGTTGTACTTCTCGCTCGCTGCCCTCTCGTCGGCGGCGCTGACAGTCGCCCATCCAAGCACGACCATGGCCTTGGTTGCCCTCACTGCCGCACCGGTGGGCGCCTGGCTCATCCAGCGCCTTCGCTCCCTCAAAGGTCAGGAACACAGACTCCGCGATTCGCTAGTCTCGCTGGCCGGCGTCGCCGCCTACGCGCTGATTGCGATATCACTCTGGACAGTGATTCGGCCCACCGAAGCCGCCTCGTCATGGCTACCCAAGACGACCGTGCCACGCGCCGTCGGCGAAGCCCTCATGAGCACACCGCAGGGCCGCGACATACCTTGGCTGATATTTGCCCTTACCATCGTCGGCGTCGTCATATTGTCCCGCCAGCGGCGCCTTTGGATGATTGGATCTTTTGCTGTCTCAGTCGCGCTCTACGCGATCGTTAGCGGTTATCCCGTGGGTCCCGTTCGCAACTTCTGGACAGGGATTTGGTACAACGACAGCTATCGCTTGGCGGCCCTGCTTCCCGTAACGACGATCGCGATAGCTGCGGTCGGAGGAGCCTGGCTGGTTGAACGGGCAGTCCAGGTCCTACGTCGAGGACCTCTGCCACGGCGATTTCCTGTGCGGGCCATGTCCATCGCCGCAACCGTCCTTTTGATTTGCGTAGCAGCAGCCTTGGCGCAAGGCCGCACAATAGATACGGCACAGGCCGATGCGGCCACCCGATACGCATCGACCGCTGCATCTCCCCTCTTGTCAAACGATGAGGAGGCACTGCTAAAGCGTCTGGACCAACATGTTCCGGCAGATGCCGTGGTCATCGGAAATCCATGGACCGGGGCCTCGCTCGTATATGCATATACCGGACGGCGCGCAATGCTTCCGGCTATAGGCACCTCACCGACTGCCTCCGAGCTGTCCCTGCTGAAGCAGCTCGCTACGATATCGAAGAAATCGAGTGCCTGCGGGATCGTCCGAGATCAAAGAGCAAATTTCGTTCTTGACTTCGGCCCCCGAGAAGTATTCGAGGGCGCCCACCACACCTTCCCAAGCTCGGCTGACCTGGCCAAGAACCCCGGTCTCCGGCTCGTCGACTCCCAGGGTGACGCCAAGCTGTACGAGGTCGTAGCCTGCCGGTAAAGACATCCGGACTGTGCCGGCGGAGAGCTTTGACTCCCGTTGTACAAGCCTTGCTAGCCGCTCTCACGCTGAACCGCTGTGGCTTGCGTCGAATCGTGCGCACCGGTGCCGGCGACTAGACTCGAACATTAGCTAACCGAAAGGTCGAAAGTGCCACAGCTGAGCGTGCTGATCCCCGTCAAGGACGGGATGCCCTACCTGAAGTCAACCGTTGGCAGCACCCTGCGTGCAATGCCGCGGGACTCCGAGCTACTCGTCATGGACGACGGCAGCACGGACGGCACCGAGGCATTCCTCGCGGGTGTGAGTGACAAGCGGCTCAAGGTTTTCCGAAACGAGCAGTCGGCCGGCGTCGCTGCCGCCTCGACGGCCCTGCTCTCGCAGGCCAGCGGCGAGCATGTCGCCCGCATCGACGGCGACGATATCTGCCTGCCGTGGAGGTTTTCCGTCCAGCGGCGGGCACTCGACGGCGTCGACATGGTCTTCTCGCAGGCTCTCATGATCAACGCCAGGAATGTCCCTTTCAAACCGCGCTTCGAGCCGGGCATCTCCGCTGAGGCCATGCCGCTGCATCTGTTGCTGACGAACGTGCTGATGAACCCGACGATGTACGCCAGGCGCGCCTCGTTGGAGTCGCTCGGCGGGTACCAGGCGACCCCCGCAGAGGACTATGACCTGTGGCTTCGTGCCGCGACGGCCGGGCTGCGCATGCGTCGCATCCCGAGGCTGCCAACGATTGCCTACCGCCGCCACCAGACCCAATTGAGCCAGACCCGGGCATGGTCGGACGAGAACGGGGACCAGATCCTCGCGGAATCGTTCGGCAAGCTGGCCGCGGACCGTCTCGGGTTCCACGGATCGGCCTCCACCATCCTCTATAACCGTCCGGCGGCGGGAAAGCCGTACCCGGAGGACCCCGACATTGCTGAATTCACCCGTTGCATGATGGAGGCTGCCAGCCGCTTGGGCGAGCGCGACCGACTCGGCGTGGAGGCGCGGCTGAAATCCAGCTACCGCGTCTGACCAGCTCCTAGCTAGTCGGCCTTAACTCCGGCGGTCTCGGCGACCGCGGAGTAGCCCCGCGGGTTTCGGCTTTGCCAGCGCCAGTGGTCCTCACACATTTGTGCGAGGTTGCGGTGCGCGGACCAGCCCAAATCCGCCAAGGCAGCCGAAGGGTCGGCGTAACTAACGGCGGCGTCGCCCGGGCGGCGGGGCGCGAATTCGTAAGGCACCGGGTGTCCGGCCGCCGCGCCGAACGCGTCGATGACTTCGAGCACGGAAGAACCCCGGCCGGTGCCCAGGTTCCAGCGGTACACCCCTGCCTTACCGCTGATGTAACCCAAGGCTGCCAAGTGGCCGGCAGCGAGGTCCATCACGTGGATGTAGTCTCGCACGCCAGTGCCATCCGGCGTCGGGTAGTCATTGCCGAACACCATCACTTTTTCGCGGCGCCCCACGGCAACCTGGGCCACAAACGGCAGCAGATTGTTGGGAATGCCGCTGGGGTCCTCCCCGATCAGGCCGGACTCGTGTGCGCCCACCGGGTTGAAGTAGCGCAGCAGGGCGATGCTCCAGCGGGGATCGGCGGCGCCCAGGTCAGAGAGGATGTCCTCGATCTGTTCCTTGGTGCGGCCGTAGGGGTTAGTGGCATCCAGCGGAGCCTTCTCGATGAGGGGAACTTCCTCCGAGGCGCCGTAAACGGTGGCGGAGGAGCTGAAAACGAGGCGGCGTACCCCGGCGGCGTCCATGCTGTGCAGGAGGTTAAGGGTACCCACAACATTGTTCTGGTAGTACATCAGGGGTTTCTCGACGGATTCCCCCACGGCCTTGAGCCCGGCGAAGTGGATCACTGCCTCGAAACCGCCCTCGGAGAAAACGGCGTCGACGGCGGGAGCGTCGAGAAGGTCGACCTCCCGGAAGTCCAGGGTCCTGCCCGTGAGCTGCTCCACCCGGCGCAAGGACTCCGCATTGGAATTCATAAGGTTGTCCAGGACTACAACGTCGTGCCCCGCCTCGAGGAGGGAAAGCGTCGTGTGGGATCCGATGTAGCCGGCGCCGCCGGTAACCAATACCTTCATGCATCACAGCTTAGAAGGATCGGCCGGCCACTGCGAACTCGACCGGGGCCCGCCGGGTCAGCACCCCACCGCCGGACGGCTCCCGGGCAGCCTACTCATCTCAGGCTGCAGAGCGGGAGATTCGATCCCTCCAACCACTTGAGCAACATCAGGAACAATGGCCCCATCCGATTGTCGGTGCTAGGGTGGGCCCGATAAGTCAGACATTCTCATCGGTCGGTGGCCCTCTCGCGGATCCGAATTTACCTGAGACACATATATGCCGCGCTCGCGAAGCGCACCATCCTTGCGGAGCAGAAGATGAAGCGGACCCAACTTTCCCACCTCAGCAATTTCGGAAGGCGCGCTGGGAACGCACTGTTGCTGGTTGCGCTGTTGGCAGGTCCCGGACTGGCAACGCCGTCCGCGGCCGCCGAGCCACCGAGCCCAAGTGTTGCGCCGACGTCGACGGCCACCGCTTCGATGCCGACGCCATCGCCAACACCCGTGGCTACAGCCGCTGGCACAACGACGCCGACCGGCCAGTCAACGATGCTGCCGACTCCCGCGCCCTCACCAACTGCCACTGCCGCGACGCCCACTTCGTATCCATCCACTGGTGCACCCGATGGTGCTGCCATGGCCGCGGCGATCGGCGCAGGCGGTGCCGAGATGGGGCAACGATCGGCCCGCGTTGTGGGGACGGCTGCCGCAGGTCCCGGCACTACCAGCAAGACCCTGACCACCGAGGCCCTGGCAACACAAAGCACATGGCAGCCGACGTTCGGCGTCCAAGGTCTTGATGTCAGCGGCCACCAGACCTCGGTCAACTGGCAGCAGCAGTGGAACTTGGGGGCGCGATTCGCCTACGTCAAGGCGACAGAGGGCAACTACTACTCAAGTGAGACCTTCGCCTCCCAATATCAAGGTTCCCGCAGTGTGGGGATGGTCCGTGGCGCCTACCACTTCGCGATTCCCAATTGGTCCACAGGGGCAGACCAAGCGCGCTACTTCGTGCAGAACGGCGGCGGATGGAGCGCGGATGGTTACACCCTGCCTCCGGTCCTCGATATTGAATTCAACCCCTATGCCGGCCGCACCATCAATGGCTTCAACTTCGGAAACAGTTGCTATGGCATGTCAGGTGCCCAGTTGGCATCCTGGGTGCGGGACTTTGGGAACACCGTGCAGTCGCTGACGGGACGATTGCCCATGATTTACACCAACACATCATGGTGGAAGCAATGCACGGCAGATGCGCCGGGGTTCGGGAACTACCCGCTATGGGTGGCCTCCTACCCTTCAACCCCATCGGACTACGCCGGGTCCCTACCCTCAAGCTGGGGCAACTACAGCATGTGGCAGTACAGCAGCATGGGGACCTTTGCCGGTGACTCGAATGTTTGGAACGGGGACTACGCTGGCCTGAGACGATTCGCGTCTGGGTTCGGTGTCAAGGGAGCGATCGGGGCCGCATGGGCTGCACTGGGCGGCGGTGGCGGGAAGCTGGGGTACCCCACGAGCAATGAAATCTGCGGGCTGACCGGCGGCGGCTGCTACCAGAGCTTCCAGGGCGGCAGCATCCACTACTCCCCCGGCACCGGCGCCCACGCCACGTGGGGCGCCATCCGCACGACCTGGGCCAACCTGGGCTTCGAAAACGGCAAACTCGGCTACCCCACGACCAACGAAATCTGCGGGCTGACCAGCGGCGGCTGCTACCAGAGCTTCCAGGGCGGCAGCATCCACT
Source organism: Arthrobacter sp. YAF34 (assembly GCF_052113245.1). Classification (NCBI taxonomy): domain Bacteria; kingdom Bacillati; phylum Actinomycetota; class Actinomycetes; order Micrococcales; family Micrococcaceae; genus Arthrobacter; species Arthrobacter sp. YAF34. The sequence goes on from NZ_JBFRCV010000008.1 coordinate 48,428, forward strand.
ACTCCCCCGGCACCGGCGCCCACGCCACGTGGGGCTCCATCCGCGCGACCTGGGCCAACCTGGGCTTCGAAAACGGCAAACTCGGCTACCCCACGACCAACGAAATCTGCGGGCTGGCCGGCAGCGGCTGCTACCAGAGCTTCCAGGGCGGCACCATCCACTACTCCCCCACCACCGGCGCCCGCGCCACCTGGGGCTCCATCCGCGCGACCTGGGGCGCCCTCGGCTACGAAAACGGCAAACTCGGCTACCCCGTCAGCAACGAAATCTGCGGCCTGACCGGCGGCGGCTGCTACCAGAGCTTCCAGGGCGGCACCATCCACTACTCACCCACCACCGGCGCCCACGCCACCTGGGGCTCCATCCGCGCGACCTGGGGCAATCTGGGCTACGAAAACGGCAAACTCGGCTACCCCGTCAGCAACGAAATCTGCGGGCTGGCCGGCGGCGGCTGCTACCAGAGCTTCCAGGGCGGCACCATCCACTACTCCCCCACCACCGGCGCCCACGCCACCTGGGGCTCCATCCGCGCGACCTGGGGCGCCCTCAGCTACGAAAACGGCAAACTCGGCTACCCCGTCAGCAACGAAATCTGCGGCCTGACCGGCGGCGGCTGCTACCAGAGCTTCCAGGGCGGCACCATCCACTACTCCCCCACCACCGGCGCCCACGCCACCTGGGGCTCCATCCGGGCCGCCTGGGGCGCCCTCGGCTACGAAAACGGCAAACTTGGCTACCCCGTCAGCAACGAAATCTGCGGCCTGACCGGCGGCGGCTGCGTGCAAAATTTCCAGGGCGGGACTATCAGCCGCACAGATGCCGGCAGCACAAGGGTTACCTTCAAGTGAATTTGTTCCATTAGCCAGACCTGCCGCACCTGGCTAAGCCGCTGGAGCCGGCCACCGACGGCTACATCCCACCCGTCACTCTGATATCAGAGACACCGCCGTTCACTCTGGTATCAGAGACGATCCGGTGCTATCGTTTCGGCGTCAAGACCAACCGAATTGACTTATCGGCTTCCGACTCGCGGATGACCGGTCATGGTGAACTAGGCGGCGTGTTTCGCGGAGCACGTTAGCGCTCCGGGGAGACACATGAAGCCGAACACGCCCCTGCTAACACGACGCACTTCGCGGCTCAGGACCGTCGCAATCTTGGTCGTCACGGCGGTAGCCGCGCTCGGCCTTCCGGCCCAGGCCTGGGCGCTCGAACCGACGCCGTCAGCGCCAACCGCCCCGGCGGCCGCCTCAGCTTCACCCACCACCGCCACGGCTCCCGGGGGCACAAGCCAACTCCCCGCAGCCGGCAGTGTGGCGACGACTGACCCCACCCCGGCACCTAGCCCGGCAGCGACTACCGCGGCGGCGACAGCGCCGCCGGCATCATCGGACACTCCTCCGGGAGCCATCGACATGAAGGCGCTCAACGCCGCCATCGGAGCAAACGGCGCGTACATGGGCCAAGGCCTGAAAACCCGACTGTCCGGCTCCCCCCGCTCCGGCGGTTCTTCCGCTGTCGCCGAGTCCCTGCAGGTCCAAAGCACCTGGCAGGCCCCCGGCGTTCAAGGGCTGGACGTGAGCGGCTACCAGCCGACGGTGAACTGGCCGGCGCAGTACTCCATGGGCGCCCGTTTTGCGTATGTGAAAGCCTCCGAAGGCCTCAGCTACCGCAGCCCCACCTTTGCCGCCCAGTACTCCGGTTCCCAGAACGCGGGCCTCATTCGCGGCGCTTACCACTTCGCGCTTCCCAGCGTCTCAACCGGCGCGGCGCAGGCGGACTACTTCGTCAACAGCGGCGGCGGCTGGAGCCCTGACGGAGTAACCATGCCGCCGCTGCTGGACATCGAATACAACCCGTACAGCACGCTCGGCAACACCTGCTATGACATGAGCGCCGCCGCGATGGTCGGTTGGATCAGGGACTTCTCCAACCGCATGCTGTCCCGGACGGGCCGCCTGCCCATGATCTACACCACCGCGGGATGGTGGTCCCAGTGCACGGGCGACTCGGGCGCCTTCGGAAACCAGCCGCTTCACCTGGCGTCCTACTCCACGTACGTCGGCAATGTGCCGAACGGTTGGGGAACTTACAGCGTGTGGCAGTACAGCAGCACGGGACCCTTTGCCGGCGACTCCAACGCATGGAACGGCACCTTCGCCAATTTGCAGAAATTCGCCTCCACGGCCGACGGCGCCGTCCCGAGGCCTTCGATCATGTCAACCGGCGACCTCGTGGCCGCCGATGCGGGGGGTGCCCTGTGGGACTACCCGGCCACCGGCACAGGCGCCTTTGGCACCCGGAAGCAGATCGGCCAAGGGTGGACCGGACTCAGGTCGATCAACGTGATCGACTGGAACGCCGACGGGGTCCTCGACGTGGTAGCTCAATGGACATCCGGCCGGGTCAACGTCTACCTCGGCATCGCTGCCGGCGGCTTCTCGACAGGACCCGTGCTGGCGGCCTCCGGTTGGGGCGGTTATCAGCTCACCATAGGCTATTGGCTGAGCAGCAGTTACTTCCCCCAGGTCCTGACCCGGGACGACGCCGGCAACCTCTTCATCTGGCGCAACAGCTCCGGCGGAGGCGTCAGCGTGGGCAGCAAGATCAGTGGCGGCTGGCAAAACCTGAATCTGACGATGGTCGACTTCGACGGCGACGGCAACCAGGACATCCTCGCCCAGGACGCGGCTGGAATCCTGCGCCAGTATCGGTCCAACGGCGCCGGCGCCTTTATCGCTGAATCGCCCCGGGCTGTCGGGAACTCATGGAACCAGATGACCAGCGTGACGGTTACGTTCTCGTTCAAGGGCTACGCGGCTACCGGCCTCATGGCCCGCAGCCGGGACGGCAGCCTTCGGTACTACCCCGTTCCGGGGAACTCCACCTGGGGTGCCACCGCCATTATTGGTTCCGGCTGGGGCAGTTTCCTGATCGCCGGGGGCGAAAACATCAACAGCATTGCCACCACCCCGCCTCCAAGCCCGACACCAACGCCGGCACCAACGCCGACACCGGCACCAACGCCGACACCGGCACCAACGCCGACACCGGCACCAACGCCGACACCGGCACCAACGCCGACACCGGCACCAACGCCGACACCGACACCGACACCAACGCCGACACCGACACCGACACCGGTGAATAACCCTTCCATTAAAGCCGCGTCCGACGTCGTAAGCGCTTACGCCGACGGCAAACTCTACCGACGCCCGAGCGGCGCCGGAGTCCTTGGCTCCCCTGTCCAGATCGGGGCAGGCTACACGGGAATAACATCCGTGCACGTTGTCGACTGGAACGCGGACGGCATCCAGGATCTGGCGGTCCAGACGAGCGCAGGTGCCCTGACCATCCGCACCGGGCTCTCCACCGGCGGCTTCTCCGGCCCCGCGGTTCTGCTCTCGGGATTGGCCGGAGCGGACCTGACCTTTGGACCGTGGCTCAAGAGTTCGAAGTATCCCGGGCTGATTGTCCGCCGGCCGGATGGAACCGTGGTGTTTTACAGCAACGCCACGGGCAGCACCCTGGGGACCCCCACAACCCTCAGCACGACTTTTGCCCGCACGGACATCACCATGCTGGACGCCGACGGGGACGGCAGCCAAGAGCTGATCGCCGTGGACAACGTCGGTCAGATGGCGCTCTTCCGCTCCAATGGCTCGGGCACGTTCATCAACGAAGTCCGCCCTCAGCTCGGCGTCGGATGGTCTGTCATGAACAGCATCAGTCCCGCCCTCGGCTTCACAGGGGCCGGGTCCACGGGCCTGCTCGCCCGTGACACCACCGGCGCCCTCAGCTACTACCCGCTGACCAAGGGCGTCCTGGGAACCAAGAAGGCCTTGGCGACGGGGTGGAACACCATCCTCATCGCAGGCAGCACCACCATGGTCCGACAGCAACCCCTCTCCACACCGTCCGACGTCGTCCGGGTAGACGCCGCGGGCAGACTGTGGGCACACCCGGCCAACGGAACCGGCGGCTTGAACACGCCGTACCAGATCGGAGTTGGCTGGTCCGCGGCTAAGACCCTCAACGTTCTCGACTGGAACAAGGACGGTGTGCCCGATGTACTGGCACAGTGGTCGTCGGGTGCCCTGAGCGTGTACTTCGGCGCCAAAACCGGCGGCTTCACATGGCCGGTCACCCTGGCCAGCACGGGCTTCGCCCAGACGACTTTCGTCACCGGCCGGTGGGTGAAAGCGAGCAGCTATCCGGGACTCGTCGGCTACGGATCGGACGGCGCGTTGTATTACTGGGCCAACGTCTCCGGCCGGGCCCTCGGAGCCCCGGTCAAAATCGGGGCGGGTTGGGGTGGCCTGAAGATTGCCATGACCGACTTCGACGGCGACGGCAACCAGGATATGCTCGCCGTCAATTCCCTGGGCGCCATGCGGCTCTACCGCTCCAATGGCCAGAGCGGCTTTATCTCCGAGTCGCGGACGACCATTGGTTCATCGTGGCAGTACTTCCGGCAGTTTTCCAGCGCGACTGGTTTTGCGGGAGCCGGCTCCAAGGGGGTCATGACACTCCTTGCGAACGGCCAGCTCAGCTACTACCCCATCCTCGCGGGCAGCAAGTGGGGCACCCGCACCTCAGCCGGAACCATGCCGACGTCGACCGTGGTTTCCCGTGCGACATCCGCCTACTAGAGAAACCCACTAGAAAGATGACCCAGCCGTCGGCTGCTGGCTTGTTCTGAATCGCCAGGGCAAAAAAGGAGCGGTCCACGTCGGCTCCCGACGTGGACCGCTCCACTCTTTTGCCCTGTTAGGGCAGCGTCTCAGGACACCGCGGAATCTTCCGGCAGCAAGGCACGGATCGCTGCTTCCCAGATCCCGAGCTGGGATTCAGCGGCCAGCGGCTTGGCGGCGCGGTCCGCAGCCCGCTTCCATTCCATGATCTGCTCAGCGTTCAACGACCGGATCGTGGTGGCCAGGGCGGTCGGAGAGAAGTCCGGGGTGACGGTGCCGAAGCCGTACTGGTTGACGATTTCCACCATCGACGGCGAGGGTCCCACCACCACTCCCAACCGGGCCTGGACGGCCTCGAAGAACTTGTTGGGCAAGGCGTTCTCCATGTTGAAATTCGTCGGCGGAAGAAACACAAGCGAGACGTCATACTCGCTCAGGGTCCGGACGAGTTCGGCATAGGGCACGGGATCGCGGAACTTCACCGCAGGCACGTCAGCCGCGGCCTGCTTCAGTTCGGCGACGTAATCCGGTTCGTTGGGCATCACGATCATGTCCAGCTCAACCCCGGACGGGACGCTGCGCATCGCCTCAATGAGGTTTTCCAGCTTCCGGTAGCGCTGCCCCGCAGCACTGTGGATCAGCCGAATTGTCTCGCCGACCGGCCGGGGTGCCCCCTCCGCGAAGGGGGCCGCGTTGGTGACCACGTCCGCCGCAACGCCGAAGTCCCGGGTGTACTGCGCCGCGATGCCTGGAGCAACCGTGGTGAGGGAACGGGCCCGGGGCAGGTACGTGCGGCAAAGCCACCGCATGTACGGCGCGACAAACAGCCGCCACTTGAGGTCGTCGTCCTTTTCTTTCGGTGCAAACTCGTGCAGATCGGAATGGACCCCGTACTTCGGTTCCAGTTCCAGGGCCAGCGGCAGCGTGTTCAGGTCATTGGCAAGAACGACGTCAACGGAGAGGCCCGCCAGCAGCTTCCGCGCCTGCTGGACCGCCGACATACGGTCGTAGGCGCGCCCGTAGCGGCGGCCCAGCAGCCCGATCCTGTCCGAGGGCCAGCCAACCGCGTCGGGCGACAGGGCAAAATGTTCATCCACGCCTTCCGGGGCTGCCCCGTAGCCGCACGTGATGAGGTGATATTTGCCGCTGAAGAGACCCACCTGCTTGAGCACGCGCGGGTCAGACCGGATCGGCGAGAAAGAAATGATGAGAAGTCGGGGCAAGGCAGTCATGCCTCCATCATTCCAGATCGGGGCAGCCACTCCCTCCGTGGCGGCCGCCGACGTGCAGAAACGGGGCTCCGGGCGATTGCGGCTAAAAGACGTTCCGCAGGAACCGGATACGGGAGGCCAGGACAGCGACGGCAAAGCTTAAAGCCAGGGTGGCCGCGTAGCTGGCGGAAGCCGCCAGGATCGACCTGCCGTTGAAGACCGCCGGCACGTTTAGCCTGATGGCCTCGAAGACCAGCAGGTGAACGAGGAACACCCCGAACGAAGCAGCGGAGAGCGTGATCAGCATCCGCCCGGCCGCGGGTGTTGGCGTGATGCGGCTGAAAATGGACTTGGCGGACAGGAATACCGCAACGGAGAGCAGCATGACGGTCGGCGCGAGGTAGCCGACCGGCGACACCACGTTCAGCAACCCTGCCGGTCCTTGGTTTCCGTACTGCCACAGGCAGAGCGCAGCCAACCCTGTGGCGACCACGATCGCGGCGAAAAGGGACCCGCCCTTAAGCCGGACGTCCCGCAGCGCGCGGCCGGCCACGAAATAGCCGACGTAGGGCAGCCAGTGCGTGAAGATGTTCAGGCTGATCGGCCTGGCGACGCCCAGCGACGCTGCGATTCCAGGGGCCACGAAAGCCAGAGCAGTGGCGGCCAGCAGGACGGCTGAAAGGGTCAGCGGCCGCCGCGGACCCCCGTCTTTCAGGAACGCGGTGATGAGCGGGGCAACCAGGTAAAGGCCCAGAATCAGCCAAAGGAAATACAGCTGGGTAAAGACAGCGCCGTCAAACACCAGTTGGACCACCCGTGCCGGTGTCAGGTCTTCACCGCGCATCAGCCAGCGGACTCCAACCAGATAGACCACGTTCCACACGATCAGTGCCGGCAGCAGCCGGACCGCCCGCTTGCGGTAAAACGCTCCTGGCGCCAGGACCCGGGTTTGGGGCGCCAGCAGCAGTGCGCCGGAGATCATCACGAAAACCGGGACGACCCAGATGAAAGGGATATCCAGGCCCGCCCCCAGCCACCAGTTGCGGGACCCGTGGTCGGAGTGCCCCACAAGGTACCCGAAGAGGTGGATCGCAACGACGCCGCAAATACTGAGAATTCTCAGGATGTCCAGTGAATAGTCGCGGGACGAATATACGGCCGCGTTATCTTCCGGACGTGCCCTGAGGACCGTCACTCGGTCTCCTGCATCCGTTCCGAGAACAAGGTCGAAGGGGTAGCTGGCGCGTCCTTGAGCCAGGGGCGCGGGGTTTCGTCAATGGCGATTCGCCGGGAAAGTTGGGTGAGCGTTGTCTCCATGTGCCTGAACCGCTGGTAGGTCGTGGCCATGAAGACCAGGAAGCTGACGATCAGCCCGTAGAGGACGAGATCTGTGCCCCGGCCGATGCCCAGGGAACGGGCGAGCATGGTTAGCAGCTCCGGGAAAAAGATCGAAAACGCGGCCACAAGCGCGAAAATCACCAGCATGATCCGGCGGATGGCCAGGTGCCGGGCATTTGAACCGCCCCGCATGAGTGCGAGGGAGACGACGATGACGGCCAGTACGAGAACTATTTGAACTATGATCTGCAATTTCTCACCTAAACAGAAGGTCAGCGATGATGTTGACGGAATTCAGCAGGGACTGGCCTTTTGCCTTGGAGTAATCGGTGTAGATGATCTCAACGGGGTGCTCCACCCAGCGCGGGCTGATCTCGGACACTTGGTGGATCAGCTCCGAGGCGTGCGCCATCCTGTTCTGGGTCAGGTGGATCTTGCGGGCAACGTCCGGCCCGATGGCGCGTAGCCCGTTGTGCGCGTCGGTGAGCGCCATCCCGGTGGCCAGTCTGGACTGGATCGCGGCCGTCCGCAGCACCAGTCGCTTCGCCGGGGAAAGTTTCGTCCGGCCGTCCAGGAACCGTGAGCCCAGAACCAGGTCCGCCTCGCCTGTCCGCACGCGCTCAGCCATAGCTTTGGCGTCCTCAACGCGGTGCTGACCATCGGCGTCGAACGTGACGATGCAGTCAAGTTCGGGATCCTGGAGCGCATACTCGAAACCGGTCTGAAGTGCTGCGCCCTGGCCCAGGTTCACCGGGTGCTGGACCACGACCGCGCCGGCGCGCCTGGCCACATCCTGCGAACCATCGCTACTTCCGTCATCGACGCATACGACATTGGGAAACTCTTGGCGGAGTCCGTCGATCACCCCGCCGACGACGGAGGCCTCGTTGTACATAGGTATGACTATCCAGGTGCGACTCACCCGTCAAGTATTCCACAGTCGCCACTGCCGACGGGGGCGGCTGAGCGTTCCGCCGGCCCAGAGTGCTCCCAGTTCGAGCCGACAGCTCTCGCGGGCGGCGGCGGCAAACAGGAGCCTCGGCAGCGCCCCGCGTAGTATGGGAAGGATTCTTCCCCCGCCGTTTTGGAGTACTCCTTGAAACAACTGCGCCGCACGATGCGCGAGCTGCTGCCTCTCCTGCCCGCCAACGCCAGGCGGTTCCTTGTTCTTTTTGGCGTGCTCTCGGCGGTTCTTGCGCTCATTGATTCCGTTGCGCTGGGCGTCTTTGCACTGGTCTTGAACCAGATACTCAAGGGCGGGACGATGACCCTGCCGGTTCTTGGGGCCGTGACCCAGGAAGTCAGCGTCTTGATTCTCGTCGCATCGGCCATGGTCATGATTCTGAAATCGGTGCTCAACATCTGGCTTCAGTGGGTGTCCACCCGCAAGTTTGCCGACTATGAGCTTGAGATCGGCTCCATTCTCTTCCAGAGCTACATCCGTGCCCCTTGGACGGAACGGATGAAGCGGTCCACTACTGAGCTTGTCCGGATGATCGACGTCGGAATTGCCAACACCGTGTCGGGAGTGCTTTTCCCGGCCGTAACGCTGCCGGCCCAGGCCCTGACATTCGCGTCGGTCCTGGTGGTGCTGGTCGCTGCATCCTGGCAGACTGCCTTGTCCACTGTCATTTATCTCGGGATCATCGCGGCGTTCCTGTACCTGTGGCTCTCCAAGAAGTCCTATGAGGCAGGAAAGGTGAACCGCGACGCCGCACAGCGCATGTCCACCCTGGTGGCCGAAATGCTCGCGGCCCTGAAGGAAATCACCCTCCGCGACAAGGCGGAAGAGGTAGGCGGCATCGTCCTGCACAGTCGGGAACGCGCCGCCCGGTCGCGGTCCAACATCAGGTTCATCAGCGCGGTCCCCAAGTTTGTGATCGACATGGCCCTGATCGGCGGTTTCCTGCTGATTGGCGCCGTTGGCTACTCGATCGGCGGCATGGAAACAGCAATGTCATCGGTCGCGATCTTCGGCCTGGCCGGCTTCAAGCTGGTGCCGGCGCTCACCACGGTCCAAGGGCAGATGACCCTGATCCAGTCGACCCTTCCCTACACCGAGATCGTGATGCGCGACATCAGGGACGCGGCCGTTTTCAGGGAAAACGCCGAGAAGCTTGGCAAGACCCCCATCACCAGCGAGCCGAAGATGCTGGAACTGAAGGACGTTGAATTCACCTATCCGGGGGCAGAAGGCCCGGCAGTCACCAAGATCAACCTCCGGCTGCCCATCGGCTCGTCCGTGGGAATCGTGGGCCAGTCGGGAGCTGGCAAGTCGACCCTTATCGATATCTTCCTGGGGTTGCTGACCCCGTCCAAAGGCACCATGACCCTCGACGGCGTCCCACTCGAGGATGTGCTGTCCGATTGGCGCAAGCGCGTGGGCTATGTGCCGCAGGACGTGGCAATTTTCGATGGAACCGTTGCCCAGAATGTGGCCCTGAGCTGGGGTAGCGACATTGACGAGGACAAAGTTCGCGCCGCACTGGAACGCTCCCAACTCCTGGACACCATTAACACCCGTGCAGGCGGAATCAATGGCCGTGTGGGCGAGCGGGGCCTGGCCCTCTCAGGCGGACAGCGCCAGCGCCTGGGCATCGCCCGTGCCCTGTACATGGACCCCTTGGTCCTGGTACTCGACGAGGCTACCAGCGCGCTGGACACGGCCACGGAAGCCGCCGTCGCGAATGCGATTAGCGAACTGCACGGCGAGATCACGGTGATCTCCGTGGCTCACCGGCTCTCGACGATCCGGGATAACGACCAGATCTGCTTCATGAAGGACGGCACCATCGTGTCGCAGGGAATCTTCGACGAGGTCATCCGTATCAATCCGGACTTCGCCCAGCAGGCTGCCCTCGCGGGTCTCTACACTCCGAACGGATCGGGCGCAGAGGTCAGTGACTACGACGCCACGCGGCTGGCCGGCAGGAACGCGGCGTCCTAGCGCCGGCTAATTGCCGGCTGAGGTAGCGATCTCGCGGTAGAGCGTGTCCAATCGCGCCACGTATGAGGCTGCGTCATAGCGCGGGAGCGCCCACGCCGCTCCCCCGAGCCGGTCGGCGGTGGCTCGGGGATCCTGGAGCGCCCCGGCAACCTGCTCCAATACCTCGTCCTCGGAGCCTTCCAACACCGGCGGCGTTGTACCGTCGTCGGGCCTGGGCAGCCTCTGGCCAAGGGCAGCCATCGGCGCCCCCATGCAAAGCGCCTCAAACTCACTCGTGGCAAAATTCTTTGTAGCCTGGCCGATGGTGAGGTGGGCGCGGGACACCAGCCGGTGGAATTCAGCCTGCGGCATCCGTTCCAGCAGTTCCACGCCCGCGTCTGCCGCGGAGCCCGCCCCCGGACCCCAGTTCAGCCCCATCATGCGGGTCTTGGGACCCACGGCGGCGCGCAGGGCGCGCGCAAATCGCAACTGGTCCTCAACGCCCTTGTCATCATCCCAGCGCGAGACGAAGAGGATCGTGGGTTCAGGTGCCGGATCCCACGCCGGCAGTGTCGCGGCGTCGACCAATGCCGGCAGGAACTCAGCGTCGGGACGCGCCGCGTAGGCGTTGTCGGCCGTGTCGTTATTGGCGAAAAACACGTGGGCGGCGCCATCGATGGCCCGTTGGATCTCGTCGTGGAAGCTCGGGTCCCGCCACTGTTTCCGGATGTCCGTCCCGTGCAGCGTCAAAACGTAGGGACGCCGCGGCATGCCTCGTTCGCGGAGCAGGCGCGCGCTGGTTCCGTAGTGAACGTGAACAACGTCTGCCCTCAGCAGTTTCACGGCCCTTCGAACGACGTATGGGGCGAAGCGGGCCCGGGCAAGGACCGGGTTGGCCGGCGCAGCCGTCATAGGACGGACCTGTTCCGGCGGCAGATAGTCCCAGGTGATACCGGCCCTTTGCGCCGCGCGCACCATCGAGCGGGCGACAAATGCACAGTCGTTGAACTGGAGTACCTTCGGTTCCTTGCTCACGCGTTCGCTCCGTTCGTTAGGCACGTGCCAGCGCCGCCACATAGGCGCGGTCGAAGAGTTGCCCGACGGCATCGGGGGAGAAACGTGCACGGATGGGATCCGCGATGATCGCTGCCGGGACTTCACTGAATGCGGCGTGGGCGTCGAGGATCGCCTGTCCGAGTACCTCAGGAGCGGGGTCATCCACCAGGCGGCTGTTGGCATCGTTGGCGTAGTCACTGAAACCGCCCACTCGGGTGGCCACGACGGCGCGGCCCGCCGCCAGTGCCTCGGCAGCCGAGGTGAAGAAGTTTTCCTGGGCAGTGGGCAGGAAGAAGAGGTCGGCAGCGGAGAGGTGGCCTGCTACTTCAGCGGGCCTGACGGACCCTGCCAAGCGCACTTGGTCCGTCAGCGCGAGCCTGTCGAGCATGTCCTGGCACTCCTCCCGCAGCGGCCCCTCGCCTACCCACGTCAGGTGTGCCTCTGTCCCCCGGTCCCGCAGCCAGGCGATGGTTTCGATGGCCTCTTTGGGGCGCTTTCGAGCGATCAGGCCGCCGACGGCCACCAGCCGAATTACCGGACCGAACGTTGCGGCCGTTACTTTCGCCGGCCCTTTGACGACGCAGGGAATGGTCATCGCCGCATGCGGCCGCGCAAACTTCTGCATTTCGACGGCGAGTTGGCCGGTGACGCCGGTGACCACGTGCGGCAGACGAAGCACCGCCCGGAGCCCGGACAGTTTGGCCCACAGGGGCGATACGCTGCGGGGGTTGACGACGCCATTCCAATGCTCGGTGTGGACCCACGCGGGGCCCCGGCCTGTCGCGGCACGCAGGGCCCAGGCCGGAGCGGTGACGAGGATGCTGGAGAAGGCCATCGTGTGGATGACGTCGGCCCATGCCATTTCACGATGCAGGGTCCGGAGGGCTCGCAGGAGAGTTTTCGGGTGGGCGGGGTCTGCCAGGATGCGGCGCACTGGGGTTCCGTCCCAGACGCCTGATGCGCGGCTCGGCATCGGCAACCCGGCGCCGAGGCGGACGTGGAGCACGCGCACTTGGTGCCCCCGACGTCGAATCGCCTCGACATGGTCTGCATTGAACGGTGCCTCGGCAGGGTTCTCATCGTGCGGGTACCACGTGGCGATGACGAGAATCTTCATGGGTTCCTTCTGTGGCGTGGACAGGCGCACCGCGTTCACGACGGTCGACGCCGAAAACGTCCTCGGCGGATGGGTTAGACGAGTGCCGACGCACTCATGAAGCGTAAGGGGGCTTCCGGATGCAGGACATGGGGCAGGCTGCGCGGCAGCCAGGTCCACGGGCTGGTGAAGCTCCGCCGTGCAGCGGCCAGCCTGGCCATGGTGGCGGCGTCCGCCTCCTCGCGGGCGACGGCGTCCAGAAGCGCCCTGTCAGCCAAGGACAGCGGCCGGGCGGCTAGCGGGGCCCGGAAAAGCAATTGCTGCAACACCGCAGCCATCCGGAATGCGTCGGTGGCGTCCCAGGTCCCGGCCTGGGCGCGCAGCATGACGTGCCCAAATACGTGGACGCGTATCAGTTTGGTCACGAGTGCCTCACGAGCGGCTTGCTTCAACCCGCCAAACCAGTCGGTGGCCACCAGATCCGTGGCGAACGCCAGATCCTCCGCCACCGGACGGGGCGTCTGGGTGACCCTCAGCTGGGCGTCGTCGTGCACAAGGTAGCGCGGAAGACCGCGCCCGTAGCTGATCCGGGCACCGGAAAACCATAGCTTCGCGGAGAAGAGCTGGTCCTCCCCCGTTGCATATTCAGTAGGAAAGATCAGGCCGAGGCCGCGAACCAGCGACAGCCGCATCAGGCCCAGCGGGGCAGTCCGGTAGCTCAAACGGTCACGCACCGGGTCCAGGCCCGCGCGGCGGGTCGGGCGCGCCACCGGCGTGCGGATCGTGCCGCCGCCCGCATGCGCCATCGGGGCAATGAGGACGTCGGCCCGTTCAGCCTCGGCGCTCTCGACCCAGCGGGCCAATGCGCCTGCCTCCACCGAATCGTCGCTTCCCATAATCGCGACCCATCTTCCGGTGGCCCGGGCGATGCCATGGTTAAAAGGACCGGCGGGGCTCTTGATCCCGTCGGTGTACTGCAGGAACCGGACAAGGGGCCGATGCTCGGCGGCTACGCGGGCGCGGATGGGATCAACCTCGGTGTTGTGGCAAACGACGTTGATCCGCAGGCGCTGCCGTCCATTCGGAGCCGTGGGCAGCCCGCCGGCAACCAGAGAGGCCACTGCGCGTTCCACCGGCCGATCCGGCGTGTGCACTGCGATCACGACGTCGAGCAGCACGGAATCCTGGCTTTGGTTGTCCACCTAGTAAGGTTAGCGCGGAACCCAGCAAACGCAGCACGCCATGGAGTACGCCCCCGTGAACCAGAGCATCGAAGTCGTCATCCCGGTCCATGATCCCGCGCGGCCGGTAGCGCGCGGAATTGCGTCCGTCATGGACCAGCGCCCGGCGCTGGCCCTCCGCGGCGTCGACCTGCATGTCACAGTGGTGCTGCACAACCTTGCAGCGGACAGCCTGTCCCAGCTCGGATTTCCTGCTGATTTTCCGGCCGCCACCGATGGTGTCACCTATTTAGCCCACAACGACGGCGTGCCGTCCCCGGCCGGCCCCCGCAACTACGCCCTGGGCCGCAGCAGTGCGACCTACCTGAGCTTCCTTGACTCGGACGACTATCTGGAACCGGGTTCGCTGCTGGCTTGGTGGCAAGTGGCCGAGAAGCGTACTGCTGCGGCGGTGATCGCACCGCTGCGGACACCTGCGGGCAGCATTCTCGCGGCTCCCCGGATTCGACCGTCAAAGCCCCGGGTCCTCCACCCCCTCCGTGACGGGCTGGCGTACCGCAGCGTGCCCTATGGCCTGTTGCGCCGGGAGAGCCTGCTCGCCCTGGGGTTTGGCTACACCGAGGGCATCCTGACCGGCGAAGACATTGAACCTACGCTGCGGCTGTGGTTCCGTTCCGGAGCCATCTGCTATCCATTTGGCGCGCCTGCATACCATCAGACGGATGACTCCGGCCCGGGCCGCGTGACGAGCTCGATCCGGCCGCTCAGGCAGGAGTTCGCCTGGCTGGAACACCTGCTTGACACGGACTGGCTGCAGCGTGCGTCGACGTCGGAACGGCGCGCCATCATGCACAAAGTCCTGAGGGTGCACGGCGTCGGGGCCCTGCTCAGACGCGCTGACGCGCCCGACTCCCCCGACCGGTCCCCGTTGTGGGATCCCGAGGAAAGCGCGTACTGGCGCGGAATTGCCGACAGGACCGTGGCCCTTGCCGGCGGGTCCATCCCAGGCATCAGCCGGCGTGATTCCGCGCTCGTCGTGGCTGCGGGCTCGGCCGGTGAGCTCGGGCAACTGCGGGCCGCGGTGGCTGACTACCGGCGTTCCGGGCGTACCGGGGAACTGCTCACGCCCAGGCTGCAGGACTCACTGTGCCGCGATTCGACCCTCCGCCACTACCTCAGCGAGAGACTGCGGGCCATCACCGGCGTTTTCACGGCACCGCCCGCCGCCCAGCCCGCCGCGTCTTAAGCGGGGATCCCGCGCAACCGCCGGGCCCGCTGCCGGGGCCCGCGGGCGCCGGAGGCCCCTCCCCGCTTGCTAGACTCGAGCCGGTAATTTCAGGCGGGCAGGAGCATTGGTGAACTGGTGGCAGGCGTTTCCCGCTATCGCCGTGGCCGCACTCTTGATGTTCCTCCCCGGCTTCGTGCTGGCCAGGGCACTGGGCGCCAAGGGTTTCGCTTCCGCGGCCACGTCCCCCTTGGCGTCCTGCGGACTCATCGGGCTCGCGGGCGTCGTGGGAGGTCTGCTCCGGCTGGACTGGGGACTCTTGAGCTACCTGCTCACGACAGCAGTCTGCACCGGCCTGGCTTTCCTGCTGCGGAGAGTCGTTGGCGGAAGGGTTCCCGCAGTCGCACCAGCCTCGGTAGCACCCGCCGTCCAATGGGCGGCAATCCTGGGCGGCATGGCGGCAGGCTCGGCCCTCATCGTCAACCGCCTGCTCCCGGCCATCGGGAAGCCCGGAAACTTCGCGCAGGTGTACGACAACATTTTTCACCTGAATGCGATCCGGTACATCCTCGAAACCGGCAACGCCTCGTCACTGACGCTGGGCCGGATGCTCAGCCCGGATGCCGGGATCGCCATCTATCCGTCCGTGTGGCATTCGCTGGCCGCCCTCGTTGCCCAGCTGACGAATAACGACGTCTTTGTCAGCGAGAACGCCGTGATCGTCGCGGTGAGCGCGCTCCTGTGGCCTTTCTCTTGCATCATGCTGGTCCGGGGCGTCGTCGGCCCCCGCGTCCTGCCGCTGGTGGTGGCTGGCGCCCTGAGCGGCGGTTTCTGGATGTTCCCCTTCCAAATGCTCCAGTGGGGCCCGCTCTACCCCAACACCCTTGCCTATAGCCTGCTGCCCCTGGCGCTGCTCGTCCTTGTGGGGTTGTTCCGCGTCGGCCGCGAAAGGTTCCTGGACGTCGTCAGCCTCTGGTCCTTCCTGGTCATCGCGGTTGCGGCGTTGTTTCTTTCGCAGCCAAATGGTGCCACGGCCCTCTTGGCATTCTCCGTCCCGCTCATCGCCGCCCTGTGGTTCTCCCAGCTGCGTGCCCGTATCCTCGAGAAAGCCGGCTTCAAGCCAATCGCGTTCGTTGTCTTGTGGGGGCTGGCCTCGGCGGCCGCCTTCCTCATCGTCTGGCAGGCCCTGCTCCTGAGCTATGACACGTGGAAGCCCAGCCGGACTCTGGAGCAGGCTTTAGGCGACGTCGCGACGGGCACGCTCCTCGGCGGCGGAGACACCATGGTCGCCTCCATCGCTGCCCTGCTGGGCATCATCACCATCATCTGGCGGCGGCGAGGCGGCTGGATCATTGCCTGCGGACTTATTGCCGCTGCCCTTTATACCGTCGCCGTCGTCATGGATCAGGGCGGCTTGCGGCACTTTGCGATCGGCAGCTGGTACCAGGACCCCTACCGCCTCGCGGCCTTGGTGCCGTTGTTCCTAATTGTTCTTGCCGGAGTGGGTGCGGACGGTCTGGTCTCCGCAGTCAGGGGATTGCTTCGGCGCATCGCCCCGAATAGTTCCGCCGGCCACCGGCTCGGATCCGCTGAATTCAGGGGATCCGCGAGCCTGTACGCCGTCGCAGCCGCCTCGATCCTTGCGCTCGCTCTCTCCACCCTGGTGGATCACGTCCAAGGCCCAGGACTGACCGCGGTGTCCACGAAGATCCAAAAAGCCTATTCGTTTGCCCCGGGCTGGGCGGTATCCAGCGATGAGTTCGCCCTGATGTCCCGGCTCGATTCGACCGTTCCGAAGGATGCCGTCATCGGCGTCAACCCGGCTAACGGCGGATCGTTGGCCTTCGCCATTTCCGGCCGCCACGTCACCCAGTATCATCTGTCGCCGCCGCCCGACGCCGATCTTCGCGAGATTGCGAAGGACGTAACAACGGCTCAGCCGGGAACTGAGACCTGTGAGCTCGCGGAGAAAGAGCATGTCCGCTACATTCTCGATTTCGGCCACGTATACATGTTCAACTTCGTGGAGGCCCACTCCTACCCGGCGTTTGTCGACGTGCTAACAAGGCCCGGCGCGAAGGTCGAACTCGTGGACCGGCAGGGCGCAGCCAAACTGTTCAAGATCAACGCCTGCTGACCATGCTGCGCCAGGCACCGGCCTGTGCGCGGGATCACGGCCGCCACGGCCAACCCCTGCTATCGCCTAAGCTGGGACAATGCGTATTCTCAGCGTCGTCGGCGCACGACCACAGTTTGTAAAGCTCGCACCGATCGCGTCAGCCATCGCCGGCCGGGCGGAGCACCTTATCGCCCACACCGGCCAGCACTATGACGAACTCATGAGTGACGTTTTCTTCCGCGACCTGGGTATCCCGGCGCCCGATTTCAACCTCGGTGTGGGGTCCGGCAAGCACGGCGCGCAAACTGGGGCCATGCTTGGAGGTCTCGAAGAGATTCTGGAGGAGGCCAAACCAGACTGCGTGCTGGTGTACGGCGACACGAACTCCACGTTGGCCGCGGCGATAGCCGCGGTCAAGATGCACATACCGCTGGCCCACCTTGAAGCGGGGCTGCGTTCCTTCAACCGGCGCATGCCTGAGGAACACAACCGCGTCCTGACAGACCACGCCGCGGACCTGCTGCTGGCCCCCACCCGCGTTGCTGTTGACCACTTGGCCAACGAGGGCCTCGCCGCGAAAACGGTCCTGGTCGGCGACGTCATGACCGACGTCCTCTACCAGGTTTGCGCCTTGCTCGAGAGCCGCAAGGAGCCCCTGCCCCTCGACGTGGTTCCGCAGGGGTACTACGTCAGCACCATCCACCGGCCGGACAATACGGACTCACCGGCCCGCCTCGGATCCATCCTTGCGTCCTTGGCCTCGCTGGACCGTCCTGTCCTCCTGCTGGCCCATCCGCGCCTGGTCAGTTTCGCCGAACGTCACGGACTCAAGCTCGAGCAGGGAAGCATCCGGGTATGCCCGCCGCTGGCCTATCCGCAGCTGGTCAACGCCGTGGTCAACAGCGCTGGCGTCATCACCGACTCGGGCGGCCTGCAGAAGGAAGCCTTCCTGCTGCGGGTGCCGTGCACGACGATCCGTCCTGAGACCGAGTGGGTTGAAACGCTCGAATCGCGGTGGAACGTCCTGGTGAGCGAGGACCTCTCCATCCTGGCCGATACAGTCAAGCGGCCCGCTCCCGAGCCCACGGACGCCGCCCCGTACGGCGACGGACATGCTGCCGAGAAGATCGTGGACGCGCTGCTGAGCTTCAACGCGGAGTCCGCCGGAAAGTAGCGGGCACACGCTTGTCAGGGGCGGCCAACGGGAGACATGAACTCCGTTGGCCGCCTCTGCTGCGTTCCGAGGTCTTTACCGGGACGTCTCCGCCACCGTGGCAACGACGGCCGCAGCGGCTTGTCCTGCTGCCGCGAGGGATGCATGGTCCGCCACCCACCGCGAGCGGAGCCCGCGGTCCGAGTCGTCGGATTCGAGTGCGGCGATCATCGCCGCCGCCACGGCGTCCGGGTCGTGGTCTACGGCGTCGCCGAGTGCGTTGTCAGCCACCACCGCTGCCCCCTCGCCCGCGCCCGCAAATATTACCCGGGTCCCGCACCCTGCGGCCGCATAGATTTTGGTCGGTTTGGCGAAGTCATAGCCTTGCCCCGGCTTGATGCTGACGAGTGCTGCCGCGGCTCCGCGCAGCCAGGCCGCAGCCTGCCGGGGCGGAACGACTCCGCCGAAAACCACGCTCCCGGGAGCTATCTCGGCCGCCAGGGACCGGAGGGTCTGCTCGTCCGTGCCTTGCCCGAAAAAGCGGATCTCCGCATCCGGATATTTGCGCTGCACGATCGGCAGGGCCCGAACAAAGACATCGGCCCCCTGCCATTCCGAAATGGTCCCGGTGTAGGCGAAATAAGGCCGCTCACTGCCCGCGGCCTCCCCGTCGGGGTTGAAGACCGAGGTGTCAACCCCGTTAGGCACCACCCGGAGGCGCTCCGCCGGCACCCCGAACTTCGCGACCTGCTCGGCGACGGCATCGGAGATGGCGATGACGCACGCGGCACGCCGCAGCACAAAGCCTTCGACGCGCCGCATGATGTCAATGACGACGCCGGGCACGTCGGTGGCGGACAGCGCTTCACTCCACACGTCCGCCGCGTAGTACACAAACGGCCGACGACGCAGCCGGCTGCTGAGGGCCACCATCAGCCCGGTGGTGGGCGGCGGCTCGGAGACGACAATATCCGCGCCCTGAACCAGGAGTCGGAAGAAGGCCGGTATGTCAAAGCTCAAGTACTGGAAATAGCCGCGGACGTTGCCGCCGCGGTCCCGCAACACGGGCCAGCGGCTGATTTTGAAGGGGACCCTGCCGGCCGACGCTCCGCCGGGGGCGCGGGTCGTCACGACCTGAACCTCGGCCCCCGCGGCAACCAGCCCATCTACCAGCGCCTGGAGACGAAAGGCAGCGGCCCCCACTTCGGGCGTGAAGAGCCGGGTGGCGACCGCGACCCTCAATCGCGGACGGACCGTCATGAGGCGTCGACTTTGACCATCTGCCCGCTGCGCGCGGACTCCAGTACTGCCTCGGCAACGACGAGCGTGTCGAGGCCTTCGCGCATGGTCACGACGTCGTTGCGCAGGCCCAGGACGGCGTCACGGAATGCCTCGTGCTCGGTGCGCAGCGGCTCGGGTTTGGCGATTGCGAGCCGTGTCATGTTGCCCTCGGAGACACCCCGGAACGCTGCCATGGAGTCCCACTCCGTGGCCACGGTGCCGTTTTCGAAGAACGTCAGGTCCGCCGTGACCGTGTCGGCCACGAAGGCGCCTTTTTCGCCGGTGACGATCGTGAGGCGCTCCTTCATCGGGGAGAGCCAGTTCACCAGGTGATTGGTGATGACACCGTTTTCCAGCTGCCCGGTCGCGGCCACCATGTCTTCATGCGGACGGCCGCTGCGCGTGGTGACATGGGCGAAGATCGACTCGAAGCGGCTTTGGGCCAGCCAGGCGGTCAGGTCGATATCGTGCGTGCCCAGGTCTTTCACCACCCCGACGTCGGCGATGCGCGACGGGAACGGACCCTGCCGGCGGGTGGCAATCTGGTAAACCTCGCCGAGTTCGCCCGCTTCAATCCTCTTCCGCAGGGACTGCAGCGCAGGGTTGAAACGCTCGATGTGACCCACGGCCCCGACGAGGTTCTTGGCCTCAAAAGCATCGACGAGGCGTTGGCCTGCGGCGGCGCTTGCGGCAATCGGCTTCTCGACGAGGGTGTGGACGCCGGCTTCGGCCAGTGCCAGCCCGACTTCCTCGTGCATCCCTGTGGGGACGGCGGCCACCGCCATGTCCAGGCCCTGGGCGATGAGCTCCTCCACCGAGGACAGCACCTGCAGTCCCCCGGCGACGCCGTGCGGATCGCCGTAGGCGTCCGCCACAGCCACCAGGTCGACGCCGGGCAGCTCCCGAAGGACCCGGGCATGGTGCCGGCCCATCATTCCCAGCCCGATCAGGCCTACGCGCAGATTTGCCATCTCAGGCACCGGCCTTGGACAGGGTGTTGACCGCGGTGACGATCCGCTCGAGGTCGTCCTGGCTCAGGGAGGGGTGCACCGGCAGCGAGAGAACTTCCTTGGCGGCCGTCTCCGTGTTGGGGAGGTCTTCCGTCCGGTTGAAGGACGGAAGCCGGTGGTTCGGGACCGGGTAGTACACGCCGGTTCCGATGTTGTACTCTTCCCGCAGCGCCTTGGCCAGCCCGTCGCGGTCCTCGGAAACCCGGATCGTGTACTGGTGGTAGACGTGGCCCGCCCCTGCCTTGACTGCGGGGGCCCCGACGTTTTCCAGGTTGGCGTCAAGGAAGGCCGCGTTCTGCTGCCGCTGCGCGGTCCAGCCGAGCACCTTGGTGAGCTGGACGCGGCCGATGGCGGCGTGCAGGTCAGTCATGCGGGCGTTGAAGCCGACGATTTCGTTCTCGTACTGCTTCTCCATGCCCTGGTTGCGCAGCAGCCGAAGCTTCTGCTCGACGGCGGCGTCCGACGTCGTGACCATGCCGCCCTCACCGGAGGTCATGTTCTTTGTCGGATACAGGCTGAACATGGCGAAGGTGCCGAAGCTGCCCACTTTTTTGCCGTTGAAGCTTGCGCCGTGCGCCTGGGCTGCGTCCTCGTAGAGGTCGATGCCCCGCTCCGCGGCAAGTTTGCCGAGGCCTTCGACGTCAAAGGGGTGCCCGTACAGGTGGACCGGCATGATGCCCTTGGTCTTCTCCGTGATCAGCGAGGCGACGTGGTCCGTGTCCAGCGTGTAGTGGTCCAGCTCGATGTCGGCGAAGACCGGGGTCGCGCCGGTCAGTGCCACCGCGTTGCCGGTGGCGGCAAAGGTGAAGGATGGCACGATCACTTCGTCGCCCGGGCCAACGCCGGCGGCGAGGAGACCGAGGTGGAGGCCGGAGGTGCCGGAGTTTACGGCGACGGCAGCGCGGCCGTCGACGAGCACCGAGGAGAATTCGGTTTCAAACTCCGCCACCTGCTTGCCTTGGGCCAGCATTCCGGAGGCGAGTACGGCATCTACGGCCGCACGCTCTTCATCGCCGATGATCGGCTTGGCTGCGGGGATAAAGTCCAGGCTCATGCGTTGTCCTCTGCCTCTTTCAGGAAATTTTCTTCTTCAACATATTTGGCGCCCGTCTCGGGGCACACCCAGAATCCGTCTGCCTCACGCAGCGGGAAACCGGCCTTGCCGACCCAGCCGAGCCGTTTGGCCGGGACCCCGGCCATCAAGGCGAAGGCGGGTACATCCTTCGTGACGACGGCACCAGCGGCGATGGTCGCCCAGCGTCCGATCGTCAGCGGCGCCACGCAGACGGCTCGGGCGCCGACGGAGGCGCCGTCCTCGATGGTGACGCCCACGGGGGTCCAGTCGTGCGCGCTCTTCAGCGATCCGTCAGGACTGACGGACCGGGGGTAGGTGTCGTTCGTGAGGACCACCGCGGGGCCGATGAAGACGCCCTTTCCCAGCTTGGCGGGCTCGTAGACCAGGGCGTAGTTCTGGATTTTGGTGTTGTCGCCGATGTGGACACCGGTGCCTACATAGGCACCGCGGCCGACGATGCAGTTTTCTCCCAGGGTGGCGTCCTCGCGCACCTGGGCCAGGTGCCAGATCTTGGTACCGGCGCCCAACACGGCGCGGTCCGAAACATCAGCGCTCGGGGCAATGTTGTTCATAATGGATCTCCTGTCAAAGGGAAGAAGGGATCGGCGGATCTACCGGGGTCAGGCCTTGCCGATGACGCGGTACTGGACGCCGTCCCAGGCCTCCGGGCTGCTCACCCTGCGGCCGTCGATGAAGACCCGGACGCCCGGGAGGTCCGCCGGTCCCAGCGTGCGGTACTCGGCGTGGTCTGCCTGGACCACGGCCGCGTCGGCCGGTTCCCCGAGGTGGTAGGGCTGGAAGCCCAGCTTCTGGAGTTCCTCGTCGGTGTACAGCGGGTCATGGACGAGGGCTGCGGCGCCGCGCAGTTCGAGGGCCTTGACGGCGTCGAAAACACCGGAAAACGCCGTTTCCTTGACGCCGCCGCGGTAGGCCGCGCCGAGTACTACCACGCGGGCGCCTGTCAGGTCGCCGTAGGCTCCCTCGAGCAGCCCGATGGTGTAGGCCGGCATGTCGGCGTTGGCCGCGCGGGCTGCGCGGACCACCGTGGCCTCGGGATCATTCCAGAGGTACAGCCGCGGATAGACGGGGATGCAGTGCCCGCCGACGGCGATTCCGGGTGTGTGGATGTGGCTGTAGGGCTGGGAGTTGGCAGCCTCGATGACCTGGTAGATGTCGATGCCGGCCGTGGCGGCATAGCGGGCAAACTGATTGGCGAGGCCAATGTTCACGTCGCGGTAGGTGGTTTCCGCCAGTTTCGCCATCTCCGACGCTTCGGCGGACCCCAGGTCCCAGACGCCATTCGGACGGGCCAGATCCGTCCGGTCGTCGAAGTCGAGCACGGCCTCGTAGAACTCGACGGCTTTGGCGGCCCCTTCTTCCGACAGGCCGCCCACCAGCTTGGGGTACTTGCGCAGGTCCTCGAACACCCGGCCGGTGAGCACCCGCTCCGGCGAGAACACGAGGTGGAAGTCCTGTCCCTCGACCAGGCCGGAGGCCGCTTCCAGGGCCGGCTTCCACCGGGTCCGGGTGGTGCCGACCGGAAGGGTGGTTTCGTAGGACACAAGGGTGCCAGGCGTCAGGTGCTTCGCCAGTTCGGCGGTCGCCGCGTCCATCCATCCGAAATCAGGGTTCGCGTCCGCGTCGACAAACAGCGGCACGACCAGAACCACAACGTCCGCCTCGGGGACCGCATCCGCGTAATCGGTGGTCGCCCTGAGCTTCCCTGCGGGCACCAGCTCGGAAAGTTGTTCCTGCAGCCGGGCTTCGCCGGGAAATGGTTCGATTCCGGCGTTGATGAGATCGACAACCTGCCGGTTAACGTCGACGCCGACGACCTCATGGCCCTTGGATGCAAACTGGACGGCCAAGGGCAGGCCGATCTTACCCAACGCAATTACAGCAATCTTCACGATTCTCGTGCCTTTTCTCTATATACCTAATGGCGGGGCCGAAGGACCAGTCTCCACACTAGCGGCTGCCGCCCCGCGACGGCGGCAGCGGGTCTGCCGACTAGTTGCGAAGCCGGCTTACCGCCTCGCTGATCGGCCCATCGAACAATACATTTCCGTGCTCAAGCAGGACACCGCGGGCACAGATCCGGGAAACCAGGTCCAGGTCGTGGCTGACGACGACGAGGGTCTTGCCCTTTTCTGCGAGTTCCTGGATCTTGGCTATGCACTTGCGCTGGAACGGTTCATCACCGACGGCGAGGATTTCATCGATCAGGAAGACCTCGGGGTCGGTGTGAACGGCCACGGAAAAGGCCAGGCGCAGGTACATGCCAGATGAATAGAACTTGACTTCCGTGTCGATGAATTCGCCGATCTCGGAGAATTCCACGATCGCGTCGAAGCGCTCATTGATCTGCTTCTCCGTCATCCCCAGGATCGCTCCATTGAGGTACACGTTGTCGCGGCCCGAGAGGTCAGGATGGAAACCCGCCCCGACCTCGATCAGGCCGGCCACGCGGCCGCGGGTGTAGACGCTGCCGGAATCCGGGAGCATGACGCCGGAGATGTGCTTCAACAGGGTGGACTTGCCGGAACCGTTCAGGCCCAGCAACGCCACGGTCTCCCCCGTTTCCACCATCAGGGAGACATCCTTGAGGGCATGGAACTTCTTGGAAAGATCACCCTTGCGGCCCTTCACGAGCCATACGACCGCTTCCTTGATGGAACGGGTGTGGCGGAGCACGAACTCCTTGCTGATATTGGAAACTTCGATCGCGTTTGCCATTTACAGCTCCTGAGCGAAGCGGCCCTCAAGCCGCCGGAAAGTTAGTTGCCCCAAGGCCAGGACCACCAGCGAAATGACGAGGCCGATCGGGAGCCACAGGCTGAACAGGTTCGGCGGCATCGCGGCGGAGCCGTCCGTTGTGGGGTACCAGAAGGCATAGTGGAACAACTCGACCCCCACCGTGATGGGGTTGGCCTGGTAGACGGCGAAGAAAACCGGGCCCAGCTTTGACTGCACCATGGTCCAGGAGTACATGACGGGCGACGCCCAGGTCGCCACCATCAGGAGCATGTCAACGAGGTTTTCCGAGTCACGGAAATACACGTTGGCGGCGCCGAACAGCAGGCCGAGCCCCGTTGCCAGGAAGCCCACAATGGCGAATCCGCCCACCGCCGCCAACAGCTGAAGCATGTCCGGGTGCCACCCCGCAAAGAGGCACCCGATCACGAGGACAACCAGCTGGGGGAAGAAATGCACAGCAGACACCCAGACCGACGCCACCGGAAACAGCTCGCGGGGCAGATAGATCTTCTTGATCAGGTTGCCGTTGTTCACGATCGATCGGGCGGAATTCCCGAGAGCTTCGGAGAAGAAGTTGATCAGCACGATTCCGGAGAAGAGATACACGGCATAGTTCGGTAGGCCGTCCGGGTTGCGCGCACTGCGTTCAAGGCCCAGGAAGACGCCCAAGGCCACGTAGAACACGAGAAACTGCACGGCGGGCTTCACATAGGACCAGAAGAGGCCCAGGACGGAGCCCCGGTAGCGGACTTTCAGTTCCTTGCGGACCAGCAGTTTCAGCAAAAAACTGGACTGCCGAAGATCCCGAAATCCACCGCCGAGACCCGGGCGGGTCAATTCCCCGGAAATCGTGGTTGTCACCCTATTTCACTTCGCTCTGAGAGTGCTCTTCAAAGGTCTTCTTCCATGCTTCCATGGAGGTGATCTCGGCGACGGCGCCGCGGTACTCCTGTTTGAGGTCCGGCCATTTGCGTAGCACTTCGCCGTACACCTTGATGCTTTCGGTGAGCAGGCTTCGAACCCGACGGGGATCGCGCTTGTACCAAGAGACCGCGGTGCCCTCAGCATTGGATACCAGCGCGCTGTCGAACTGGGAAACCCTCCACCACTTGTTGTCCTGATGCGCCACGATGGTCTCAGGGTGGGTCCTGCTGGTCTCGGAGACCGGGACGCCCACGTGGCGAACCACGGTCTTTGCCACCCACGGCAGCAGCTGCAGGTAGGACGGTACCGATACGCCCTTGCCGCGGCGGGGAACCTTGGTGGATTTCACCGACGGGTAGTCGTCAAAGCTGGGCTTGAACTGTGCTTCCGAGAATTCCTGGGCCATGGACCGGATCTCGGGGAGCTTGGTGGACAGGATCTTGTGCAGGTTGCCGGGGCCCTGCAGCAGGTCCTTCATGGCCTCAATCCGGCCCTGCAGCGTGTAGTACTGCATCGAAATGTTGTGCTTGAGGTCCAGCTTGATCGAGTTCTCCACGAGGCCGCCGCCGAAGTCATAGGGGCTGTGCAGCAAGGCGTAGATGAATCGGTTCCGGGTGTGGAAGTAGGCCTGCCAGCCGACCAGGTCGTCCTTGTCGATCCAGGACACATGCCAGACTGCCGAACCCGGCAGCGAAACGGTGTTGTAACCCGCGGCCTTCGCGCGCACGCCATACTCGGTGTCGTCCCACTTGATGAAGACGGGCAAGGACAGGCCAATCTCGCGGATTACCGCGGTGGGGATCAGACACATCCACCAGCCGTTGTAGTCGACGTCGACACGCCGGTGCATCCATGGCGTGTCCCTCAGGTTCCGCTGCGCGAAGTTGTGGCGCATTTCCTGGTTCGGGTTGGGTTCCGCCGGACCGATGAAATACGGGTTGACCACCTCGCCAAGGGTGTGCAGGACGTTACGGTCGTGAAGGTCAAACATGTGCCCGCCGACCAGGGTGGGCTTCTTGCAGTAATCCGCGAAGGTGCCCAGCCGAATGAGGCTCTCAGCCTCGATGACGATGTCGTCGTCAAGGAGGAGGACGTAGTCGCTGCCGTTTTGGACCGCTTCGTACATGCCGCGCGCGAAGCCGCCGGATCCGCCCAGGTTGTCCTGGTCGATGATGCGGAGCTTGCCGCCGAGCGCACTCTCGACCTCGGCGAAGCCCTCGGCTTCGGCCACCTTTTCGGTCCCCTGGTCAACGACGATAACTTCCTTGACGTACTCCAGCGCCTCAGGGTGCTGTCCGAGGATGCGGAGGTTATTGATGCAGTAGCCGGTCTTGTTCAGGGTCGTGATTTCGAGCGTGATCGAACCGGTCTGCCGCCGCTCGGCCTGGGTCTGCCATTCGGCTCCGACAAACTCCATTCCCTCGGTTCCGGCCGTGACGTCGAACCAGTACCAGCCGCCGTCGCCGAAGGGAGCCAGAGACAGAACGAATTCTGTCTGCGCTTCGCCAGCGACGCGGGTGGTCTCAACGTGCTGGAGCGACCCGCGGGCGTTGGAGCGATAGATGCTGACCGTACCGCGGCCGGAGGTCCGTACCCTGAGGCGGACCTCTTCCACGGTGGTCCAGCGCCGCCAATAGCTTGCTGCAAAAGCGTTGAAATAGGTAGCGAAGGAGATTCGCTCGCCGGCCCGCACGGAGGCACTGGTTCGCGACGTGATGTCATCCGCGTGCGCCATCCGGGTCGAATCGCGGAGCTGGGCCGGTGTCTCTGAACGGCCAAACCCTGAATTTTCCGCCGACACGTCGGTGGCACTGCTGACCACGCCGGAGTCCATGTACAGCGGGAGGGTCTCGAGCCCCCGCTCGCCCGGGAGGATCACACGCTGGATGGTCTGCCAGGCGGCTTCGTTCGCCGGCTCTGCCGTCACGGTCTGGTTGTCCTGTTGGTCAACGCTCATGCGTCCACCCCTCCGCTTTCAATCTTGGCGCCGCCCTCGAAATGCGGCCGGATCTTGTTCTCGAACATGGTCAGGGCCGAGCCGATGGCCATGTGCATGTCCAGGTACTTGTAAGTGCCGAGGCGCCCGCCGAAGAGGACGTCCTTCTCGGCGGCGGCGAGGTCCCGGTACTTGAGCAGTCGCTCGCGGTCCGCGGCGGTGTTGATCGGGTAGTAGGGCTCGTCGCCCTTCTCCGCCGCGCGGGAGAATTCGCGCATGATGACGGTCTTCTCCGTCTGGTAGTCACGTTCCGGGTGGAAGTGGCGCGGTTCGATGATGCGGGTGTATGCGACGTCTTCGTCGTTGTAGTTCACCACCGAGGTGCCCTGGAAGTCCCCGACGTCGAGCACCTCTTCTTCGAAGTCGATGGTGCGCCAGGACAGATCGCCTTCGGCGTAGTCGAAGTAGCGGTCAACCGGGCCGGTGTAGATGACAGGGATCTTGCCGACGACGTTGCCCTTGCTGTACTCGTGGGACTCATCGAAGAAGTCCGTGTTGAGCCGGACCTCGATGTTGGGGTGTTCGGCCATCTTTTCGATCCACGCCGTGTAGCCGTTGGTCGGCAGGCCCTCGTACTTGTCGTTGAAGTACCGGTTGTCGTAGTTGTAGCGCACCGGAAGACGGGAAATGATGCCCGCGGGCAGGTCCTTGGGATCCGTCTGCCACTGCTTGCCGGTGTAGTGCTTGATGAACGCCTCATAGAGGGGCCGGCCAATCAGCTGGATGCCCTTGTCGTTCAGATTCTGCGGATCGGTGCCCGCCAGTTCGCCGGCCTGTTCCTTGATCAGTTCCTGCGCCTGCCCGGGGGTCAGGTTGGCCCGGAAGAACTGGTTGATCGTGGCCAGGTTGATGGGCAGCGAGTAGACCTCGCCCTTGTGCACGCCGTAGACCTTGTGGACGTAGTTGGTGAACGTCGTGAAACGGTTCACGTACTCCCACACGCGGTCGTTGGACGTGTGGAACAGGTGGGCACCGTAGCGGTGCACCTCGATGCCGGTCCGCTCTTCCTTTTCGCTGTAGGCGTTGCCGCCAATGTGGTGCCGGCGGTCGATGACGACTACCTTCAAGCCCAGCTCAGTGGCGGCCTGTTCTGCGATTGTCAGGCCGAAAAAGCCCGACCCTACGATGACGAGGTCAGCGGTCACAAACTCTCCTGGTTCGAATGCGGGCAGCGCAATGTTGCGCATTGTCTGCTGGTCTAGCCTACCCGAGACCCAGCGGTGATCGGCGAATCGCGGACCGGCCCACGATCCGGGATCACGGCCAACGCCGGTCCTGGCGCCGCTCATTCCGGCGGTCCCATGCCCCTCCGAAGCGTTTTCCACATGGGTACGTTTTCGGGCCGCCCTCCGGCTTGAGCAGCCCTAACGTGGAATCCGGGAGGACGACTGGAAAGGATGCCCGGATGATCTTCCATTGCACTCTCGCACCGTGTGTGCCAGTACCGAGCGTGCCCGCTCCGACGCCGGACGGGCAGCTCGTTGAGTTGTCCGTCGAGGTGCCGGATCCGTGCCCGGGCGCGGACCTGGAGTCGGCCATTTCCCGGCGGTACGGGACCGGTACGCTCTTCGTCCGGGGAACCCCGATCGCCGCCATGACGGTTGGCGTGCCTCCCCTGGTGCACGGCGCCGTGCTTGTTGCTGGCGCTGGGCCCGATGACGGGCCTGTGCCTAACGACGGTGCGGTGCTTGCTGCTGCCGCCGTGCCGGGCTCCCCAGCAGCCACCGGTTCCGGGCCCGCGCGTCGGGAAGCTGCCATGTTGCTTCTCGCCGTACACAGCGGTCCCGGCGCGGGCACGGTGGTCACGCTGCGGCGGGGTCAGTTCCGGATCGGACGCAGCAGCACCGAAATTGTGATCCCGGATGCCGCGCTTTCCCGGGAGCACGCGTGCCTGGACGTCTCGGACTCGGACGTCACGATCGTGGACCTCGGCAGTACCAACGGAACCAGGGTGGACGGCCGGATGGTGCAGACGGCCCCGGTGACCACGCTTTCCCTGATCAGCTGCGGTGACTCCACAATGTCGCTCCTGCTCGGGCTGCCCCCAACGGCGAGCGCTGCGGCGAGCGCGGCCGCGGACCTCCTGCCGGGGCTCGCGGGCTCCAGCATTGCCGAACCGCTGGTCGTCCGGGGCACCGGTGCCCCCGGCCACCGGACTGCTGTGGTCCTGGCCGCGGCGCTGCCGCTCCTGGTCGGCGTCGGCATGGCGCTTGTCACCGGCATGTGGATGTTCCTGGCCTTCACCGCCCTGTCTGCCGCGACCGTCCTTGTCCCGGTGGTGTCTGGCCGCCGTCAGCGCCGCGCGCTCGCCGCAGCCGTGGCGGACGCCGTGGTGCAGGACAGGGAACGACGCCGGCAGGCTGCACCGTCCGCGGCGGACCTGGTCATCGGCTCCGCCTACGGGCCACCCGTGCCGGACCGGGCAGTTCAGCGGGAGTCGCCAGGGATCTGGCTGCGCCTCGGGCTGTCGGAGCAGGGGGCGAATATCCGGCTGGAGCCGCCCGATTCCGGCTTTTCGCCGCCGCCGCTCGGGCAGGTACCCCTGACCTTGGACCCGGCATCGCCCGTGGTCACCATCCATGGCCCCGGGTCCGCGGCCGCCGGGTTGGTGCGCTCCTTCATCCTGCAGCTGGCGGCCTATCCCCTCAGCGGGAGCACGCGCCTGCTCCTGCATGGTCCGGCGAGCACCTTACCGTTGGCGGCGCGCTTCCTGCCCGGCGTCATGCTGTCCTCAAATGACGCCGCCACTGCTGCCCTGCTGGCGGCCGGTTCCGGCGAAGGATTCGACCACGGAGTGCTCATCCTTTGGGACAGACCCGGCCACGCGCCGGCCGCCAGCACCACGGAGGCGGCCGGCGCGGGGCACGTGCTCCGGAACCTGGCCGTGGCGAACGGATGGAGGGTGATGGAGTGTTCGCCAAAACCGTGCCCGGAAGAACATGCCGGCATTGTCCTCGGCCGGCGCAGCTCGTTGCTCACCGCAGGGGCCCCGCCCGTGGACTTCGTGGCGGATCTGGTCCCGCCGGACGTCTTCGACCGCTTTTGCCGCAGATTCACCGCCGCAGCGCACCACACGAAGGTTCTCCCGCCGGCCGTCCCGCACCACTGCAGCATGGCCGACGTTCTTCCCCTCGCCGAGCCGGACCTCTCCCGGCGCTGGTCCCGGACGGGCTTGACTGGGACCGGCTTCACTGGGACCGGCTTGACGGAAGGGTTGGCCGTGCCGGTCGGGGCAGGGAGGACCGGAGCCGTGCGCGTAGATCTGAAGGCGGACGGTCCGCACCTCCTGGTCGCCGGGACCACCGGATCGGGGAAGTCGGAGTTTCTGCGAACCTTGGCCGCCGGCCTCGCGGCCAGCCATCCGCCGGACCGCGTCAACCTGCTCTTCATAGATTTCAAGGGAGGCTCCGGCCTGGGTCCGCTGACCGGCCTCCCGCACTGCGTCGGCATGGTGACCGATCTGGGCGGCGTAGAAATCGAGCGCACTCTCGTCTCGCTGCGGGCCGAGGTGCGCCGCAGGGAGGAACTGCTGGCAGAGGTGGGCGCCCCGGATCTCACGGCCTACGAGTTGTCAGCGGCGGCCGGGCAGTCAATGCCCTATCTCGTCATCGTCGTCGACGAGTTCCGGGTCCTGGTTGACGAAGCGCCCGGCGCCCTTGCCGAACTTATGAGGATTGCCGCCATCGGCCGGTCACTGGGGATCCATCTCGTCCTGGCTACCCAACGCCCGCAGGGAGCGCTGAACGCCGATATCCGGGCCAACGTCACCACCTGCGTCGCCCTCCGGGTGCAGTCCAGTCTCGAATCGTTCGACATTATGGGCTCTGGGCTCGCCGCGGCGATCCCGATCGCACGTCCCGGACGGGCGTTCCTGATCCGCGGCTCACAGGCCCCGGTGGAGTTCCAGACGGCCACCCTGACGCCGGCCACCGCCACGCGGACGAACGGCGCGGTCACGGTGCGCCCGGCCGCGGACGAGCTGGCCCGGACCCGGCCGCAGTCGTCGTCGGGCCTCCAGACCGGGGGTTCCCCCACCGGCGGGGCTCCCTATGCCTCCAGCGCGGCCCTGACGCCTGCGCAGGGTGCGGCGCAGCTCATCGACGTCACAGTGCGTCTGTGGCGGGCTTTCGGCGGCCGGCCGGCCCGGCGACCGGTGGCCGATCCGCTGCCGCCCGTGTTGCCGTATCCGGAACCCGGGCCCGAGGACCGGGACCAGATTCTGCTGGGACGAGTGGACCTGCCGGAACGCCAAAACGTCTCCGAGCTGAGCTGGGGTCCTGCTCGGCACGGGCATTTGGCCCTCGTATCCGCCGGGGCCGGCGACGCGGCCCTGAACCTCGCCGTCGACCAACTCCTGGCCGGCAACATGGAGTCGCACCTTTACATACTCGACGCCGCCGCCGTCCTCGGCGCCGCCGCGCCGGCAGCCCGGGTCGGTGCGCTGGCCGGCCTGCATGAACTCCGCCGGGCGGCACGGGTGCTGCAGCGCATCGCCGAGGAAGTGACCTCACGGCTCAGCATGTCCGGAGCCGGCCCGCAGCCGCGGCTCGTACTGGTCCTCAGCGGCTGGGGCGCCTGGGTCTCTGCATTTCGCTCCGGGCCGCTGGCATGGGCCGAGGACCTCCTCCATGACATCGTGCGGGACGGCGCCAGGGCCGGAGTCACCGTCATCGTGTCCGGGGAGCGCGAACTCGTGACCGCCAGGTTCTTCGCCGGCCTGCCCAACCGGATCTTCTTTCCCGCAGGGTCCACCGAGGAGGACCGCCTTGCGTGGCCCCGGCTTCCGGCCCTGGAGCCGGTCTCCGGCCGCGTAGCCGTCTTCGGCCCCTTCGTGCCAAGCCCTTTGCCGACCGGTCACGCGGCCCAGCTCTTGGAACCATGCGTCGGGGGAGAAAGGAGCCGCGCAGACGGCGCCGTCTCGACCCGGCCTTTCCGGATCGAAGCCCTGCCCTCGTTCGTGACCGTGGACGAGGTGCTGGCCCAGTCAGCCGGCCCCGGGCCCGGTCAAAGGGTGACGCCGCCCGATGCCGTGCCCGCAGCCGCGCCGGGTGGCGCGCCTGGCCAGGTTTCGGCTGCCTCGGTGCTGATTGGAGTCTCAGGAGACGAACTCCGGCGGCATGACGTTCCGTTGCCGGCCGGCGGCGTCCTCGCAGTCCTCGGCCGGCCGGCCTCCGGGAAGAGCACGCTGCTGGCGGCGCTCCCGGGAATGAACCCAAGCGGCGTCTGGCTCGTGCCGCCGGAGGGATCGGATCCCGGCCGCTATTGGTCCGAGGTCCACGCCAGCGCGATCGCCGGCACCCTGGACCGAACGGCGATAGCGCTCGCAGACGACGCCGATCTGCTCTCACAAGACGCCAACAGCCGCCTGGCGGCCCTACACAGTTTGGGCTGGAGGGTAATCGTGGCGGCGGATTTCGGTCCCACTTTCTGGCAGCGGGTGCCACTGGCCGCCGTCGCGCGCAGCCAGGGGCGCGCGGTCCTGATCGGACCGCGTGGGCTCATGGACGGGGAGCCGTTTGGAGTGAGGTTCGACGCCGAACAGAGTCCGCCGCCGGGACGCGCCGTCGTCATTTCCGACGGCCGCGCAACGCCCGTGCAGCTCGCCGCGGTCCGGACCACCGGCGGCCCGCAGCGGATCTCCCCGGGACAAACGGCCCCATGGGACGGACCACTCTACAGGGCGGGCCACTAAAGGGCCGGCGGGGCCCCGGCTGCCCGTGAGGCGAACGCTATGACACGTTTGTCGAACAGGAGCACAATCGTGAGCACAGCCGGCACCAGCATGGCCAGTCCGGCCAGCGGATAACCGCCAGTCAGGGTGGGGAAGCCAATGGTCAGCGCGAAGAGCTGGGCCACCAGGGCGCCGGCCCGCGGCCAACGGAAACCGCGTAGCAGGAAGCGAGCCACGGCGAAAAGCCAGACGGTGAACGCCAGCAGCAGGAACAGCGTGAAGACGGCACCCCAGAAGGAAAGCACCGGCGCTCCGGTCAGGAGCTGGGTGCCGTACCAGACGGCCGCCAGGAGCAGTGCCGCGGCCTCAAGCGCGACGACGACCGCGATGACGACGATTGCCCTCGGCCGGACCGGGGCCCCGGCAGGGTCTCCGGCGTTGTTTGCGGCGTTCTCTCGGGCGTTGTTTGCGGCTTTGTCTCCGGCTTTGTCTCTTGTTTTGTCGCCGTCTTTGTCGCTGCCTTTGTCTCCGACGGGGGCTCCGGCAGCATTCCGAAGCGGATCCTGGCCGGGGCGCTCACTGGGGTTATCGCGGGGATCCTCGCTGGGATCTTCAGGGTTCACAGGGGGCCTTGACACACTGGCACACTACCGGACATAGTCGTCTAGATGTGAGGACGCCGCCATTGAATGTGATGCATCGCTCACGGTCCCGGGGCATTTCGGCCTCTATTACCCCTTGTTTACACAGCGTTAACATGACACGCTTAATCCAGATGACCGAGGGGGCCCCTGATGGGCCCTTTTCTTATGGAGCCTCTAGTGAATAATTTCACAAAGGCATTTAACGAGTTCCCAGGAATGGAGTGACTGATCAGCATGGATTGGCGTAACCGCGCAGCCTGCCTTGACAAGGACCCGGAGCTGTTCTTCCCCGTTGGAAACACCGGACCTGCCCTCCTCCAGATCGAGGAAGCGAAAAGCGTCTGCCGGCGCTGCCCCGTAGTTGACACCTGCCTGCAATGGGCTTTGGAGTCCGGCCAGGACGCCGGAGTCTGGGGCGGCATGAGCGAGGACGAGCGCCGCGCCCTCAAGCGCCGCGCTGCACGGGCCCGGCGCGCTTCCTGACCCGCCGCCGGGGAGCCGGCCGCCACCGAACCACCCTGCAGCAATGGCCGCGGACCACCAGGTCCGCGGCCATTGTCCGCTTAAGCGGCTAGTGGGTTGTCAGGCTCAGGACAATCTGGACTGCCGTCCCCCCGCCGTCCCTGGCCTGCCAGTGGATCGTGCCTCCCAGTTCGCTCATGACCAGCGTGCGGACGATCTGCAGTCCGAGACCCTCCACATACGGCGTATCCGGCAGCCCGACGCCGTCGTCCTCCACCGTCACGGTGAGCAGCTCGTCCCCGTCTTCGGTCTCCGAGCGGTCTGCGAGCAGCCAGACGGTGCCGGTCCGGCCCTCCAGCCCGTGCTCGACGGCGTTCGTGACCAGCTCATTGATGACGAGGGCCAACGGCGTGGCGAAGTCGCTTGGCAGGTCCCCGAAAAGCCCTGAACGCTGGGTCTTAACCTGCTGAGACGGCGAGGCGACCTCGGCCGAAAGGCGGAACTGGCGGCCGATGAGCTCGTCAAAGTCAACGCTCTGGGTCAGGCCCTGGGAGAGCGTCTCATGTACCAGGGCGATGGTGGCCACCCGCCGCATGGCCTGCTCGAGCCCCTGCTTGGCCTCGTCGCTGACCATCCGCCGGGACTGCATCCGCAGGAGGGCCGCGACGGTTTGCAGGTTGTTCTTCACCCGGTGATGGATCTCGCGGATGGTGGCATCCTTGGTGACCAGCTCCATCTCCCTGCGGCGCAGCTCCGAAACGTCGCGGCACAGGACCAGCGCGCCGAACCGCTGCTGCTCGTCGCGCAGCGGGATTGCCCGCAACGAAAGGCTCACGCCCCGTGATTCGATTTCACTGCGCCACGGCATCCGGCCGGTGACGACGAGCGGCAGGGTCTCGTCGACCAGGCGCCGGTCCTTCAGGAGCCCGGCGGTCACCTCGGCGAGGGACCGGCCCTCGAGGGATTCGCCGTCGCCCAGCCGGCGGAACGCGGAGACCCCGTTGGGGCTGGCGTACTGGACGATCCCCTCGGCGTCGAGCCTGATTAGGCCGTCGCCCACACGCGGCGCGCCCCGGCGCGAGCCCGTGGGCGAAGCGAAGTCCGGCCACAGGCCCAGGGTTCCCATCCGCAGCAGGTCGTAGGCGCACTGCCGGTAGGTAAGTTCGAGCCGCGAGGGCATCCGTGAACTGGAGAGGTCCATGTGGGAGGTCACGATGGCCAGGGTGCGGCCGTTGCGGACCATCGGGACCGCCTCGACCCGCAGGGCCATGTCGCTGCTCCAGTTGGTCTCGTTGGAGCGCTCGATCGCCCGGCTCTGCCAGGCCTTGTCGACCAGCGGCTGCAGGTCCGACCTGATCCCCTCCCCCACGAAGTCGGCATGGAACACCGTGTGCGTGGTGGAGGGGCGGACGTGGGCGAGAGCCACGTAGCCGAACTCAGGATGCGGAAACCACAGCGCGAGGTCGGCGAACGCGAGGTCGGCGACCATCTGCCAGTCGCCGACCAGAAGGTGCAGCCACTCGGCATCCCCCGGGCCAAAATCAGCATGCTCCCTGATAGGGTCCGTAAAGATTGCCACAGCACCTCCATTTGCGACGCCGGGGACAGCTGCCCCTAGCGTCGGACGATTGACCTCAAGAGCCTCAATGCTACCGACAGCGAGGCCATGTCATCGGCTTCGAGCGCATTGACCTCGTCGAACATGGACTTCGCCCGGCCCAGCTGCTCCACATTCTGGCCCTCCCAGGCCACAAGCCGTTCCTCTGCGGGAAGCCCGGCGGGCGTGCTGCCCAGCACCGCCGTCGTCATGTCCGAGATGGTGGAGTAGAGGTCGTCGCGCAGGGCCGCACGGGCCAGTGCCTGCCAGCGGTCCTCCCTCGGCAGCTTGGTGATGCGCTCAAGGAGGGAATCCGCGTGGAAGCGGTTGAACACCGTGTAGTACACGTGGGCAATTTCGGCCACGGGTTCGGCGCTGACGTGGACGATCTTGGCAATATCCAGGAGAACGAAGCTCTCGAACAGCTCCGCCCAGCGGTGCGCCAAGTCCTCCGGAAGGTCCCAGCTGCGCGCCTTCTCCAGCCACGCGGCCACCCGCGCCCGGTCGTCGCCCCGAAGGTAGTCCAGCAGGCGGGCCCGCATGGGATCCATCAGCGGCTTGAATTCGCCCACGATCTCGGCGATGGGACGCGACGTGGAACCCTGGCCAAGGAGCCACCGGACGGCGCGGTCCAGAAGCCGCCGGATGTCCAGGTGGACGGTGCTCCAGTGTTCGGTCGGGAACGACGCCGGCAGTTCGTTGAGTTCCGCGACCATGATGTTGAGCTCGTAGACCTCGCGGAGGGCCACGAAGGCCTTGGCGACGGCCGACTCCGTGGCCGACGTTTCCTCCATGGCGCGGAACGCGAAGGTGATGCCGCCGAGGTTGATCATGTCGTTGGCCACAACGGTCGCGATGATTTCGCGGCGCAGCGGGTGCGTGTCCAGTTCCTCGTCGAACCTCTCCCGCAGCTGCTTCGGGAAGTAAGCGCGCAGCGTCGAGCGGAACCACGGATCATCGGCGAGGTCGCTGTCGCGCAGCGCGGTGGCAAGTTCGATCTTGGCGTAGGCGGCGAGGACCGACAGCTCCGGAGACGTCAGCCCCTGGCCCTGTTCCAGCCGCTCGCGCAGCGACGCCGTGGTGGGCAGCGCCTCGAGGTCCCGCTTGAGGTCTGCCGACTTTTCCAACCAGTCCATGAGCCGTTCGTAGCTGGGGCTCCATTCGGACACCCGCATGCGGTCGTTAAGGAGCAGGATGTTCTGGTCGATGTTGTCCTCAAGCACCAGCCGGCCGACCTCGTCGGTCATCGAGGACAGGAACGATGCCCGTTCCGCGCTGTCCAGCTTCCCTGCCGCGACCATCCGGTCCACGAAGATCTTGATGTTGACCTCGTGGTCGGAGCAGTCGACGCCGGCGGAGTTGTCGATCGCGTCGGTGTTGAGGATGACGCCCTGCAGCGCCGCCTCGATGCGCCCGCGCTGGGTCATGCCCAGGTTTCCGCCTTCCCCGACCACCTTGACCCGCAGGTCGCGGCCGTCGACCCGGATGGAGTCGTTGGCCTTGTCGCCGACCTCGGCGTTGGTTTCCGTGCTTGCCTTGACGTAGGTGCCGATGCCGCCGTTGTAGAGGAGGTCGGCCGGGGCCAGCAGGATCGCGCGCAGGAGTTCCGGCGGGCTCAGCTCCGTGGTGCCGTCGGGGAGTCCGAGGGCCGCGCGGACCTGCGCGGACACGGGGATCACCTTGGCCTGCCGGGCGAAGACGCCGCCGCCTTCGCTGATGAGCGCGCTGTTGTAGTCACCCCACGAGGACCGGGGCAGTTCGAAAAGCCGCTGGCGCTCGGCGTAGGACGCCGCCTCGTCCGGAGTGGGGTCAAGGAAAATGTGCCGGTGGTCGAAGGCGGCCAGGAGGCGGATGTGCTTGGACAGCAGCATGCCGTTACCGAACACGTCGCCGGACATGTCGCCGACGCCCACCACGGTGAAGGGCTCCGATTGGGTGTCGAGGTCCAGTTCGCTGAAGTGGCGCTTGACCGATTCCCAGGCGCCACGGGCGGTGATGCCCATGGCCTTGTGGTCATAGCCGACCGAGCCGCCGGAAGCGAAGGCGTCGCCAAGCCAGAAACCGTATTCGGCGGCCAGTCCGTTGGCGATGTCGGAGAAGGAGGCGGTGCCCTTGTCGGCCGCGACCACGAGGTAAGAGTCGTCATCGTCGTGGCGGACGACGTCGGCCGGCGGCCGGACTGTTTCGCCGTCGGGCGTCACAATCAGGTTGTCCGTGATGTCCAGCAGGCCGCGGATGAACGTTTTGTAGCTCTCGATGCCCTCAGCCATCCAGGCGCTGCGGTCGGCCGCGGGGTCCGGGAGCTGCTTGGCGTAGAAGCCGCCCTTGGCACCCGTGGGGACGATGACGGCGTTCTTGACGGTCTGTGCCTTCACGAGGCCGAGTATTTCGGTGCGGAAGTCTTCGCGCCGGTCCGACCAGCGGAGCCCGCCGCGGGCCACCTTGCCAAAGCGCAGGTGCACGCCTTCAACCCGGGGCGAGTAGACCCAGATCTCGTACATCGGCCGAGGGAACGGCAGCCCGTCAATGGCCGCCGGGCTGAGCTTAAAGCTGACGTGGGTCTTGTTCTGGAAGTAGTTGGTCCGCAGCGTCGCCCGGATCAGGTTGGCAAACGTGCGCAAAACCCGGTCAGCGTCCAGGGTGGCGACCGTCTCGATCGCCGCATCCAGTTCGGCGTTGACCTGCTCCTGCCGGAGCTGGCGTTCGGCGTCGCTCAATGCCGGATCGAAGCGCGCGGTGAACAGTCCGGTCAGGGCTCGGGTCACGTCCGGGTTGCCCAGCAGGGTGTCGGAGATGAACTCGAAGGAATTGGTGTTGCCCATCTGCCGCATGTACTTGGCGTAGGCGCGCAGCACCACCACCTTGCGCCAGTGCATGCCCTCGCGCAGAACGAGCCGGTCGAAGCTGTCGGACTCCACGACCCCGGTGACGGCAGCACCGAAGGATTCGCCCAGCAGCTGGCCGGTCGCCCGCGGGTCGACGCCGGCGGGGTACTTCAGTCCGAGGTCGTACAGGAAGAAGTCCCGGTGATCCGCGGTCTCGATCTCGAACGGTCGCTCGTCCAGGACCTCAAGGCCGAGGTTGTGGAAGTACGGCAGGATCTGGCTCAGGCTCTTCGGTTCCAGCATGTAGAGCTTGACGCGGGCGTCCTCCTCCAGGGTGGCGCCGGCGCCGTCGGGCAGGTACACGTGGACGCCGGGCTGCTCCTTGACGGCTTCGCCGGCCCGTTCGGCCGCGGCACCGTACTTTTCGAAGCGGTCGATGTCCTGCAGCGCATCTTCGATCTCGTAGTCCACCCGGTAGGTCGCGGGGAATGCCTCGGCCCAGACAGCGGCAAGCTCCTGGGCGCCGTCGCCCTTGGAGCCGCCGTCGGCGCGGGCGCGCAGAACTTCGGAGATGCCTTCGCCCCAGGAACGTGCGGCCCGGACCAGGCGCTTCTCCAGCTCGTCGCTGTTGACATTGCTGACGTCGGCGTTCTTCGGCAGCCGGATCCGGAAGAACAGGCGGGCCAGGGCCGACTCTGTCATGCGCGCCTCGTAGTCGATGGACACGGCGTTAAAGGTCTCCCGCAGTTCCTGCTCAATGCGCAGGCGGACGTTGGTGGTGTAGCGGTCACGCGGCAGGTAGACGACGGCGGACATGAACCGGCCGTAGATGTCAGGGCGGAGGAACAGCCGCGTCCGGCGGCGTTCTTGCAGCCGCTGGATGCCGGTGGCGATGGCGGAGAGGTCCGGGATCTCGATCTGGAAGAGCTCGTCGCGTGGGTAGGTTTCAAGGATGCCCAGCAGGTCCTTGCCCGAGTGCGAGTCCGGCGGGAAGCCTGCCTCGTCGAGGACTGCGGCCACTTTTTCCCGGACCACGGGGATATCGCGGACCGACCCGGCGTAGGCGGTCGTCGCGAAGAGGCCGATGAAGCGGCGTTCGCCGTTCACGTTTCCGGCGGCGTCGAAGCTCTTGACGCCGATGTAGTCCAGGTAGGCCGAGCGGTGCACGGTGGAACGCGAGTTCGCCTTGGTGATGACCAGGGCGCGCTTTTCGCGTGCCTTCTTCCTGCCGGCCTCGGTGAGGTGCTGGACCTGGCGGCTGTCGGTGCCTGCGCGGAGCAGGCCCAGGCCGCTTTCCTCGCGCAGCTCCAGCACGTCTTCACCGGATTCATTCACGAGGTCGTATTCGCGGTAGCCCAGGAAGGTGAAGTTCCCGTCATCGAGCCAGCGGAGCAGGTCCTGGGCCTGGCGCAGCTCGGCAATCTGCCCCCGGTTGGCGATCCTGTCCAGGTCCGCGGCGATCTCAAGGGCTTTGGTGCGCATCTTCGGCCAGTCCTCGACGGCGGCGCGGACGTCGCCGAGAACCCGGGAGATGCCCTTGACGAGTTCCGCACGCTTTTCCTCGCCGACGAGGTCGATTTCGACGGCGATCCAGGATTCCATGTGCGAGGCGTTGTCGCCCTGGGCGATCAGGTGGGAGATGTTAGGCATGGCCGCTGTGTCGCCGCTGGAGATGCCCAGGTGGGACGGAACGCGCGCCACCTTGACCATGTCGCCGGTCTCGCGGTTGCGCGTGACCACGAAAAGCGGGTGCAGGACAAGGTGGATGGGGGCGTTCTGGCGGACGAGTTCGGCATTGACGGAGTCCACGAGGAACGGCATGTCATCGGTGACGATGTAGAGGACGCTGCAATCGGCCTCATCGCGGACGGCGATGTTCGCGATGCCCGGCAGCCGCGTCGCCGCGATCTGGCGATGGGTCTCGGCCCGTGCCGTCAGGACCTCCTGGCGATAGGCCTTGAGATCCTCCTCCGCGAGGTGCTCGTAGTAATCCCCGAGGTAGCTTTCACTACTACCGATCGAAACGGGTTGATCCTCCACGCTGGACCCAGACGACATCGAAACGCCTCCATAAAAGAAGTTCACAGCCGCCTCTTTGCGGCCCTTACGTTGACCCTAACCTTTTGCCCGGCGCTGTGCTGTGGAAGAAAAGACAAAGGATTTCGGAATTCGCTGGGCAGGTGCACAACACAAATTGGCGATGGCACGGCGCAGCTCGGATTCCGGGGCGGCTTCGAGCAAAAGTGCTCCGGCAAGCAACGCGGCGTCGCTTGCCGCCGGGTCTGACGGCAGGAAGGCCACCAGGGCTTCCGCCGGGCCGTATCGCTCCCACGCCGCCCGGAGCTGGCGTTCCGGGGACCGGCCCACGGCGGCTGCCCTGACTTTGTTCATGACCACCTGCGGGGATGCGTGCGGGACGGCCGACTGGAGTTCGGCAAGGCCGCGGACCAGTCTCGGCATCCCGATGGGGTCGGCCGCCCCGACCGCAAAAACCGTGTCGGCCAGTTCCAGACTCCTCAGTGTTGCAGCGTTTCGTCGCGGCGCACCGCTGTCAAAGCTGAGTTCCTCATCGGCCTCGAGGCAGAAGCCGGTGTCCACCACAGTCACGTCAGCGATTTCCCTGGCCCGCTTCAGCACGAGCGTGAGCGCCGCGGCACGCAGTTCGGTCCAGCGGTCCGCCCGCGTGATTCCGGTGAGGACGCGGAACGTCCCGGCCTTGGTTGCCACCGTGGTGGCGACCCGGAGCAGGGCGTCGGCGTCGAGCAGCCCCTGATCTGCCAGCCTGCAGGCCTGGGCCAGCCCGGCAGCCTCATCGAGCAGCCCGAGCACAGCGGCCACGCTGGCGCCGTAGCTGTCGGCGTCGACCAGCAGGACGGATTGCCCTTCCGCGGCCAGTTCACCGGCGATGTTGGTGGCCACGAGAGTCCGGCCCGGCGCGCCGGCAGGGCCCCAGACCGCAATAATCCGCCCCCGCCCGGCAGGGCCGGGAAGTCCGTCGGCGTGCCCTCCGGAGGTCCGTGCCACCTGGCCGGCCGGTGTGTTGGCGCCGGCGGAGGGGGCGCCGTGGGCCGCCTCGGGCCCCGGGCCGCCTCCGGCGCCGCTCCGCTGTGCCACCGCTGCGGAGATCCGCGCTGCAAGGGCTGCGGCGTCAACGGCACCGGCTTCTGCTGCCACGCCGATGGTCCGCAGGCGGGCCGCTTCCTCCGGATCGTCAGTCAGCGCGACGACGACCACGCCGACGGCGGACAGGCGGTCCACCAGCGAGGCGGTCAGTTCTTCGCTGCCCGCCGCAACGACGGCGGCGCGGGCCAGCCCGCTTTGACAGGCGGCCAACAGCTCCGCCAGCTCGCCGCACCGCCGGACAACGGACACGGGGCCGTGCAGGCGCTCCAGGCCGTCGACGAGGTCATCGCGGGAGTCACCCACGGTCACGACGGGAATGCTCATCGTGTGGGGCCGCCAGGGTTCCACACGACCGCGATCTTCGCCTTGTTGGCCTGCGCACCCAACAATTTCGGCATCTGGGCATCCGGGACGAGCACCATGACCACCACGGAACGAGAGGACCCCAGGGCGGTGCTGCCCGGGGTGATCTGCGCAATTTCCGCGCCGGGGAGGAGCAGGGTGGGCTCGCTGAAGCCGTTTCGGCTATCCGGCAGAGCCACCCAGACGTCCACCCGGGAGCCCGCCACGGCCTGGGCGGGCAGGCTATCGTCGATAGTGACGGCGACAGGCTTGCGGTCCAGTCCATCGAACTGCCCGACACTTTCGCGCGGCAGCAACTGGTCCTTCCCGATCCTCTGCACGGCAACGAGTCCGGCATCCACGCCGGACTCCGGGGTCAGGTAGAGCTGTTCCACCTCACCTAGCCGCACTCTGACCCGGTGCAGCTTGTCAACGGTCAGCGTCTCGCCGACGGCAATCGGTTCGCGAGCCGCGTAGGCTTCGGTGGTCTGGTCCGCGGCACCCACCAACGAGACGACTCCCACGACGGATGCGAGCACCAGCAGGATTCCCACCAGGAGCCGCGGGTCCTTCCAGGACGGCTTCTTCAAACGGGCACCTCCGGTTGCCGCGCTTCCACTCATGCGTCCGCTCCCCTGTCGTCGCCGTCCGTTCCCGGATGCCGGGCACCCCCATTGTTACGCCTGGGCGGTCCGTGCGGAAGATCCCGGGACAAACACGGCCAAACTGTGGATAACGGCCGCAACCGGCGCCAGCGGTGGCAAAATGGATACATGCCCCGATTCCTGACTCTCGCGGACGTTGCCGAGCAGCTCCAGATCAACTCCCCGGCCGCCTATGCCCTCGTGCGCAGCGGTGAGCTCAAGGCGATTCAAGTGGGCGGACGCGGCCAGTGGCGGGTCGAGGAGGCAATGCTCGAGCAGTACATCCAGGAACGCTACGCCGAGGCCAGCCGGATGATCGAAGAGGCCAAGACGAAGTCAGCCCGGAGCTGACCCAAGGCCCCTAGCCGCCCCCGGCACCGACAGACCTGATCGCCGCCACGGCGGCAAAAGGAATGCTCAGCGCAGGCCGGACGTTTCCCGGGCGCCGGTCCCCGACCGCCGGGGTCAGGGCAAGATCCAGAAAATCCCGGCCCACTGCGTCGATGACGCCGTGGAGTCCTGACTCCACCGGCCCGCGCGAGACCAAAATTGTCACCCGCGACCGGTCCCGGGCCAGTCCGCGCAAGGCGCTTGCCAGACCCAGGCGCTGGCGGACCTTGGAGGGTTCGGGGACCGCCAGCCGTGAAAGACCCCCGTAGTGCACCGCCGCGGTGTAAGGAACGAGTACCTGATGTTGGGGCTCGTCGAGGACCAGCGCTTCGCTGCCGGCGTGGCTTAGTGTCCCCTCGAACGCCGCTCCTGAACACACGTGGACGCGGATGCTGAGTCCCAAGGACCCGCGGAGCCGGTCCGCGAGCTCCACCCCCGCAGAGTCCACCCGGGCGCGCTCCGCTATTTCCGCCTCAAAATCAAGCTGCCGGCGCGCGGCCAGCTGTGCCTCCATGTCCTCAAACAAGGCGTCCCACCGCATTGCGCCAGCGTAGGCGCGCCTGGCACACCGGTCAATCCACAGACAA
This sequence comes from Arthrobacter sp. YAF34, assembly GCF_052113245.1. Taxonomy (NCBI): domain Bacteria; kingdom Bacillati; phylum Actinomycetota; class Actinomycetes; order Micrococcales; family Micrococcaceae; genus Arthrobacter; species Arthrobacter sp. YAF34. The sequence continues at coordinate 91,755 of NZ_JBFRCV010000008.1, forward strand.
ACAGCTGCGTCTAGACAAACACGTTCATTTGGGATCAAACTACCTTCAATAACATCAAACAGCATTAAATCATCTCAAATGCGGTTGAGAATCATTGGAGGCAGCGATCATGGACCGGACACCAGCGCAGCGACCCCGTCCCGGACCACATCAGGCAGCGCGGGCAGACGCGGCCATGGCAGCCGTGATCCTGCTGCTGGGGGTCTTCCTGACAGCTACGGGAAGCTTCCTCGTCCACCGCTGGCACGCAGCCTCCGCACGCCAGCAGTCGCTATCCTTCGACGACCAGTTGGGAATCGCGGCGAATACCGCCGGCCTGATCGTCGTCACGTGGTGGGTCCTGTCGCTCGCCATCGCCGTCGCGGCGGCCGTGCTCGACCGTCTCGGCAGGACCGGCGCCGCGGCCGCCACGGGCCGCTTCACTCCGGCGTTCATGCGCCGGCTGGTGCTCGCCGCCGTCGGTTTCCAGCTGCTGACCGCCCCGCTGGCAACGGCCGCCACCGCGCCCGGTGACCCCGGGCCGGGCCAGGCCGCCCCGCCGGCGGTGTCAGCGGCGGTGTCGGCGGCGTGGACGCCGTCGGCCGGCCAGACCCGGGAGCCGGAGCCGGCGCCGGCGCCGGCGCCCACCCGGGCTCCGGAATCCCAGGATCCCGCCGTCCGTTCCGCCGTGGATCCGCGATGGAAGCCCATTAGCCCGGTGGTGGACGCTGGCCCCCTGGCGGCCCGGCATGCGCGTCCGAATGACTCCCCCGGGGGGCGCCGGGACGTCCGAGAAGTCCGAGAAGTCACCGTCCGGTCGGGTGATTCACTGTGGAGCATCGCCGCGGCGGCGCTGGGACCCCTGGCGTCCGATGCCGACATCGCCAGGGAGTGGCCGCGGCTGTATGCGGGCAACCGCGACGTTATTGGGGCCAACCCGCATTTCCTGCGGCCGGGGCAGGTGCTTAACCTCCCGCCTGGACTCTGAAGACCCGTCACGCGCACGCCGGCACCCTGCGCCACCGGAACGCTCCAGCAACCGCCGGAGAGTTTATCCAGCCCAGCAGTCCATCCAGCACAGAAGTCCATCCAACGCAGAAGTTCATACAGCACATACCCCTTTCCAGCATCAGCCACCAGCAAAGGAACCGTCATGAATGCAGCCACCGGGATCCGCACCTCTGCACCGGGCGCAGCCGCGTCCGCCCCCGCCCTCCGGGTTGTGTCGGGTGGTGTGGCACCGGCCACGCATCCCGCCGCGCCGCCTCCGCCCTTGCGCGTGGTGGACGAAGCCCGCGACATCTGCGCGATATCCCGCAGCACCGTGCAGGCGGCCATCGAAGTCCTCGCCGGGACACGGCCGGCCCAGCAGCTTTCCCGCCGCCTGGACCCCCGCTGTCTTGCGGCCTTGCAGCACCGGGCCGCCTTGACCAGGCGGGTTGCCTCCGGGAGTTCGCCCACGGCGGGCCGGCTGCACCGCAACCCGTCGGTCCGGTCCGTCCGGGCCTGCCGGGTATCCGATGACGTCTACGAGGCCAGCGCTGTGGTGGTCGAGGACTCACGGGTCCGCGCGGTCGCGTTGCGGCTGGAACGCAGCACGGCGGCCTGGCGGGTCACCGTGCTGGAGATCGGCTAAGCAGCGCTCGGACGGCAGAAGCGGGCCCCGGAGGGCAAGAGCCACCCCGGCCAGGGAAAGGAGGGCGGAAACACGGGAGGACCGGAACAATCGTTCCGGTCCTCCCGTGCTTTGTCCTGCTGCCTAGCGCCGCTTCTTCTTCGCCGCGCGGCGGCCGATGTCCTGCGCCGCGGCCTTGGCCGGGCTCCCCGAACGGCCGGAGCCCTTCGCCTCGATCCGGGTCTCGGCAGCGCCGTCCTCGCCGGGCGCGGTGTACTGCAGCTGCGCAGGCTTCTCCGGGGCTTCGAGTCCGGCAGCATGGATCTGCGGCTCGTGGTGTTCCGTGTGCTCGCCCGCGGCGTCGGCCACCACAACGTCCTCGGCCGGTGTCACTTCCACGTCGAGGTTGAAGAGGAAGCCGACGCTCTCCTCGCGGATGGCCTCCATCATGGCCTGGAACATGATGAAGCCCTCGCGCTGGTACTCCACCAAGGGGTCGCGCTGGGCCATGGCACGCAGCCCGATGCCCTCCTTGAGATAGTCCATCTCGTAGAGGTGCTCCTGCCACTTCCGCCCGATCACGGACAGGACCACGCGGCGCTCGAGCTCGCGCATGCTTTCCGAACCGATCGCCTGCTCCCTGGCCTGGTAGACCAGCCGGGCATCGGAGAGGATTTCTTCCCTCAGGAAGTCGACCGTCACCCGGGACTTGCCGCCGGCCTCGTCGATGACATCGCGCGGCGTGAAGCTCACCGGGTACAGGGTCTTGAGGTTGGACCACAGGAGGTTGAAGTCCCAGTCGTCGCCGGTTCCCTCGGCCGTGGCCGCGTCGATGAAGGCGTTGATGGTGTCTTCCAGGAAGTACTGCACCTTCTCGTGGAGGTCATCGCCTTCGAGGATGCGGCGCCGGTCACCGTAGATTGCCTCGCGCTGGCGGTTGAGGACGTCATCGTACTTCAGCACGTTCTTGCGCTGCTCGGCGTTGCGGCCTTCCACCTGGCCCTGGGCCGAGGCGATGGCGCGCGAGACGAGCTTGGATTCGAGTGCGACGTCGTCCGGAACCGAGCTGTTCATGAGCCGTTCGGCCGCGCCGGAGTTGAACAGGCGCATCAGGTCATCGGTGAGCGAGAGGTAGAACCGGGACTCGCCGGGGTCTCCCTGGCGTCCGGAGCGGCCGCGCAACTGGTTGTCGATGCGCCGGGACTCGTGCCGCTCGGTGCCCAGCACGTAGAGGCCGCCCAGGTTGAGGACTTCCTCGTGCTCGTCCTTGACCGCCTGCTTGGCAGACTCGAACGCCTCGGGCCATGCGGCCTCGTACTCCTCGGAGTTTTCCTCCGGGTCCAAGCCCCGCTTGGCCAGTTCGGCGACGGCGGTGAACTCCGCGTTGCCGCCGAGCATGATGTCAGTACCGCGGCCGGCCATATTCGTCGCGACGGTGACGGCGCCCTTGCGGCCGGCCTGGGCCACGATCGATGCTTCCCGGGCGTGGTTCTTGGCGTTCAGGACCTCGTGCCGGACGCCTTCCTTGGCCAGCAGCCGGGAGAGGTATTCGCTCTTCTCGACGCTGGTGGTGCCGACCAGGACGGGCTGGCCCTTTTCGTGGCGTTCGGCGATGTCCTTGACGACGGCATCGAACTTGACGGTCTCATTCTTGTAGACCAGGTCGGCCTGGTCGATCCGCTGCATGTCGCGGTTGGTGGGGATCGCCACGACGCCGAGCTTGTAGGTGCTCATGAACTCCGCGGCCTCGGTCTCGGCCGTGCCGGTCATGCCAGCGAGCTTGTCATACATGCGGAAGTAGTTCTGCAGCGTGACGGTGGCGAGCGTCTGGTTCTCGGCCTTGATCTCGACGCCTTCTTTGGCTTCGATGGCCTGGTGCATGCCCTCGTTGTAGCGGCGGCCGGCGAGGATGCGGCCGGTGTGCTCATCGACGATCAGCACCTCGCCGTCGAGGATGACGTAGTCCTTGTCCCGCTTGAACAGTTCCTTGGCCTTGATGGCGTTGTTCAGGAAGCCGATCAGCGGGGTGTTGGCGGACTCGTAGAGGTTGTGGATGCCGAGGTAGTCCTCGACCTTTTCAATGCCGGCCTCAAGGACGCCGACGGTGCGCTTCTTCTCATCGACCTCATAGTCGGTCTCCGGCTGCAGCCGGGTGACCACCTTGGCGAATTCGCTATACCAGCGGTTGGTGTCCCCCTGGGCCGGGCCGGAGATGATGAGCGGCGTGCGGGCCTCGTCGATGAGGATCGAGTCCACTTCGTCGACGACGGCGAAGTGGTGGCCGCGCTGGACGAGTTCAGAGCTGTCCCACGCCATGTTGTCGCGCAGGTAATCGAACCCGAACTCGTTGTTGGTGCCGTAAGTGATGTCGGCCGCGTACTGCTCGCGGCGCAGGGCGGGGTCCTGGTTGGACAGGATGCAGCCGCTGGTCAGGCCGAGGAAGCGGTAAACGCGGCCCATGAGATCGGACTGGTACTCGGCGAGGTAGTCGTTCACGGTGACGACATGGACGCCCTTGCCGGTCAGGGCGTTGAGGTAGGCCGGAGCGGTGGCCACCAGGGTCTTACCTTCACCGGTCTTCATCTCGGCGATGTTGCCCAGGTGCAGGGCTGCGCCGCCCATGAGCTGGACGTCGAAGTGGCGCATGCCCAGGGTCCGGGAGGAGGCTTCGCGAACGGCCGCGAAGGCTTCCGGCAGCAGGTCGTCCAGTTTCTCGCCGTCCTGGTGGCGGGCACGCAGACGGTCGGTCTCTTCCCGCAGCTCGGCGTCCGAGAAGGTTTGGAAGGAGCTCTCCAGGGCATTAATGGAATCGGCATAGTTCCGCAGTTGCCGCAGGGTTCTCTTGTCACCTGTGCGGAGAAGTTTTTCGATAAGTGATGCCACGTGAAGTTGCTCCCAGTCTCAAGCTGCCGAATTCTGGCGTGATTTAGTCTACGGGAGAGACGCAGCGCCGGTGGCGCCTGTTCCCTCATAGCGGATACTGCTCATTGCCGGGCAGCCACGGCTTCGGCGAGCGCCGGCGCAAGGTCCCCCGTCGGGGAGACAACTACCCCGCCCAGTCCCAGCCACTCTGCCATGAGCTGCAGTTCCGCGGCGAGTTCGACGGCGGTGTCCGCCGGCGCGCCGGGTTCCGCATGGGCTGTCCTGACCAGGAGCCGGCCGCCGGCCCGGTCCGCTTTGAGGTCTACCCGGGCAACGATGGCGTCGCGCAGCAGGAACGGCAGGACATAGTAGCCGTACCGCCGCTTGGACTCAGGGGTGTAGATCTCAATCCGGTAGTGGAAGCCGAACAGCTCTTCGAGCCGGCGGCGTTCGAACACGAGGGAGTCGAAGGGGCTCAGGAGCGCACGGCCGGTGGCTGAGCGCGGGAGCGTGGCCTCCGCGTGCCGATACAGGGGCCGGTCCCAGCCGGCCACGGTAACCGGCTGGAGGCGGCCGGCGTCCACGAGGTTCTGGACGGCGGCCGCGGCAGCTTTCTGCGGCGTCCGGAAGTAGTCTGCGAAGCACCGCACGGTTCCGATCCCGTGGGCGCGGGCCGCGGCGTCGATCAGCCGGTCCATCGCGGCCGCCGCGTCCGGTTCAGGGGCGGCCGTTTCACCAGCCGGGGCGGGCAACACCCGGGCGGTGAGGGTGTAGCGCCGTTCGAAAGATTCGGTCCGGGAGGAGGCGGAAACGAGGCCCTCCTCGAACAGATGCTCCAGCACCCGCTTCACGGCGTTCCAGTTCCAGCCCCAGTTGTCCCGCTGCCGATCCTCCACGTGGCCAAGCCGCGCAGTCAGTTCGGCGGCGGTCATCGGTCTCCCGGCCGCCAAGGTTTCCAGCACCCGGGCGGCGACTCCGTTGCGCAGGTCCGGGTCCATGGCGTGCGCGCCCACCCACGTGCGGTTCTGCCACTGCACGAGATCGTGGAAGTGGGCCGGCAGGATGAAGCAGGCTTCGTGGGCCCAGTACTCCATCATCCGGCGCGGGTGGGTCCCAGCCATCCGCTGCAGGATGGTGCGGTCATAGTTGCCCAGACGGGAGAAAAACGGCAGGAAGTGGCTGCGGGACACCACATTGACGGAATCGATCTGCACCAGGTGCAGCCGGGCAAAGGTACGGCCCACCGCCCGTGCGCTGACGGGTCCGGCGGGCCGTACCTTGTCCAATCCTTGGGCTGCCAATGCGATCCGCCGCGCCTGGGCCAGGCTCAGCGATGCTTGCACGTCAGTCCCTTCGTTGGATGGTCTGCACCAGCTTATGCGCTGGCGGCCTCATCCTCGGAACGATAGGCCAGGATCTTGTCTTCCAAACTCGAATGCCCCGGCTCGCACGTCTGGTCCAGGCTGATGACCCCGTAGGTCCAGCCGTCGCGGCGGTACACGACCGACGGCGCCTTGGTCTCCTTGTCCACGAAAAGGTAGAAGTCGTGGCCGACAAGTTCCATGTTGTCAACGGCGTCATCGAGCGTGAGCTGGGCCGCGGGGAACACCTTCCGGCGGATCAGAACAGGCGAATCGCCGGCCGGAATATCGTTCTCGACCTCGTAGGGCGACTTCTCTGCCGCCGGCGCCGTGCTCTCCTGCTGCTGCGCCGCCTCGACGTAGAGGGGTTCGCTGGGGCTGGCGGGCGCCAGGGTTGCCGTCGCCTCGGTGACCGACTTCGGGGTGTGCCGGCCGTGATGGACCTTTCTGCGGTCCCTTGCCCTGCGCAGGCGTTCAAGAAGCTTGTTGTAAGCGAGATCGAAGGCAGCGAACTTGTCGGCGGCACTCGCTTCTGCGCGGATTACTGGGCCGCGTCCCAGGACTGTCAACTCAACCGTGAGCGATTCGGCGGTCTGGCGGGCTTTGGTCTCTTTGGTGACTTTCGCGTCTACCCGCTGGACCTTGTCTCCCAACGAGGCGATCTTCGAGATCTTGTCGTCGGCATATTCGCGGAACCGGTCCGAGACCGTCAAGTTGCGTCCGCTGATCATGAACTCCATGGTGCCCTCCAAATGACTTCGGTGACACGACGGCGGTACTTCCCGGGGCCGATCTGAATGACAGTCGAGCCCCTTTCCGAGCCGCTATCGACAGGTACATCTGTTCTTGGTACCCATCTTCGACGTTAGTTCATAGCAACCTGTTATTCATCCTTTTCCGGTTTATTTTTTTGCTCCCGGCCGTTCGGCCCCGCCAGTGCGGGGTTGGAGGCGCCGGCGTCGGCGGTGGCCGGCGGGCGTGTCGCGGCAACGACGACGGCGCCGCCAACAAGGGCCCCTGCCGCCCGCAGCGCACGGGCAGCCTCCGCCACCGTGGCACCGGTCGTCAGCACGTCGTCGACGATGATGCAGGGACGTCCCGCGACGCTCGGAGACCACGGGCCGGCCCGGGTCCGCATGGATCCGCGCACGCGCCGGGAGCGGGCACCCCGGCTCAGTCCTTTCTGTCCGCCGGCCAGGTACCGGAGCCCTGCCCGGGGCATCCGGTACCGTCCGGGCTGCGTGGTTTTCCGCAGTGCGTCCGCGACCGTGAACCCCGGGATGGCATCGGCGCGAACGAGCCGGCGGAGCAGGAGATGGACGGGGCTGAAGCCCCGCTTCCGGAACGCGGCGGCGCTCGTGGGCACGGGGACAAGGACCAGGGCCTGCTCCCTCCCGACGGCGGCGTGGAGGGCCCGCACCAGGCCCCGTGCCAGCTCGCCGGCCAGTCTGCCCTGACCGTGGCTCTTGAAGGACAGCAGGCACTGTGCCAACTCGGCCCGGTAGGCCCCCGCGGCCACGACGGGAAGCAGGACGGACCCGTCCATGTCCATCAGGGCCGGTGCCTGGAGTTCGGCCCGGAACGGCCGCAGGGTCAGCAGGCGGAGCTGCCGGGAACACGCGCCGCAGAGCACAGCGTCCTCGGCACCGCAGCAGATGCAGTCCACCGGCATGGCCAGGGCGAGCACCTCGGCCGCGGCCGAGGCCGTCCGGTCGGACAGCCTCGCCAGCGGCCGCACGTAGCTGCCCCGGTGCCTGGCTGCTGGCGGCGCGGGCGGGGCCACGTCCGGATCTGCGGCTTGCCCCCGCCGGGCTGTGTCCTTCATGCTCTGATCGTGGACCCGGGGACGTTGTGACGGTAGCCCCGCGGGCCGCTATGTGGACAACTGTGTGGAACGCGTTTGCCGCGCCGGTCAGCCGGGGAAGGACGGGTCGATGGGGCCCTTGAGCCGCGGCGACCAGCCGTTACCAAGCCTCTGGAAGATCCCCTCCGCGGACTGGCCGTAAATCTCCGCCGCCCCGTTGCCCGCGCTCAGTGCGGTCAGCCCGGGCCACGGCGCCAGTTGCTGCGGCTGCGCCGAGGTCAGTGATAACAGCTCGGGGGTGACCGAGTCGCTGGCGGAGGACTTCATGACGGCGACGGTGGTGTCATCCACCCAGACCCCCTGGTCCGGATTCCGGGGCGTCAGGAGCGTCATGGGGGCGGTGAGGTCCCGCGGGGTGCCGTCCGTGTTCCGGATGATCCCGGTGATCTGGACCTTACTCTTGCCGTTCTGCTCGGAAATAACGAGGGCACGCGTACCGTCCCGGGAGATCCGGAACTCCTTGACGGTCCGGCCGGCAAGCCAGCCCGGCGTGAGGGTCACCGTGGGCACGCTGGCGCCCGCCGGCATGCCCACCGGCCGGTAAGCCACCACCTCGGTGGCGCCGGCAGCACCCGGTCCGGCGGTCCAGACCCAGTCGTAACGGCCGAATGATGGCCTGGAGAGGCTCGCCCGGGTGGTCAGCGCCCTGGCGGCCTGGCCCGGAACAATCGAGTACAACGTGGTACCGGCGGCATTGAGGAACGCCACCGTCTGTGATTCGGTTGATTCCGCCGGCTCCCGCGGTGACAGCGCGGACACGGACCGGATGTCCGGCAGCGGCGACAGCCGGTTGTTCTCGTACCGGACCAGGTCATTGTTGCTGACGGCAATTTGGTAGGCGGGAACGTTTTTGTCGCGGACCGGGGGCAGCACGGCGCCGTTGTCCTCGACGCGCACCAGGTCCTGGTTGGCCCGGAGCTCGACATTGATGACATCCGGCTGGCTGCGGAACGTCAGGGCCAGCTGCGTCTGCATCCGCAGCCGGTCCTCGTTGGACGCCTCCACCAGATCCTTGGCCGTCAGGTCCACCTGGGCGGCGCCGGAGACCACGGGGACGGACTCGCGGGCCAGCTTGATGCCCGAGGGGAAGGCGCTGACCACGGCGCCCTTGAGGTAAGGGGCCGGCCCGCCCAACAGGGCACTCGTCATGGCCTTGACGGTCTTCTTCCGGATGAACCAGCGGACATCGGGCACCGCGTACGTGAATGTCGGGTCGTAGAAGTAGATCGGGTAGGCGCCGTAGATGACCTTGAAGGTCTCTTCCGGGATGGCCGTGCCGTCCGGGAGATCGGAGATGCGCCACTCGCCGTCCACCTGGGTCACCGTGACGGGGATGTTCTCGGTGGTGCCCTCGGGAAGTTGCGTGGCCACGCCGTCGGCGTCTACCGAATAGGCGAGGTCGAGCTGGTAGTTGAAGACGTTTGCATTGGCGGTGGCCACCACTGTGGCCTTCCGGAAGACGAGCGCCCGCTGGTCCGGCTTCCACGTCACCGACGACGCCTGGGTGAGGTACTGCCGGGCGACGGCGTAGTCGTCCTCATACCCGCTTCCGGCCAGGTAGAAGTCTTCGATCACTGCCTCCGGCCCCGCACCGGGACGCGGCGCGGCCGGGAAGAACACCGGCGCGTTGGGGTTGCCCGCGCTCTCGTCCGTGCTCTTGCCCACCGGCCCCGAACGCGGGATCTGGGCGCACGAGGTCAACAGGAGCAGGACGACAGCCAGGAGCGCGGCCCCGGCCCGGGTCAACTTGCCGGAAATACCGCTCATGCCTTGCCTTCCGTCCCGGTGTCCCGCCGCGCCGCCGGCTCACCGACGGAGGCGCTGCCGCCGTCGGCGCTAAAGTCGCGGGTAAACCCGTCAGCGGGGAAACTCTCAGCAGTGGTCCGGCCGTCCAGGGCGTCGGAAGGTCCCGGCGCCGCAGCGGCGGGCGCACCGGCAGCCGGCGGCGGGTCCACCAGCACGACGGTCCGTTGGTTGCTTGCCGCCGGGAGCCCGACGTTGACCGGTTCGAGCTGCAGCGGAGACTTGGTGATCGGTTCGTCCCGGCGCAGCGGGAGGGTGAGCCGGAAGTTTGAGCCGTTGCCCTTGCTCCCCCAGGCCTGCAGCCAGCCGTTGTGCAGCTTGGAGTCTTCCGCGGCGATCGACAGCCCGAGCCCGCTGCCGCCGGTGGTGCGGGCGCGGGCGGGATCGGCGCGCCAGAAACGGTCGAAGACCCGCGCCGCCTCGGCCGGCGTCATGCCGATGCCGTGGTCCCGTACGGCCACGGCCACCGCGGTGTCGTTGGCGGCCACGGAGATGTTCACCGGGCGGCCTTCGCCGTGTTCGAGCGCGTTCAGGACCAGGTTGCGCAAGATGCGGTCGATCCTGCGGTCGTCCATATCAACGATGATGCTGCCGGCCGGGGCGTTGAGGGTGACGGCCGAGCCGTATTCGGCGGCGACGGGCGCCACTCCCTCCATGACGTGCGAGACGAGCTGGACGATGTCCGTGGGTTCGGCGTCGAGGGTGGCCGCTCCTGCGTCAAAGCGGGAGATTTCCAGCAGGTCCGCCAGGAGCGACTGGAACCGTTCCACCTGGTTGTAGAGCAGCTCGGCGGAACGTTTGTTCATGGGGTCGAAATCCTCGCGGCTGTCGTAGAGGACCTCCGCGGCCATGCGCACCGTGGTCAGCGGCGTGCGGAGTTCGTGGGACACGTCGGACACGAACCGCTGCTGCATCTGCGAGAGCGTGGCCAGTTTGGTGATTTGTTCCTGCAGGCTTGCAGCCATGTGGTTGAACGAGGCGCCGAGGCGGGCGACCTCGTCCTCGCCCTTGACCACCATGCGCTCCTGCAGTTGGCCGGCGGCGAGCTTTTCGGACACGACGGCGGCGTGGCTGACCGGGCTGACGACGTTGCGCGTGACGTACCAGGCGACGCCGCCGATCATGAGGACCAGCAGGGCCCCGCCCGCCAGCAGGACGTTCTGGATCTCATCCAGCGTCTTCTGCGCCGTGTTCAGGTCATAGATGAGGTAGAGCTCGTAGACGGTGCCGTTGAAGGTCACCTTGTTGCCGACGGCGATGCCGGGCCGGTCCTCGGTCCCCACCGGGAACTGCGTGGACGCCCAGTACTGGTCCTTGCCCGAGTCCTGCACGGCCTTGCGCAGGTCCGGGGGGATGACGCCGATGGTGAGTTGGTCGGAGGCCCGGGATTCGACCCAACGGTTGCGCGGTTTGGTCTGCTCCGGCATCGCTTCGAAGACGTAGCGCCGCTGGATGACCGACCCGCGGCCTTCGACGGCGTTCAGGGTGTCGTACACCAGGGTGATGACGCTGGACTGGTCCGTGACCTGGGCGCCGTCGAACGTGTCCTGGACCTGCTTGACGTTGTAGCGCGTCTCCGATTCGGCCTGCGCGAGCCGTTCCTGGAACAGGTTGTTGGCGATCTGGTTGGACAGGTAGGCGCCCACAACCGCGAACGAACCGATGGCGAGCAGGAGCGTGGTGAGCACGGTCCGGAATTGCAGCGAACGCCGCCATTTCCGCTGCACGGCTCGGAGCAGGTAGCGAATGCCGGGCACGAGGCGCCGCGCCCCGGTGCGGACCAGCCGCGCGACCCGGACACCGACGATCCTGGCGCGTTTGGCCCACAGCCGGGTCCGGAATGCGAGTCGGAGCCAGGGTCCGCGCCCGCCGGCGGGCGCGTGCGGCGCGGCGGGCTGCGGTGCGGGCGGCTGGGGCTCGGGGGGTGCATCAAGAACGACACCGGGCGCCGCGTCGGCGGCCGTGTCGGCCGCCGAGTCAGTGGCTGGGTCCTGCGGGACGCTGCGGTCCGCCGGCTTAGGAACCTGCTTTATAGCCCACACCACGTACCGTCAATACAACTTCGGGGGCTTCCGGATCCCGTTCGATCTTGGACCTCAGCCGCTGGACATGGACATTGACCAGCCGGGTGTCGGCGGCGTGCCGGTAGCCCCAGACCTGTTCGAGGAGCAGTTCGCGCGTGAACACCTGCCACGGCTTGCGGGCCAGGGCGACGAGGAGGTCGAATTCGAGCGGCGTCAGGGAGATCCGGTCGTTGCCGCGGCTGACCAGATGGCCGGCGACGTCGATCGTGACGTCGGCGATCCGCAGGGTTTCCGGGGGCTTCTGGTCGCCCGGGCGCAACCGTGCCCGGACCCTTGCCACGAGCTCGGCGGGCTTGAACGGCTTGGGCACGTAGTCATCGGCGCCTGACTCGAGGCCGCGGACCACGTCCGAGGTATCGGCCTTGGCCGTCAGCATCACGATCGGGACGTCAGACTCGGCACGGACCTGGCGGCAGACCTCAATGCCGTCCATGCCCGGAAGCATGAGGTCGAGCAGGACGAGGTCCGGCTTCGAGGACCGGAACACGTCCAGCGCCTTTCCGCCGTCGGCGCAGAAGACGGCCTCGAAGCCGTCGTTGCGCAGCACAATACCGATCATCTCGGCCAGCGCCTCGTCATCATCCACTACCAGAATGCGTGCCTTCATAGTTATATATTCCCCCATTGAATTGGCTTTGTCGTATCGGGCGGCCCAGCGGCATGGCGCAAGCGGGCCCGCCGTCGCCCTCGGAGACTCCCGGTACACGGGACGCTGTGACAATTGCCGCGTTGTCCTGCATGCTGTGGACAGGCCCCGTGAACGGCCCGGACCGCAGGAGGAACCCGTGAACACCCCCATCTACGAGCGCGCCCTCGGCAGCGACTTTTCCCGACTCCAGCCGCAGCTTCAAGAATACTTCGCCCTGGCACCGGGATCCGGCCACTATGGCGTCGGCGAGGGGGTGTTCGAGGTGGTCGGCTGCCGTCAGGCCTGGCTACGTCCCCTGCTGCGGCTCAGCGCGGGCGAGCAGGCCTTCTTCCCCGAGTACGGCGAGGGCATAGGCTTCCGGATCGAGAACCACGCCCATGTGGACCCCTTCGGCAGGTCAAGTCTGACGGCCCGACGCGAGATCTTCTTCCCGGGAACCACCCGGCTGTTCCAGGACACGACGAGCTTCGATGACTCCGGACGCAGTCCTGGGCTGGTGGATTATGTCGGCCGGCTCCGGCGTCTCGTCACCGACCTCAACCTCAGCGTCACCGCGGAGGGCCGGCTCCGGGGCGTGTCCGAGGCGTCCCGGCTGTTCCTGGGCCCGCTCCGGATCCCGCTGCCGGCGGCCCTCGACGCCAAAGCCTATGCCGAGCAGTGGTGGGAGCCGCAGGACGGCGGCCGGCACCGGATCCAGGTCAAGGTGATCCAGCCCCAGCTCGGCCTGGTCCTGGTCTACGCCGGCCATTTCGACTACCGGCTCGAGTCCTACCCCGGCGGGATGGCCGCGCCGGGCTACCTGCCCGGGTACGCCCGGCCGGACGGCTGGGAAAGCAGGGTCTGACAGGCAGCACGGGGATGCAGCATTCCCTGCATCCCCGGCGGCCCCTGCGCTAGCCGAGGGCGAGCTGGTTGAGCCCGTCGGCCACCTGGGTCAGCCGGGTGAGGACCGCCGTCGCCGCCGCGGGCGAGTGCCGCGCCAGCCCCTCCGACGGAGTGACCCGGAGCGCCCCCAGCGTCGACGCCGGAAGCCCCAGCTGCCGCCACGGCCGCCACACGCATTCCACGACGTCGCCCACCCTGGGGAGCGCCGCGGAGGGAACGGCCGCGTCCAGCGCGCCGGCCCAGAGCCGCTTGCCGTCCTCCACCGCGCCCGCGAGCTGCTCCCACTGGCGCGAGGTCAGCGCCCGGAGCGGCACGGCGATGCCGTCGGCCCCGGCGGCGAGAATCCGCTCGAACGGCGCCTCGACCTCGGAGACGGCCACCACGGTTTCGACGGCGCCCGCGGCGCGGAGCGCGTCGATGACCAGCCGCCAGGACTCGGTGACTTCCTGTCCCGGCACAGAGCGCAGGGTCCGGTAACCGCTCGAGGTGGGAATGGTGCCGGCCAGCACGGAGGCAATCTCCGGCTCGTCGATCTGGACCACGATCCGGGCACTCGGGGCGGCCGCCGCCACCCGTTTGAGATAGCCGTCCACGCCCGCTGCCAGCGAAGCGGCGATGTCCCGGCGGGCGCCGTAGTCGATCAGGGCCCGTTCCCCGTTGTGGAGGTGCAGGCCGGCGGCGAGGCTGAGCGGTCCGCGCAGCTGGATCTTGATGTCGTCAGCGGGTGTTTCCTCGGCGCCGATCACGTCAGCCAGGATGTTGATGTCGGTGGAGAGTGCCGATTTGGCCCGCTGCAGGTCCTTGCCGGGACGGTCCACGAGCCTCCAGCCATGCGGCTGGACGTCGACGGCGAGTTCGACGAGCAGGGACGCCGTTCGGCCCAGGGCATCGGAGCCGACGCCGCGGTCAGGAAGCTCGGCAAGGAACGGCAGGTGCGGGCTGCCGAGTTCACCGCGGATGATGCGGGCGGCCTCGGCCGGATCCTCGCCGGGCCACTGGCCGAGGCCCGTCGCGGTGACCTGGCCGGGAACGGGTACAGCTGATCCGGCCATGCTAGGCGTCAACGTCGCGGGCGGCGTCCGCCGAGCCGGAGGCCTGGACGGCGGCTTGATGGTCCTCGGCGATGGCCTCGTGGTGCCGGATAACCTCGCCGATGATGAAGTTCAGGAATTTCTCCGCGAAGGCCGGGTCCAGGTGGGCCTCGGCGGCAAGGCGACGGAGCCGGGCGATCTGCGCCGTTTCACGGCCGGGATCTCCCGCGGGAAGGTTGTGCGCGGCTTTGAGGAAGCCGACCTTTTGGGTGGCCTTGAAACGTTCAGCGAGGAGGAAGACCAGGGTGGCATCGATGTTGTCGATGCTCGAGCGGATCGACAACAGTTCTGCCATCACCGCGGGATCCACGGAACCGGCCAAGGAGCTTGCTGCCGGGTCGTAGGAATCGGTCTCAGGAAGATGGAGGTTCTGCTCGGTCATTGACCCAGTCTAGGGGCACCGCGGCCAATGCCTCCTGCTGTTAAGCACCGTTGCAGGCGCCGGGCCGCTCACTCACCGCCGGCCCCACCAGACGGACATGCCCACCGTTCGCGGCGAACGGTGGGCATGTCCAGTGGCAGTGTCCGTGGCCTCTAACCGTGGAGCACGGCCCGGAACGCCTCGCGGCGCCTGGCTTGCTCGTCGGGATCCGGTACGGGCAGCGACGCGATGAGTTTCTTCGTGTAGTCGTGCTGCGGGTTGCCCATGACCTGGTTGCCGAGCCCCTGCTCCACCATCTTGCCCTTGTAGAGCACCCCGACCCAGTGGGAGAGCATGTCCACCACGGCGAGGTCGTGGCTGATGAACAGGGCGGCGAAGCCGAATTCCTTCTGGATCTCCTTGAACAGTTCCAGCACCACCGCCTGCACCGACACGTCAAGGGCCGACGTCGGCTCATCGGCGATGAGCAGCTTCGGGTTCAGGATCAGGGCCCGCGCGAGGGAGGCACGCTGGCGCTGGCCGCCGGAGAGTTCGTGCGGGAACCGGTCAGCGTAGGACGCCGGGAGCTGCACCGATTCGAGCAGCTCGCCGACCCGCTTGCGCGCCTCCGCCGGCGACGGGTTGGAGTGAATGATCAGCGGTTCCACCACACAGTCGCCGATGGTGAGCTGCGGGTTGAACGAGGCCGCCGGGTCCTGGAACACGAAGCCGATCTCCTTGCGGAGCGGTTTGAAGGTGCGCTCCTTGAAGTTCAGCATTTCGTAGCCCAGCACCTTGAGGCTGCCGCCCGTTGTGCGGTTGAGGCCCGCGATCGCCCGGCCGATGGTGGTCTTGCCGGAGCCCGACTCCCCCACGAGGCCGAAAACTTCGCCTTCGGACACGGTGAAGCTGACGCCGTCGACCGCCTTGAAGGCCGGGGTTCCCAGCCTCCCCGGGTATTCGATCGTCAGGTTCTTCGCCTCGACCAGCACCTTCCCGCCCTGGTGGGCGCGTTCCGTCATGCCGGCGGATGCGGAGTTGCGGCCCAGGTGCGGGACGGCGGCCAGGAGCTTCTTGGTGTAGTCCTGCTTGGGCTCGGCGAACAGGACCCGTGCGGATGCCTCTTCCACGACGTCGCCCTGATACATGACCACCACGCGGTCGGCGAGGTCGGCGACGACGCCCATGTTGTGGGTGATCAGCACGATCGATGTCCCGTACAGGTCCCGGAGATCGCGCAACAGTTCCAGGATCTCCGCCTGAACGGTAACGTCCAGGGCGGTCGTCGGCTCGTCGGCGACGATGAGCCCGGGATTCAGTGCCAGCGCGGCGGCAATGACCACGCGCTGCTTCTGGCCGCCCGAGAACTGGTGCGGGTAGTAATTGACCCGCGTTTCCGGATCCGGGATGCCCACCTTGCGGAGGGCATCGATGGCGCGGGTCTTGGCCTCCTTGGCGGAGATCTTGTGGCCGCTTTCGATGTCGGCATGCGCCCGGATGCCCTCGGCGATCTGCCAGCCCACGGTGTAGACCGGGTTGAGGGCGGTGGAGGGTTCCTGGAACACCATGGCGACGTCACGGCCGCGGATCTGCCGCAGTTTGGCCGCGCTGACGCTGATGACGTTGTTGCCGTTGATCAGGACGGCCCCCTGGCTGGTAGCCGTTTCCGGCAGCAGTCCCAGGATGGTCTTGGCCGTCACGGTCTTGCCGGATCCCGATTCGCCGACGATGGCGACAACCTCACCGGGGTTGACTTCGAGGCTGACGTCCTTCACTGCGAAGACGTCGCCGCCGTCGGTAGCGAACGTCACCTTGAGGTGGTCGATATCCAGGACGGGGCCGGAACCGGTGGCGTGCTGGTCTGAAACGGAGCGGATGTTGGTGGTCATGAACTGCTCGATTCTGCTTCAGGGGCCTGGCCGCCGGCGGTGGAAACGGGGCCGGCGGTGGGGGCGGGGCCGGTAGCCTTCTTGCTGCCGGCTTTCTTGCGGCCCCTGAGCCGTGGATCGTTAAGATCGTTCATGCTCTCACCGACCAGGGTCAGCCCAAGTACTGTCAGGACAATCGCCATGCCGGGGTAGACACCCGTCCACCAGATGCCCGACGACGCGTCGGCGATGGCCTTGTTGAGGTCGTAGCCCCATTCGGCCGCGGAGGACGGTTCGATGCCGAACCCCAGGAAGCCGAGCCCGGCGAGGGTCAGGATCGCCTCGGAGGCATTCAGCGTGAAGATCAGCGGCAGCGTGCGGGTCGCGTTCTTGAAGATGTGGCGGCCCATGATGCGGATGCTGGAGGCACCCACCACCTTGGCAGATTCAACGTACGGCTCTGCCTTCAGCCGGATGGTCTCGGCACGGATGACGCGGAAGTACTGCGGGACGAACACCACGGAGATGGAGACGGAGCAGGCAACGATGCCGCCCCAGAAGCTGGACTGGCCGTGGTTGATGACGATGGACATCACGATGGCCAGCAGGAGCGACGGGAAAGCGTAGATCGCGTCGGCGATCACCACCAGCGTCCGGTCCAGCCAGCCGCCAAAGTAGCCGCTGAGCAGGCCAAGCGCGACGCCAAGGAAGATCGACATCACGACGGCGACGATGATCACCACGAACGCCGTCTGGGCGCCCCAGATCACACGGGAAAAGACGTCGTAGCCGCTCACCGTGGTGCCCCAAATGTGGGCAGGGCTGGGCGGCTGCTGCGCGGGGAAGGTCCCGGACGCATCGCTGAGCTGGGCAAAGCCGTAAGGGGCGATGACCGGCGCGAACGCCGCCGTCAGCAGGAAGAGGACAGCCAGCACCAGGCCGGTGACGAGCATGCCGCGCTGCAGCCCGACGCTCGTCCGGAAGTGCGAGATGACCGGCAGCCGGTAGATGAGGGGCTGCTTGCGCGCGCTTACTGTGGTTGCATTCATGGCTAGTACCTCACTCGCGGGTCGATCAGGGCTGCGACGACGTCGACGATGAAGTTCGTGATGGCAACAATGACTGCCAGCAGAACGACGATGCCCTGGACTGCGACGAAGTCGCGGGAGTTCAGGTATTGCACCAGCTGATAGCCGAGGCCCTTCCACTCAAAGGTGGACTCCGTCAGGACGGCCCCGCCCAGCAGGAGGGCAATCTGGAGCCCCATGACCGTGATGATCGGGATGAGGGCGGGCTTGTAGGCATGCTTGGTCACAAGCCGGAAATTACTGACGCCGCGGGACCGGCCGGCCTCCACGTAATCCTTGCCCAGCGTGCCGATGACGTTGGTGCGGACCAGCCGGAGGAAGACCCCTGCCGTCAGCAGACCCAAGGTGACCGCGGGGAGGATCGAGTGCGCCCCGATGTCGCCGAGCGCAGCCATGTTGCCGCTGCGCAGCGCATCGAGCCAATAGATCCCGGTCGGCGCGGCCAGGCTTCCCATGGCCAGTTCGGTCCTCGTGGAGGCCCTTCCCGCCACAGGCAGCCAGCCCAGCCAGACGGAGAAGGTCAGCTTCATCAGCAGGCCGGCGAAGAACACCGGGGTGGCGTAGCAGAGGATCGCGAAGAACCTCAGGACGGCGTCGGGCGCCTTGTCGCGCTTGTAGGCGGCGATGAGGCCGAGCGGGATGCCGACCAGCAGCGCCACGATGAGGGCATTGATGGCCAATTCAAGGGTTGCCGCGCCGAAGGTTGCGAGCATTTCAACAACGGGTCGGCGGTCGGTGATGGTGGTGCCGAAGTTGCCGGTCGCCACCTGCCCAATGTATTCAAGGTACTGGATCAAGATCGGGCGGTCGTAGCCGGCGTCGTGGATGCGCTGTGCGAGCGCCTCCGGGGGAAGCCTGCCGCCCTGGGCGGCGGTGATGGGGTCGCCGATGACCCGCATCAGGAAGAAGACCAGGGTCACCAGGATGAAAATGGTCGGAATGATCAGGAAGAACCGGACCAGGATGTAGGTCCCCAAGCCCCCGCCCGAGGATTTTTTCTTCGACGGAAGGAGTCCGTCGGCGTCGCTTGGCGGCGCCTCTATCAGTGTTGTCATTGGTACCTAAAGTTGTGCTTTCGCGGCCATGGGCCGGCCCCGTGAACTGCAAGGTGCGGCACTGACCAGCAAAGGCGGGGCGCCTCGAGGGCGCCCCGCCTCGCAGGCTGGTCAGAACCGCACAGGTGCAGCCTTACTTGGAAACAGTTCCCAAACGGAACTTGAAGGAGGCATCGAGGGTGCTATCGACACCCTTGACACCGGTGCCGGAAATGGCAACCTGCGCGCCCTGGAGCAACGGAAGCGTGGAGATGTCCTTCGCGAGGGCATTCTGGGCATCCTTGATCGTGGACTCGCGCTGAGTCTTGTCGACGGTGGTGAGCTGCTTGTTGATCAGCTCGTTGACCTTCGGGTTGTTGTAGTGGTTCTTCAGGAAGCCGCCCTCCGGGAAGAACGGCGTCAGGTAGTTGTCCGCGTCGCTGAAGTCCGGGAACCAGCCAAACTGGAACAGCGGGTATTCGTCAGCGCGGCTGGCCTTGCTGTAGGTGACCCACTCGGTGGACTGCAGGTTGACCTTGAACAGGCCTGACTTCTCCAGCTGGTCCTTGATCATGGCGTACTCGTCGCCGGAGGACTTGCCGTAGTGGTCCGGGTTGTACTGCAGGTTCAACGACACGGGGGACGTCACGCCGGCGTCGGTCAGGACCTTTTTGGCCTTGTCCAGGCTGGGCTTGCCGGCGTCGCCGTAAGCGTCCTTGAACGATTCGTTGGCTCCGAGGAAGCCGCTGGGAACGTTGGAGTACAGGGGCAGGTAGGTGCCCTTGTAGACCTGGTCCGCGATGGCCTGGCGGTCAACGAGGTTGGCGATGGCCTGGCGCACGGCCAGCGCCTTGGCCGGGTTGGCGTCCGCGGCCTTGGCACCGAACGGCATGGTGTCGAAGTTGAACGTGATGTAGCGGATTTCGCCGCCGGGGCCCACGTTGACCTTGACCTTGGAGTCCTTCTTCAGGTCATCGATGTCCGTGGCGCTCAGGCTCCGGTTCGCGACGTCGATGTTGCCCTGCTGGACATCCAGCTTCATGTTGGTGGGGTCCGCGTAGTACTTGATCGTGGCGGCATCGTTGGCCGGCTTGCCAAGGACTCCCTTGTAGTCCGGGAACGCCTTGAAGCTGATCAGCTCGTTCTTCTTGTACGTGTCGATCGTGTACTGGCCATAGAAGGCCTTGGCCTTGACGATCGAGTCATCATCAAGCAGCTTGTCGGCCGGGAAGACTTCATCGTCCACGATCGGCGCGGCAGGGCTGCTGAGGATCTGCGCGAAGGTCTGGTCATTGGCCAGCTTCAGTTTGAAGACCACGGTGTTGGCATCGGGCGCCGTGACGCCTGCCACGTTGGCCAGCAGGCTTGCGGGGCCGGCGGGATCATTGATCTTGATCTGCCGGTCGAAGGAGAACTTGACGTCCTTGGAGTCCAGTGTGTGCCCGTTGGCCCACTTCAGTCCGGGCTTGAGCTTGACCGTGTACTCGGTCGGGGAGGTGAAGGATGCAGACTCGGCCAGGTCCGGAACGGGATCGGCGCTGCCAGGCTTCGAGTTAAGCAGGAAGGAATAAACCTGGTTCATCACCATGAATGAACCGTTGTCGTACGAGCCCGCCGGATCCAACGCAGTGACCTTGTCCGTAGTGCCGTAGGCGATTGGACCGGTCGCGGCGGCTGATGACCCGCCACTGCCGCCGGACGGCCCCGTGCAGGCCGTCAGTGCAAAGGCGGAAACCCCGGCCAGCGCGATGACGCCCTGCCAGGCCTTTTTGTTCATTGCCATCTGTGAACTTTCTGTTCGATGCGTTCTAGCGCAGCCCGAAGTGAAACGAGTGACCCGACGGGCGGCACGCTTTGCTGATTCCTAGATTCAACCAGACAATCATTCGGTGAAACGTTGCATTTTGTGAGTTGAGACACAAAATTTACACGAAACGAAGGATTCTGCCATTTTCTTCAGGTTTACGTCCGGATCTTCGGCAGGGCGGCGCGCCGCCGGGGTCGCGGCGGCAACACGACAAAGGGCCCCGCCATACGGCGGGGCCCTTTGCTGGATTCGGTGTCGCGGTGCCTAGAGCGCGGCCCGCTGCAGCGAGCGCGCGGCATCGATCGTGGCCTGGCCCAGCACGCGGCTGCCCTGATAGAGCACCACCGTCTGGCCGGGGGCCACGCCGCGCAGCGGCTCCGCCAAGGTGACTACGAGCCCGTCCCCGGCCATGTGGGCGCGGGCAGGGACTGGGTCGCCGTGGGCACGGACCTGGGCGTAGCAGTCGAAGTCCTCACCGGTCGCCACTTCGGCGATGGGCAGCCCCGCCCAGGAGACTTTGATGCCGCGGATTTCGTCGATCGCCAAGAGCGCCTCCGGGCCCACCACTACCTTGTTTTCCTTCGGCCGGATCTCCAGCACGAACCGCGGCTTGCCGTCCGCGGCCGGGGTGCCCAGCTTCAGGCCGCGGCGCTGGCCTACGGTGAACGCGTTGGCACCGGGGTGCTCGCCGACCTTCGCGCCCGACTCGTCCACGATGTCACCCGTGGTCATGTCAATCTTCTCGGCGAGCCAGCCGGCGGTGTCGCCGTCGGGAATGAAGCAAATGTCATGACTGTCGGGCTTGTTAGCCACCGAGAGGCCGCGGCGCTCCGCTTCCGCGCGGACCTCAGCCTTAGACGGGGTCTCGGCGAGCGGGAACATCGAATGCTTGAGCTGTTCGTGGGTCAGCACGCCGAGCACATAGCTCTGGTCCTTGGCCCAATCCGCGGCGCGGTGCAGCTCCGGGTTGCCGTCGGCGTCGGTGATGACCTTGGCGTAGTGGCCGGTGCAGACAGCATCGAACCCCAGCGCGATGGCCTTCTCCAGCAGCGCGGCGAATTTGATGCGCTCGTTGCACCGCATGCATGGATTAGGTGTGCGGCCGGCGGCGTATTCGTCGATGAAATCCTGGACGACATCCTCCTTGAACCGCTCGGAAAAGTCCCAGACGTAGTACGGGATCCCGAGGATGTCGCAGGCACGCCAGGCGTCACGGGAGTCCTCGATCGTGCAGCAGCCGCGGCTGCCGGTTCGCAGGGTGCCGGGCATCCGGGACAGCGCGAGGTGGACCCCGACGACGTCGTGTCCCGCCTCGACGGCGCGGGCGGCGGCAACGGCTGAATCAACGCCGCCACTCATGGCTGCAAGAACTCGCATACTGGCTTTCTCTAGGCATCGGGGTGTCGCAGGCACCGGAAATAGCACAATGCCTGCCCCGCCATTCTATCGCCGCGCCGATTCCTCCCCAAAAGGCCTTGACGGGGGCGCCTTCCCCTTCTAGCGTCAGGACAAGCGGTTTTAGAAAAACAGGTGCACAGGCATGGGAATCGAGCGGACGTGGCCGTTGAGAACATCGTGATCGTGGGCGGCGGACTGGCCGGTGCCACCGCAGCCAAAACCTTGCGGGCGGAGGGTTTCGGCGGCCCGGTGGTGCTGCTGGCCGCCGAGTCCCACCAGCCGTACCTGCGCCCGCCGCTGTCAAAGGAATATCTGCTGGGCAAGGCCGGCGATGACGCCCTGCCGGTGGTGCCCGGGGATTGGTACGACGCGAACGACGTCGACCTTCGGCTCGGGGTCAAGGTCACGGAACTGGACACTGCCGCCCGGGCCGTGGTCCTGGCTGACGGCAGCCGCCTGGAGTACGCGTCCCTGCTACTCGCGACCGGAGCCCGCCCGCGCAGCATCCCACTGCCCGGCGGCGGACTCGACGGCGTCAGTACGTTCCGGACGGTCGAGGACAGCGAACGCCTGCACGCCCGCCTCGCCGGCGGTGGCCTCAATGTGGTCATGATCGGGTCCGGCTGGATCGGGATGGAACTGGCCGCCGCCGCCAGCACTTACGGAAATACCGTCACCCTGCTGGGGCTCGAGGATGTGCCGCTCGCCGCGGCGGTCGGCCCCGAACTGGGCGGCTTCTTCCGCTCCCTGCACGGGGCCCACGGCGTGCGTTTCCGCCTGCCAGCCTCCGCGGCCGAGATCACGGGCGCCTCCGGACGGGTCACCGGCGTGCGCACGGACGCCGGCGAACTCCTCCCGGCCGACCACGTGGTCGTTGCCGTGGGGGTGGTTCCGGAGGTGGCGCTGGCGGAGGCGGCCGGCATTGGGCTCCGCAACGGCATCCTCACCGATGCCTCGCTGCGCACGGGGACCGCCGGGATCTTCGCCGCCGGGGACGTTGCCAATGCCCTGCACCCGTTCACCGGCGAACACCACCGCAGCGAGCACTGGTCCAATGCCCTGAACGGCGGCAAGGTGGCCGCCCGGGCCATGCTCGGCCTTGACGCCGTGCTGGACACCATCCCGTATTTCTACACGGACCAGTACGACGTCAGCATGGAGTACTCGGGCTTCCCGTCGCTGGTCGCCGGGCCGCCGGTCATCCGCGGCTCGCTCGCGGAGAAGGAGTTCATGGCCTTCTGGCAGCGGGAGGGCCGCGTGGTGGCCGGGATGAACGTCAACTGGCCCCGCGCCGCCAAGCCGCAGAAGGCGATCAAGGCGCTGATCAGCGCCCGGACGGCCGTGAGCCCGGACCGGCTTGCCGATGCCGCGGCACCGCTGGATCAGCTGCTGGATCAGCTGCTGGATTAGCCCCCTCCGGGGGCCTGACGGGCAGCTCCGCGCGCCACCGTTCCCGCGGTCTGGATGCTGGACTCATGCCCGGCCATGCCTGCCTGGCGGGCCCGGGCGTAGGCGCCCGGGAGCGCGGCGAGCAGGGCATCGACGTCGGCGTCGGTCGAGGAATGTCCGAGCGTAAAGCGCTGGGCACCCCTCGCCGTGTCCTCGTCCAGGCCCATGGCCAGCAGCACATGGGAGGGCCGCGGAACTCCCGCGGTGCAGGCGGAGCCCGTGGAGGATTCGACGCCGGCGAGGTCCAGCAGGAACAACAGCGAATCCCCTTCGCAGCCGGGGAACGTGAAATGCGCATTGCCGGGCAACCGCCCGGAACCCGGGGCGCCCCGCAGCACGGCTTCGGGGACGGCCGCATGGACGCCCTCGATCAGCCGGTCCCGGAGGGCCGCGATCCTGGCGGCTTCCTCGGGGAGTTTCGCGGCTGCCGCCTCGGCGGCCGCGGCGAAAGCGGCGATCGACGCCGTGTCCAGTGTCCCGGAGCGGACGTCGCGTTCCTGCCCGCCGCCGTGCTGGACCGGAGTCAGCTTCACCGACCGGCCCAGGATGAGCGCGCCGACGCCGACCGGTCCGCCGATCTTGTGCCCGGAGACGGACATGGCGTCCAGGCCCGAGTCGCGGAAGTCAACGGGCAGGGACCCGAAGGCCTGGACGGCGTCGGAGTGGACGGGCACGCCGGCAGCGTGGGCCAGCTCCACAATCCGGGCCACCGGCTGGATGGTGCCGACCTCGTTGTTGGCCCACATGACGGTCACCAGGGCGATCGATGACGGATCCCGGGACAGCTCGGCCTTGAGCACGGCCAGGTCCACGAGGCCCGCGGCGTCCACCGGGAGCCAGCAGACCTCGGCGCCTTCATGCCGTTCGAGCCATTCGACGGTGTCCAGCACCGCGTGGTGTTCGACGGCGGAACACAGGATGCGGGTACGCGCGGGGTCCTCGGCACGGCGGGCCCAGTACAGGCCTTTAACCGCAAGGTTGTCCGCCTCGGTCCCACCGGAGGTAAAGATGACTTCCGAGGGATGGGCGCCGGCGGCCGCGGCCAGCATTTCCCTGGCATCCTCCACGGAGCGCCGGGCACGGCGGCCGGATCCGTGCAGCGAGGAGGGGTTGCCGGTCCGGGCCAGTTCGCGCGTCAGGGCAGCCAGCGCTTCCGGGGCGAGAGTGGTGGTGGCGGCATGATCGAGGTATACGGGCACAGCGCAATTCTACCTGCGGGCGCCTCCGTTGCCTCCGGCAGGGGCGAGTCCCCCGTGGAGAACCACGGCGCGGTGAAGGGCATGGGCCGGTATACATTCAAGCCGTGAAAGCGTCCCTGTGCCTTGTGCTGGCCACCTTGTTCCGGTCCGGCGGATGCGGTCCGGGGGCACTTTGACGCGGACACGCCGAGGACACCGAACCGGGGGGCCGGAATCGGGGCCAAAGGCGCCGGCCGGCGAACGGCGCCGCAGGCAACCCAATCACCCGGGCAGGATGCGGGCACAGCACTGCCCCGGCTGCGCGCCGCCCTGCTCCCTGAGATCTTCGATGGCGAGCGCTTCGATCCGATCCGGGTTGATCCCCAGGGCCGCGGAGGCCCCGCCGAGGAAGGCTCCGTTCATGGCACACACCACGTCAGCATGCCCGGTGGCGAGGCGATGGAACGGGCAGTTCAACAGCACCAGTCCCCCGCTGCCGTCGTCCGCCGGGCAGTACCCCTGCCCCGCCAGGAAGTCCGCGAACGGGCCGGCGCCCTCGGGGCCGCCGGCGGATTCCGCGTCCCCCGTCCAGATGTCCCCCGCGGGCTCGCGGCCGGTTGTGCGGGCCGCCGATTCGACCGCCGCCTGCCCCCTGGCCCGGGCGGCCCGGAGCAGGGCATCCCGCGGCGAGCCGCCGTCGCTGGTTGCGGACTCGATCGCGGTGACAAGCAGCTCGGCGGCGAGGTCATAGTGGCGGTCGGGGACGGAGGCCGCAACCTCGTCCACGGCGGCCCGGTACAGCTTGGCGGGCCGGCCGGAGCCGGGGCCCTCCCGGCCTCCAAGCTTGCGGAACTCCACGGCCAGCAACCCGTCTTTCACGAGCCGGTCCAGGTGGAACGAGGCGGTGCTCCGCGCCAGGCCCACGGCCTGGGCCGCGTCGTCCCGGCCGACGGCGTCTGCCGCGGAGGCGACGAAGTCAAACAGCCTCCTGCGGTTCTCGTCTCCCAGGGACGCGACCGCCGCCAGCCTGTGGTTCCACGGAAGTTTGGTCATGAGACAAGAATATCTCTAAAAACAAGAATCATTGCTTAATCATCGTGTGCCGCTCTAAAATCGAAGTATCCATTTTTAGAAGGAGCATGCCATGAAAGTTTCTCCATCCCTCGCCGTTCCGGCGCAGCAGCTCACGGCGGACCGCCAGGCCTTCCTCCTGTTGCGGACCGTCTTTACGGTTGCGCCGATCCTGTTCGGCCTGGACAAGTTCACGAATCTTTTGACCCACTGGACCATGTACCTGGCCCCTGTGGCGACCCAGGTGGTCCCGCTGCCGGCCCAGACCATCATGTACATCGTTGGCGTGGTGGAAATCCTCGCCGGCGTCATGGTGGCGGTGCGCCCGCGCTTCGGGTCTGCGCTCGTGGCCGTCTGGCTGTTGGGCATCATCATCAACCTGATCGTCCTCGGCGGCTTCTACGACGTCGCGCTGCGTGACTTCGGGCTGCTCGTGGGCGCCCTGGCACTGAACCGGCTGTCCCCGCGCAAGGCGGCGCAGCCTGCTGCGCCGAGCGCCTAAGCCGCCAGGCGAGGCTGCTATGCCGGGCCGCTACGCGAGAACACAGACAGCGCGCGGAACCACCTCGATGGTCATCGGGAGCGCCCCGATCCGCTCGCCGTCGGCGTAGGCCACGATGTTGCTGGCCGCCAGCGGCTGGTGCCACCACTGGTGATCCGGCCGGCGTCGATCATCCGGCCCCCGCGGGCCAGGGACTCCAGCACCTGCTCGCAGGCTGACGGGACATTGTGCCGCGGCAGGCCCGGCGCTCGGGCCCGGCCAAAGGACGCGCGCGGGTTTGCGGCGACGGCGATCATCATGCGCCGAATTATGCCAGCCGCCGGGAACCATCCCGGTATGCGCGCTCGTTGTTCCTCCAGCCGGTTAAACTGGCCACGCCGGGCGCACACGAACGGTCCGGTGCACCTTGAAGCCGGCACCATCAACGAAAAGGATTTCTGTTTGACGCAGGGCAGCAGCTCGCATTACCAAGTCCTGAGGATCCCCGTGACGGCGACGGCCAAGGAGATCAAAGTGGCCTACCGAAAGGCCGCCCGGCTTGCCCACCCGGACCACGGAGGAGACCCTGCGGCCTTCCGGCGGGTCACCCTCGCCTACGAGACGCTCATCGACGCTAAACGCCGCGCGGACTATGACCGCTCCTACGGCGCCACGCCCGGGAGCCCCTACGCATCCCCCGCGGAGGACCAGGGGGCCCACTTCGACGCCCCGGCCGCTGGCAGCCGGGCCTCCGCCAATGTCCGCCCGAATACGCCCCGGAACACCGCAGCGGATGCGCCGGTCTACGTTCCCCCCTTCGAGCAGTTTGCCGACGGCGCCGCGGTGGCGCTGATTTCCGCGGATGTGGCGCGGCAACAGGTCCACGGCGTGCCCCGCAAGCGCGGGATCTTCGGAGCCGAGGCCCGGATCCAGCGCGAGATGCGCACCGTCCAGCTCATCAGCCGGCAGATCTTGACCGCAATTCCGGCGGCGCGGCTCATCAACGGGCTGCAGTCCCCGGCAGACAACAGCCACATCGACCACGCCCTCCTGGCCGGCTACCGGCTCGCGATTATCGGTTCCATGCTGCTGCCGCCGGGCGCGTACGCGTGGAACGGGAGCACCCTGACCCACGGGGGACGCTCCGTCGCACCGCCCCAGCTGGGCCACGTTGTGCGCCGGATGCAGGATATTTTTCCCGAGCTCAATGTCACCGGCTGGATTGTTGTCCACAGCACGGACGGCAACCTGCACCAGCCCGTCATTGACCGGCACCGCCGCTCGGCCGGCGGCCACGGCAGCGGCTACGCCGAGAGCTCCGGGCTTGTCGAAGTCGTCAACGCAGCGGGCCTGGCCCGCGGCCTCAAGCAGTTTCTCAGCTCGGGACCGGCCCCCAACACCGTCAACGTTCCCGTGCTGGCCCGGCTGCTGCGCGGCATGCACTAGGAAGCATGCAATAGGACCGGCGGGGACACTCCTTCGGGCAGGAGAATCCCGATCCGGCCGGCAGGCGCCGCGCTGCTCCGGCGGCTCGCTAGGATGGATACGTGTTCCGCATCCTCTTCCACACCCCAGAAATCCCCGGCAATACGGGAAACGCCATCCGCCTGGCGGCCATTACCGGCGCCGAACTGCATCTGGTGGAGCCCCTGGGCTTTGACTTTTCCGATGCCAAGCTCCGGCGCGCCGGCCTCGACTACCACGACCTCGCCGTCGTCACCGTCCACAAGGACATTGACGCGGCCTGGGCGGCGCTGAAACCGGAGCGGGTCTTCGCGTTCACTTCCGACGGCGAGACCACCTACACAGACATCAGCTACCGCGCGGGCGACATTCTGCTGTTCGGCCCCGAATCCGTGGGATTGCCGGCGGAACTGAAGAACAGTCCGCAGGTGACATCCCGCGTCCGCCTGCCAATGATGCCGGCCCTCCGGTCACTGAACCTGGCCAACGCGGCGTCCATCGCTGTCTATGAGGCGTGGCGCCAGAACGGCTTCGCAGGGGCCAAACTGTAGCCCCTGCGCCCGCGTCCGCCTGCGGCTGCTCCGGCAGCGTGCCGTTGCTCCGGCGGAATCCCGCGGCGAAGTAATCCGCAGGTCCCTCCCATCCAGGTTCCAGTCTGCGCCGAATCACTTCTGAAGGCGGGCACACAAGCCGTCGCCTCAGCACGTTTTGGGGAGAAACCGGAAGAAGGCGAGGTGCGGCGGGTGAGGACAGATAATCTTCGGGCACGCCCTGTCCATAGGGCAGGGGCCAGCCACACGTCGCATGCCGCACTTTCTGGCCCGCGTTCGACGGCGGGCACCTTATGCTTGGGAGTGATGGAAACTCCGAATGCCCCGAACCCCGAGGCCGCCGCACCGGCGGGAACCTCAGCCGACATCAACGGCCGGCTGGGCAGTCTGCTGGGATTGATTGCACAGGGTGACCAGGAGGCGTTCGCGGAATTTTACAACCTCACTTCCAGGCGCGTCTTCGGTATGGCACGCCGGGTCCTCATCGATGCCGAACTCAGTGAAGACACCACGCAGGAAGTCTTCCTGCAGGTGTGGCAGAACGCGGCGAAGTTCAATGCGGCGGCCGGCAGCCCGCTCGCGTGGCTCATGACCATCTCGCACCGCCGCGCAGTAGACAAGGTCCGGTCTTCCCAGTCCGCCACCGACCGCGAGGCCAAGTACGGCGCCAACAGCCAGGAGATCGACCACGATTCCGTCTCGGACGAGGTCGGCAGCCGGCTCGAGGCCGAGGCAGTGGTCCGGTGCCTCGAGACACTGACCGACACGCAGCAGGAGTCCGTGCGGCTGGCCTACTACGGCGGGCTCACGTACCGGGAAGTGGCCGAGCGGCTGAACGCAGCCGTTCCCACCATCAAGTCCCGCATCCGCGATGGACTAATCCGACTCAAGACTTGCTTGGGGGTGAGCTGAATTGACTGACATGTTTGCACATGACAACAACCGCCTCCCCGGCGGCTTTACTGCCGATATCGGCACGGACCTGGCCTCCGGCCGCGTCGCGGACCTGGCCGAGATTTATGCCCTCAACGCCGTGGACGACGCTGAACGGCTAGCGATCGAGCACTTCCTCGCCTCGGCACCGGCCGCAGAGCGGGATGCCTTCAACGAGCGGGTGCGGCAGGCCCAGGAGACCCTGGCCACCAGCTTCACCGCTGAGGAAGAGCCTCCGGCCGGTCTGCTGGACCGAATCATGTCTTCCTTGCCGGCGCAGACGGCAGAGCAGTCCCCCGCCGTGGCGCAGCTCCCCGGTTCGGGACTCCGGCCGGCTCCCGGCACGCATCCGGTTCGAGACAGTACCGAACTGCCCGTCACTGACGAGCTCGGTGCCGCCCGCAAGCGCCGGGACGAACGCCGGCGCCCGCAGGGCATGCGGAACTGGCTTGTCGGCGTCGCCGCCGCAGGCGTGATCGCTCTGGGTGGCGTGGGCGTCAGCGCCTATGTCGCCAACCAGAACGATCCGCTGAACCAGGTCATGCAGGCCAGCGACGTCCGGCAGGCCACTGTCGACGTCAACGGAGGCGGCACCGCCACCGTATCGATTTCCCCGTCCAAGGACGCCGCCGTCGTGAAGATGAACGGTGTCCCTGCTCCGCCGGCGGGCAAGGTCTACCAGATGTGGCTGATCCCCAAGGACGGTTCGGCCCCGGTATCGCAGGGCCTCATGGACGCGCAAGCCCTGTCCAAGCCGGCGGTCGTCAAGGGCATCGACTCCGCCGCCGCCCTGGGCATCACCGTGGAACCCGTGGGCGGGTCCGCGACGCCGACCCTGCCTACCGTCGCTTCCGCACCGCTGGGCGCGTAGGCAGGCGCAGTCCCCAACCGAACCCGGGGCGCTGGAGTTCAGAACCTGAGAGCTTGGGTTCTGAGAGCAGAGTATCCGGGAGCGCGGTAGCTGAGGGCGCAGGACATAGAGAAGCCGCCCCGGCCGTGACTCCTTCCAGAGGAGGAATCACGGCCGGGGCGGCTTTCTACGTTGAGCGCGGCTAAATGACGAGCGAGAGGAGCATGATCAGGCTGAAGCTCACCACGGAGATCAGCGTTTCCATGACGGACCAGGTCTTGAACGTCTGGCCCACGGTGAGTCCGAACAGCTCCTTGACCAGCCAGAAGCCGGCGTCGTTCACGTGCGAGAAGAACAGCGAGCCGGCGCCGATGGCGAGGGCCAGCAGTGCGGCGTGCGTCGGCGACAGCGAGCTGGCGAGCGGTGCCACGATGCCGGCGGCCGTCACGGTGGCGACGGTGGCCGAGCCTGTCGCCAGGCGCAGGGCAACGGCCACGATAAAGCCGAGCACCAGGACGGACATGTTGGTCCCCTCGGCCCAGGCCTTCACGGAGTCACCCACGCCGGCACCAATCAGTGTCTGCTTGAAACCGCCGCCCGCGCCGACGATCAGGAGGATCCCCGCGATCGGGCCGAGGCTGGCACTGATCCTGCTTGTGATCTTGGCGCCGCTGAGGCCCACTGTGTAGCCAAAGGTCACCATGGCCAGCAGGACGGCCAAGGTCATGGCGACCAGGGGCTGCCCGACGAAGTCGAAGAACATCCGGAGTGCCGGAGCCGTCGCGGGGTTGGGCCAGATGATGTCCACGACGGCCCTGAGCAACATGAGGACCACCGGGAAGAGGATGGTCAGTAGCGTGACGAGGAAGCTCGGCGGGCGCTTGACGCCCTCCATGTCCGCGCCGTGCACGGTATCGATGCCGCCGGCAACGGCGGGGGCGCCGACCGGCACCCACCGTGCCGCCAGGCGCGAGAACAGCGGGCCACAGATAATGACGGTGGGGATGGCCACGAGGATGCCGAGGGCCAGGGTGGTGCCCAGCTCAGCCTTGACGGCGCTGATCGCGATCAGCGGTCCCGGGTGCGGCGGCACCAGCCCGTGCAGCACGGACAGGCCCGCCAGCGCCGGGATGGCGATGCGCATCAGCGGCATCTTGGAGCGCTGGGTGACCAGGACGATCACCGGCAGCAGCAGCACGAGCCCGATTTCGAAGAACATCGGCAGGCCGATGATCACCGCGACGAGCGTGATGGCCCAGACCAGCTTGTTTCCGGTGGCCTTGGACAGGAGCGTGTCGACCACCTGGTTGGCGCCGCCGGAGTCGGCGAGCAGTTTGCCGAGCATCGCGCCGAGGGCGATCAGCAGGCCGACTTCCTTCAGGACGCCGCCCACGCCGTCCTCGAAGTTGACAATCACCTTGGCCGGCTCCACGCCGGCGGCGAGGCCGACGAAGCCGGACCCCAGCACGAGGGCCAGGAACGGGTGGAACTTGAACTTGGCAATCAGCACCACGATCAGTGCGATGCCGAGGCCCGCGACGATCAGCAGTTGGGTGTTGACGCCGGATCCGGCGTCAACGGCAGCAGGAAGCTGCATTGTTATCAGAGATTTCACAAAAATTCCTTGGTCGGCTGCGGAACGCGGGGAGGCTCAGGGCCTGGCGTCGGCAGCGGCGAGGTTGAGTCGGGTAATGATTTCCTGTGCTTCTTCCGCCGGCGATGCGGAAACGGACAGGGCAATGAAGTTTTCGTCCGCAGTGGGCGCCTCGAGCGCCTCGAACTGGGACTCCAGCAGAGCCGGAGGCATAAAGTGCCCGTGGCGGGAGGCCAGCCGGTCGGAGATCTTCTCCTGCGTCCCTTCGAGGAACACGAAGACCACCCCCTCGCCGCGCAGGATGTCCCGGTAGCGCTTCTTGAGCGCCGAGCACGTCACGACGCCGGGAGTTCCGGTTTCCGTGTGGGCCCGGATCCAGCCCGCAATGCTTTCCAGCCAGGGCCACCGATCCTCGTCGGTCAGCGGCCGGCCAGCCTGCATCTTGGCCACGTTCGATTCGGGGTGCAGGTCGTCGCCCTCGGCCAGGTCCCAGCCCAGCCTGCCGGCGAGCAGTCCCGCCACGGTTGACTTCCCGGATCCGGAAACGCCCATGATCACAAGAACGGGGTGTTGCGCAGTCTTCGCCATCAAAGTCTGCCTTCCATCAAATAAATATGATTTAAACAATGGCCAGCATATGGCAGAGGGGGTGCTGCGGCAACACTAGAATCCGGCGATGGTCCCCGGGCCGTTGACTGCGACGACGTGGAAGGCCTCGGCGCTGCGGCCGGCGGGCAGTCCGGCACGGGCCCCCGTACCGAGCATGAGGCCGCGGACCGTGCGCTCCATGGCGTCAACGTCGGGATGCTGGCTGACGTGGATGTGGACGGCGGCAAGCTTGCTTTCGACGTGTTCGGTAACGTCCACGAAGTGGTTTTCGCGCTCTTCCGGCCCGGCGAAGAGCCACAGCCATGGCAACTTGTAGGCCTCCAGCCCGGACGCGGCCAGTTCCGGATACGCGAAGGGGTTCTCCAGCGCGGGATACACGGCCCGGGTCACGGCCTCCCCCACGGCCAGGTGGTCCGGGTGGCTCTTCTGGATCCGGTTCCAGTTGCGTTCCGGGTGCATGGACACCACGACGTCGGGCCGGAGCTGCCGGATCAGGCGCACCACCTCGCGCATCACCTCATGCGAGGGTTCGAGGTAGCCGTCACGCTGGTGCAGGTAATGGATGTCCGTGACGCCGACCAGGGCGGCCGCGCGCTCCTGCTCGGCGACGCGCAGCCGCACGATTTCGTCGCGCTGCGCCGGATCGAAGCCGCCGGCATCGCCGTCGGTCATGATGCAGTAGCTGACCTGCACCCCGGCCGCAGTCCAGGCTGCAACGGTCCCGGCGGCGCCGAAATCGATGTCGTCCGGGTGGGCCGTGAAACAAAGCACCCGCTCGATCCTGGAGGTCTCCGGATCGAACGGGCTTTGTGCCGGGACGGCGTTCGTGCTCATGCGGTCAGCCTTTGCGCTTCTTGATTTCGGCGGTTGCCTGCGGCAGCACCTTGAAGAGGTCGCCAACAACGCCGAAGTCCGCGATCTCGAAAATCGGCGATTCGGCGTCCTTGTTCACGGCCACAATCACCTTGGCGGTCTGCATGCCGGACTTCTGCTGGATGGCGCCGGAAATGCCCGCGGAGATGTACAGCTGCGGCGAGACGGTCTTGCCGGTCTGGCCGACCTGCGCGTCGTGGCCGATCCAGCCGGCGTCGGTGGCGGCCCGCGAGGCGCCGATGGCGGCGCCCAGGGCGTCGGCGAGTTCCTCCAGCGGGCCAAAGTTGCCGTCCACGCCCCGGCCGCCGGCCACCACGATCCGCGCCTCGGCCAGATCGGGGCGCCCGCTGGCGGGCTTGTCGCTGCGCGCCGTGACCCGGGCTGCGGCCGCGGTCACGTCAGGAACCTGGACGGTGATGCTTTCCGGCGCCGTGGCAGTTACCGCGGGCTCGGGCGTGATGCTGTTCGGCTTCACGGTCAGCACGGAAACGGGCGTCGTGGCCTTCGCGGTGGAGGTGTAGGACCCCGCGAGCACCGACTTGTGCGCCGTTCCGTCCGGGTCCACGGCCACGACGTCGGTGATGACGCCGGCGCCGAGCCTGATGCCGAGCCGGGCGGCGATTTCCTTGCCCTCGGCCGAGTTCTCGGTCAGGACCACGCCCGCTCCGGCGGCGTCGGCGGCCGCGGCCACGAATGCCGCCTTGGGTCCCACGAGGTAGTCGTCGAGGTCGGCGGCGGACGGGAGATACAACGCCTCGGCGCCATAGGCTGCGAGGGCCGCGGCGGCGTCGTCGTGCAGTTCGCCGTTGACGGCGGCAACGGTTTCGCCCAGGGAGCGCCCGATCGTGAGCAGTTCCAGGCTCGACTTCTTCAGGGCCTGGCCGGGGTTGTCAATGAAAACGAGTACTTTTGCCATGTTCGGTTTTCCCCTTTAGAGCAGCTTCTGGGCGGCCAGGAACTCGACCAGCTGAAGGCCGGCGTCGCCGTCGTCGGTGATGATGGTGCCGGCCGTGCGCGGCGGGCGGGCCTCGGCGGTCTCGACGGCGGTCCAGGAGCCGGACTTGCCCACGTGGGCCGCGTCGACGCCGATGTCGGCAAGGCTCAAGGTGGTGATGGTCTTCTTTTTCGCCGCCATGATGCCCTTGAAGTTCGGGTACCGGGGGTCATTGATCTGGTCTGTGACGGAGACCAGTGCCGGCAGCTGAGCCACGATGGTGTCCGCGTGCGTGTCGCCGTCGCGGCGGGCGGTGAGCTTGCCGGCGTCGAGCTCCAGCGACGCGGCAAAGGTTACCTGCGGAAGCCCCAGACGTTCGGCGAGCTGCGCCGGGACCAGGGAGGTCTCGCCGTCAGTGGAGGCCATGCCGGTGAGGATGAGGTCCGCGGGGGCGTCGGCGCCGAGGTGGCGGATTGCGGCGGCCAGTGCCAGCGAGGTGGCAGCGGCGTCGGAGCCGGCCAGGGCCTCGTCGGTGAGGTGCACGCCTTCCGTTGCGCCGATCTGCAGGGACTTCTTCACCGCATTGACTGCCCCGGCCGGCCCCATGCTGAGGGCGATGACCTTGTTCCCGGCCGCTTCGCCGCCGCGGGCCTCGATCAGCTGCAAGGCCGCTTCCAGGGCGTACTCATCCAGTTCCGACAGGATGCTTTCGGAGCGGTCAACGGTATTGGCCCCACCAACGAGGTGGCGGTCGAACTGCGCATCCGGGACGTGCTTGACCAGCACAATGATCTTCAGGGTTTCTTCCACTGGGTCTACAGCAGCCTTCCATGCGGGTGGATAGCCCGCCCCTGGCGGGGTCATGGCCACGGAACGCCCGGTTGACGGGCTGTTCCTAGCTAACCATATAGCCGCCCGGCGGCGCGGCATGGGTTAACGCCTGTGTCAGCGCCCGCTTCCGGCCCTCTCCCCGCACGGCTGTTCTGGCCGCCATTCTGCCCGACGCCGGCACGCGAGAGGCCGAGCCGCACCTTTGGTGAATTCTAGGTGCCGCCCGGCCTCTTGCTGTTCCTACTGCACTGCTTCTACTGCAC
Organism: Arthrobacter sp. YAF34; assembly: GCF_052113245.1. Taxonomy (NCBI): domain Bacteria; kingdom Bacillati; phylum Actinomycetota; class Actinomycetes; order Micrococcales; family Micrococcaceae; genus Arthrobacter; species Arthrobacter sp. YAF34. The sequence continues at coordinate 126,585 of NZ_JBFRCV010000008.1, forward strand.
TGGCTCTAGTGCTCTGGCTCTACTGCTCTGGTCCTACTGGTCTGCTGCAGCGCCGAGGGTCACATCGAGGTCCTTCGGCTGGCCGCCGCGCAGGACCGTGACCTTGACCGTGGCCCCTGCGGGCTGTTCGCGCACCGCAGCGGTCAGCTGGTTGGGATCGCTGATGGTCAGGTCCTGGAACTTCGTGACGACGTCGCCTACCTTGATGCCCGCCTTGTCAGCGGCCGAGCCTGACTCGACAGTCGCGACTTCCGCGCCTACCGAGAACCCGGAGGAGGATGTGCCCGCGGCCTTGGCCTTCACACTGACGCCGAACTGAGCGTGCGTGGCTTTGCCGCTGTTGATGATTTCCTGGGCCACGCGCTTGGCATTGTTGATCGGGATGCTGAAGCCCACGCCAATGTTGCCGTTGCTGCTGCCGCTGGACGAGTCGCCGCCGGCGGAGGCGATGGCAACGTTTACGCCGATGATTTCGCCCTTGGTGTTCACCAGCGCGCCGCCGGAGTTACCCGGGTTGATGGCCGCGTCCGTCTGGATGACGTTGATCGAGATAGATCCCTGGTCCGCGGTGCTTTGGCTCTGGCCGCCGCCCGGAGGTGCAAACTGGAAGCCCTGGTCGCCGCCCTGGGAGTTGTCCGCACCGTTCTTGGGCGCGGCCGACGAAGCCACGCTAATGGTCCGGTTCAAGGTCGAGACGATGCCGTCGGTGACCGTGCCGGTGAGTCCCAGCGGCGAGCCGATGGCGACGGCGGTGTCGCCGACGTTCAGCTTGCCCGAGTCACCCAGAGTGGCCGGGACCAGGCCCGAGGGGTTGTCGATCTTGATCACGGCGAGGTCGGACAGCGGATCGGTACCGACAATCTTCGCGGAATAGACCTTGCCGTCGCTGGTCCGGACTTCCATCGTGGCGTTGGCGGCTTTGCCGTCGAGTGTGACCACGTGGGTGTTGGTGAGCACGTGGCCCTCCGTGTCCAGAATGATCCCGCTGCCGGTTCCGCCGTCGCTGCCGCTGGTGGCCTTGATGGTCACGACGCTCGGGGAGGCCTTGAGTGCGGCGGCGGAGATGGCGTTGACGTCGTCTTTGTTGTTGACGATCACCGGCCCCGCCTGGGTGGTGTTGCTGCTGGCCGTGGCGTAGCGGTCCGCCAGCAGCGCGTTGCTGCCGGCGACCACGCCGCCGCCGATCAGGCCGGCAGCCACGATGCTGGCGACGAGTGTGGGAACCCCGAAGGCCGCTTTGCGCTTCGGGGCGTGCGCCGGGTTGTTCACAAATCCCGGAGCGGAGGCATAGTGCGGCGCCGACTGCGGCTGGCCGCCGGAGTGGGCTTGGCCGTAAGTGGCTTGGCCGTACGGGGACGGGCCGGCCTGCTGGCCGGGCTGAGGTGATGCGACATAGGGGCCTGCATGCTGGGCCGGGGCACCGAACTGCTGGGTATCCGCGGCGGAGGGCTGGTGCTGCGGGTACACGGGCCGCGGCGCGCCTTCCCCGGCGCGGTCCATCCGGAGGGTCGGGTTCTCACGTGCCGGGCTTCCAGGTGCCACCTCAGTGGCCTGGGGGGCATCCGGCTGCGCTGAGGCATTCGTCTGAGCCGAGGCGCCATCCTGCGGCCCCTCCGGTTCCCGGTTCTGTGGCGTCGGCTCCGGTGACGCACCCGGCACTGGGTTCTCAGTCATGAGACTTCCTTTCATCCTCGTCTACCTACAACTATGGACGCTCAGACTGATACTAGAGCGAACATTTGCTGGGAGGTTCCTGAACGGATTTTCAGCGGTCGGCAGACCGGCGTTTGCACGCTTAAGCGCTTTTCGCTGGTGGCATATTCCCATAGGTGGACTGCCATTTGGGTGCACCATAGAATCAAATGGAATTGCCACAGCGACCTGCGGCTTTACATCTGCGTGGGGGCGCTGCTGCATTCTGTGACGGCTGGTTCGACCGAACCGGTCCCAGAAGTGCTGAAGGGTTGCACATGCGGTCTAAGTTGAATCGTTTTCTCGCCGTCCTTGGCGTGGCCGGATTGCTGGCGCTACCCGCCGCCCCGGCCTTGGCCGAAGACCCGGTGACAATCCCGTCCGGGCAGAACATCGTGGACAGCGGAAATCTTCTGGGTAGCCGCAAGGGCGAAGTCCAGGACGCCATCCAGAAGCTCCTGAAGGATCACAAGTACAACCTGTATGTGGTCACGGCAAAGACATTCGAGAACCCCACGGACCCTAAAGCCTGGGCCGTGGCCGTGGCCAAAAACAAAGGCATGGGCAAGGCTGACGTCATCCTCACCATGTCCGATGACGGCCATTACTACTTCTCGCCCAGCTCGGCCAGCGCCATCTACCCCAAGACGGACGCCATCACCCAGAACGCCATCGTTCCGAACCTGGGCGGCGGGAAGCGGGACTTTGCCCAGGCGGCCATCGACACTGCCACGGCGGTCGGTGATGCCGCGGGCGGCGGAAGTGGCTCGGTCTCCTCCGGAGAGGGCGCGGGCAGTGCCGTGCTGGTGGGGGTCGGCGTCGTGGCCGTAGGCGGGGCGGGAGCGTATCTCTACTTCCGCAGCCGACGGAAGAAGGCCGGCCAGGCTGCCGGGGCCTCTGCCGGCCCACACGGTGCGGACGCGGACCCGCTGGCGGGCCTCAGTGTGGCGGAACTGCGCCGCAAGAGCGATTCTCTGCTGATCGAGGCGGACGACGCCATCAAGTCCAGCGAGCAGGAACTTGGCTTCGCCCAAGCCCAATACGGTGACGCCGCGGTGGGTAACTTCACCAAGGCGCTGCAGGAGGCCAAGGCCCACATGACGGAGTCGTTCAAACTGCAGCAGCAGCTTGACGACCACATTCCCGACACCGAGGAGCAGCAGCGCAGCTGGCTCGGCGAAATCATCCGCCGCTCCGAAGCGGCCCTGGCTTCACTGCAGGAGCAGAAAGCGGACTTCGATTCCCTTCGGGAGCTGGAGAAGAACGCCCCGCAGGCCCTCGCCGCCGTCGGCGCCGGAGCCGCGGAGGCCGAGGCAAAGATTGCCAGCGCCGAACAATCGCTGACCGAACTTCGCGCCAAGTACGCGGAGAGCGCCTTGGTCCAGGTCGCGGACAACATCAACCAGGCCAAGGACCGTCTCGACTTCGTACAGAACGCCTCCGCCGCGGCGAAGGAAAAGCTCGCCGCGGGCGAAAACGGCCTCGCCGCGGTGGCCGTGCGGGCCGCCGAGGAAAGCCTGCACCAGACCAACGTGCTGATCGGCGCCATCACCAAGGTGGCCGGCAGCCTCGCAGAGGCGCGCAGCGGACTTGAGTCCGCCGTCGTCGACACGGCCCAGGACCTGGCCCAGGCGAAGGCGATCCTCCAGTCCGGGGCCCACCCGGAACTGTCCGGACCGGTGGCCGCGGTGGAAGCCGCGCTGGCGCAGGTCAAGACGGAAATTCAGGGCGGCAAGTTCGATCCCATTGCCACGCTGAGACGCGTGGCAACGGCGCACCAGACACTCGACTCGGCGCTCAGCGGCATCCGCGACCAGCAGGAGCAGGAGCGCCGTGCCCAGGCGTCGCTGCAGCAGAGCATCATGTCGGCCCAGGCCCAGATCAGCGCGACGTCGGACTACATCACCGCCCGCCGCGGCGGCGTGGGCACCGACGCGCGCACGCGCCTGGCTGAAGCCCAGCGGAACCTGGACTATGCGCTTTCCATCTCCCGCAGCGACCCGATCACCGCGCTGCAGTACGCGCAGCAGGCCCACGCCCTGGCGGCACAGGCCGCCCAGTTGGCCCAGTCCGACGTGGATCACTTCGGCGGCTACGCCAACCAGGGCTACGGCCGTGGCGGGATGTTCGGCGGCAGCGGCGGCGGCGGCCTCGGCGGCGCGATCCTCGGCGGAATCCTCATCAACTCCATCCTCCACGGCGGAGGCGGCGGCGGCTGGGGCGGTGGCGGCGGCGGTGACTTTGGCGGCGGCGATTCCGGCGGCGGCTGGGGCGGCGGCGACTTTGGCGGGGGCGGTGACTTTGGCGGCGGCGACTCCGGCAGCTTCTAGCCTTTTGCGCATTCGCTGCACGGGAAGGAATGACAGCAGACGACGCGCCGGCCGGAAGGGTCCGGGCAGCGGATAGAAGCGACACATCATCTGTTCACTGGATTTCAGTGAGACAACTGAGCAGGACGAAAGGTAACACCATGGTTAAGCAGTCCATTTTCGGCCGCATGGCGCAGCTGGCGAAGGCCAACATCAACTCGTTGCTGGACCAGGCCGAGGATCCGCAGAAGATGCTGGACCAGATGGTCCGTGACTACACAAACAACATCGCGGAGGCAGAGTCCGCGGTGGCCCAGACCATCGGCAACCTGCGCATGCTCCAGGACGACTACAACGAGGACATCCGGAACGCCCAGGACTGGGGCAACAAGGCCCTCGCTGCTTCCCGCAAGGCCGACGAATACCGCGCCCGGGGCGACGTTGGCGACGCGGAGAAGTTCGACAACCTGGCCAAGGTTGCGCTGCAGCGCCAGATCGCCTCCGAAAACGAGGCACGGGCCGCCGAGCCGAGCATTGCGTCCCAGACGGAAGTGGTGGATAAGCTCAAGCACGGCCTTGACCAGATGAAGGGCAAGCTCAACGAACTGACCAGCAAGCGCAATGAGCTGGTGGCCCGGTCCAAGACGGTGCAGGCCCAGAGCCAGGTCCACGACGCACTCAAGAGCATCAACATCATGGACCCCACCTCCGAGGTTGGCCGCTTCGAAGAGAAGATCCGCCGCGAGGAAGCCAAGGTCCGGGGCCAGCAGGAGCTCGCCGCCTCGAGCCTGGATGCCCAGTTCAATTCGCTGGAAGACCTCGGCGAACAGACCGAGATCGAGGCCCGGCTGGCCGCGATGAAGTCCGGCGGCTCCCCTGCCGCCATCGGCACCGGCGACGGGACCGCTAAGACCGGCTCCACCGTGGAGGAAGCCGACTTCGACAAGCTCTAACCGGCCTGGTTTCAGAGGCCGGGTTCCGGCGGGCGAGGCTGACACCTCTTGGCCCGCCGGAGCCCGGCCTTTGTTGTGCCGCGGCTGTTGCGGGGCGGTGCCCTGGCGCGGTGGTGTCTGGTGCAATGGTGCCGGGTCGGCGCGTGTACCGTGGATCCATGTCTGCCACCCTTGTCTGGCTCCGCGACGACCTCCGGCTGGATGACAATCCGGCACTGGCGGAGGCCGCCGCCCTGGGCACGCCCCTGACCGTTGTCTATGTCCTCGACGAAGAATCGCCCGGCATCCGGCCCCTGGGCGGCGCCGTGAAGTGGTGGCTTCACCACTCCCTGGCGCGGCTCGCCGTCGCCCTCCAGGCCGCGGGCTCGCGCCTGGTGCTCCGCCGCGGCCCTGCCGGACAGATCATGCGGGAGCTCGCGGCGGAAACCTCTGCCGACACCCTGCTGTGGAACCGCCGCTACGGCGAACCAGAACGCAGCATCGACGCCGGACTCAAGAGCTGGGCCACCACGGAGGGCCTCAGCGCCACGAGCTTCCAGGCCAACCTCATGTTCGAGCCGTGGACGGTGCGGACCGGCAGCGGGGGGCCCTACAAGGTGTTCACGCCGTTCTGGAGGGCCTGCATGGCCGGCACGGAGCCCCGGCAGCCGCTCGCGGCCCCGGACCGGCTTCCCGCCCCGGCACCCACCCGCGACGGAGCCCTGCCGGCAAGCGAGCCGATCGAAAGCTGGGCGCTGCTCCCCCGGACTCCCGATTGGAGCGCCGGGCTGGCCGGGACCTGGGTGCCGGGAGAAGCCGGCGCCCATCACCGACTGGCGGATTTTGTGGACGGCCCGGCAGCAGAATACGGGACAGGCCGCGACATTCCCGGCGTGGAGGGGACCAGCCGGCTGTCCCCCCATCTGCGCTTTGGAGAAATCAGCCCCTTCCGGATCTGGCACACGCTGCGGGAACACTTTGCGACGGGGGCACCGGCCGACGTCGGGGTCTTTCGTTCCGAACTCGGCTGGCGGGAATTCTGCTGGCAGCTGCTCTACGAGAACCCGGACCTGGCGACGCAGAATTATCGGCCCGAATTCGACCGTTTCGAGTGGCAGACGCCGTCGGGAGCCGAGCTGGAGGCCTGGCAACAGGGCCGCACCGGGTACCCGCTGGTGGACGCAGGCATGCGCCAGCTCTGGCAGACCGGCTGGATGCACAACCGCGTCCGGATGGCGGCAGCTTCCTTCCTGGTGAAGAACCTGCTGGCCGACTGGCGCTTGGGCGAGGCGTGGTTCTGGGACACGCTGGTGGACGCCGACGCCGCGAGCAACCCGGCGAACTGGCAGTGGGTCGCGGGTTCTGGCGCCGACGCCTCGCCGTATTTCCGGATCTTCAACCCGGTCACGCAGAGCAAGAAGTTCGACGCCGCCGGCCGTTACCTGCGCGGGTACATTCCCGAGCTCTCCGCGCTGGATGACAAGGCCGTCCACGAGCCGTGGAAGGCCGACGGCGCAGCCCTCGGGTACCCGCCACGCATTGTGGATCTTGCCGAGTCCAGGGCCCTTGCCCTGGCGACCTACCAGCGGCTCAAAGACGGCTGACGACTGGCTGACGGGCAGGTCCGGGCCGGGTAGGCCCGGGCGGGACCCGCGGGCCTACGCGGACAACAGAAAGGCCCGGATCATCAGATCCGGGCCTTTCGTGTACCGCTGGTGTTTCTTGGTTGCGGGGACAGGATTTGAACCTGTGACCTCTGGGTTATGAGCCCAGCGAGCTACCGAACTGCTCCACCCCGCGTCGCTTGATCAACTCTACCCTAGTTTCGGAGGCGCCATGACCACCTACCGGTCCGGGCCCGGCCCGGCGCCATCGCCTCCTCACGAAGGCATCCCCGACATGTCCGGCTTCACGAAAGGTCCCGGCGCGTCACTTTTTCGCGTTGAGCGTTCCACGGGCGATACTGTCGGCGGAGTGGGTTGGATCCCCGTTGTAGGGCTGGTCTGAGATGTCAACGATGGGGTACTGGGCCAGGTCGATGCCGGCAGGGATGGTGAAGATGCCGGAATCACCGTCGAGGACCCCCAGGCTGACCATCTTGGACAGATCGGCGGATCCGACCCACACTCCCCGGAATCCGGCGATGTGGTCGTTGGAGAGCCGGATCATCAGTTGGCGGGTTCCATCCGGGAGTCGCTCCACTTGCGCATCTCCGCCCCCGGTGTGCGTGGGCAGCGGCGTTAACGGCGCTCGGGCGACGACGATGGATGCGGGGCCCGACTGGGTGGAGGAGGGGGCCGGCGTGCCCGTGTGTCCGATGACTCCGGCGGCGATCCATCCGGCGGCCGTGCCGAGAACGATGCCGGCCGCAGCTGCCATCATCCAGAGCCCGGGACGGACGGCCCGATTTTTGGCCCTGGGCCGAATTGGAGTCGATGCCGACGCTGTTGTGCTGCCGTTGTTCGGGGGCGCTTGCTCCGTGGCTGGGCCGATGGCCGACCGCTCCGGGGGTCCACCGGGCGCTACGGAGTGCTGGCTCAGGGGATCCGTCGCGAGCGCCGGGGAGAGCCCGAGGGCTTGATGGATGGCGGCCCAGTTCTGGCTGCCGGGTTGCTCGAGTTCGATGCCCGTGGAATCGAGCGTGGCTATGTGCACGGCGTGTTGCAGGCCGCGGAGGGTTTCGCTGCACACGGGGCAGCTGGCGAGGTGGTCTGCGTCGGCGTCTGTGCCCAGGGGTTCGCCGAGGGCCATCAGGCTGAGGAGCTCGGCGTCAAGGTGTTCCATGTTCCACCTCCAGGCGGGTGCGCAATCGGGTGAGGCTGCGCCGAATGTGGCTTTTGACGGTACCGAGCGGCAGATTCAGGCGCGAGGAGATCTGGTCGTGCGTCAGGTCTTCGTAGAACGCCAGCCGCATTATTGCCTGCTGCGGGTCCCCTAAATGTTCCAGTTCTTCGTCCAGGGTCAGGCGGTCGGCGACCTCTTCGACGTCCCCGGCATCCGGTCGGGCAGCGGGGTCAACAGCCAGGAGCATGGCCGCTTGCTCGAGATGGCGCTGGCGGTTGCGGGCAGACAAGGCATCGGAGATGGCATTGCGGGCGATCCCGATCAGCCAGGCGGGCAGGCGTGCCGCCTCCGGGCGATAACTGGTCCGTGATTTCCAAGCCCGGATGAAGACCTCCTGGGTGACGTCGTCGGCCGCGGCACGTTCTCCCAAGGTTCGCAGCGCCAGCGTGTAAACCAGCGGACCAAACCGGCGGTAGGCTTCCGCGAGGACGCGTTCATCGCCGCCGGCAAATGCGTGATCGAGACCGGCGTCCCAATCATTCGTTGCGGCAGCCTCCACCGGGTGCTCCTTTGAGCGGCTACGGGTCCTCTTGGAGCACATTATGCCGCTCGCATTGGGGCTCCGCCACGGTCGAATGGCGGCGGTTGGCCGAAACGACATTAACCACGCCTGCCGGTGGGACCGCAGTCGAAGCGGTCCCACCGGGCAAGAGAACGTGACGGCGGCACGAGCCCTAGGAGCCTACTCGTCGTCGCACCCGTCTCCTTGTGATGACGAGTTCACAACCTGGACGGCCACTTTGAGGTTCTTGGCCGCGAGGCTGCCCCACGCGTAGACAATGGTGTTTTTCCCCGCGGTGATCTTGACGTGGGCGGGGCCGATCAGCGGGGCTGTGGTTCCGGCGGCGGCGACCGAGGCGGAGACGGTCCCGGCCTTGAGGGTCAGCGTCTTTTGATGCGGGTTGATCAGTCCCTTGATGACGGCGGTCTTTCCGGCGAGGACGTCGACGGCCGGTGCGGCGGCGACGTGCCGGACGGTCAGCTTGCCCTTTCCATCCGGGCTGGCGGAGGTGTCATTGGTGAAGAGCGTGGCCGTCGGTTTCCCGTTAGCGGCCAGGTGTGCCACCGCCGTATAGTCCTGGCCTGCTTCCAAGTCGACCGTGACGGGGCCAATGACGGGGTTGGCCGCGCTGGTGGCGTTCGCCCCGGTGATGGCAATCTTGTGGTCGCCGTCGGGGACGTTCAACGGGCCCGCCAGCGTGCCCGGCTTGAAGTTGTCCAGGGCGCGCTTGCCGTCGAGCCAGACGTCGACGGTAAGGCCCGGGACGCCGTGGAGGACCGAGAGTTTCGCTGTGCCTTCGTCGCGGTGATGCGTGCCGGCCTGGGCCGGTGCGGCCAAGGTCAGTGCTGCCAGCAGCGTCATCGCTCCGGCAACTGCAGAAAGTTTCTTGCGCATTTCCAACTCCTAGGGGATGCCCGCATGGGGGCTGTGGTTGTGCTTACACCCTTACTACCGGCCGAAGGCCTTACACGGATGCACGGCCACGGAAGTTTTTTGTCCTTGTGGCGGCCCTGGCCGCATCAGGACTCCGGATATTCGGGTGGTGGCCTTTGCCGCCCACACCGAGCTCAGGACGACGCCTTTCGCCGACCGGGGCGCCTCTGGACCCGATTCCGGGTTATAGGACAAAACGTGTGTATGGGAGGGGCTTCCTTCCCAGTCGTGGCGGGCGAAATCAGGGATAGCTAAGCTTTGGGAGCTTAGGGTGGCTGGGGTGCTTGTATATCTCTGGAATGTCTGATTTGCGGTCGGACGCTGGTTCGTAATGGGAAAACGGCTGCGGGAAAGCAGCGATACCGGTGTCTGGATTGCGGGGCTAGCCGCTCGGGTGAACGCCCGGATGTGAGTCGGCGTGCGGAGCTGGAAGCGTTTCTGGGGTGGCTGCTGGGCAGCGGCAGCCAAGCAGGTGTTGTCGCGTTCGGCACGCCCCGGTCGTTCCGGCGCCGCACGGAGTGGTGCTGGAACATCGCCCCGAGATTCCGGCCACGGGCGAGATCCACAACCAGATTCAGATCGACGGGATCTATGTCGGCTCGTGGTGCTGTCTGATCGCGATCGCCGGAGAGCACGTGATCGGCTGGCGGTGGTGCGACACTGAAAAGAAGGCCGCCTGGGCCGCCCTGCTGCAGCGGTTCCCCGCACCGCGGGTCGTGATCACCGACGGCGGATCCGGGATCGCCGCGGCGTTGTCTGATTGCTGGTCCGATACCGCCGTGCAGCGCTGCCTGGTCCATGTCCAACGCAACGTGCGGACCTACCTGACCAGCCGGCCCAGGACCGAGGCCGGCAAAGCCCTGCTGCGCCTTGGCCGGGCTCTGACACGGATCAGCACACCGGCACAGGCCGCTGCGTGGCTTGGTCACCTCAACGACTGGTACCAGAGCCACGGCCAGCTGGTCCGGGCACGAACCTACCGCAGCAACACCGCCATGGCGCCGGCGTGGGTGCGGGCGAATCAGACCTGGTGGTTTACCCATGACCGGCTTCGCAAGGCCTACCGTCTCCTGGAACGGCTCAGTCAGGCAGGGACGTTGTTCACCTACCTGCGCACCGAGTTCACAGGCCTTGGCATCGCCTCCACGACCAACCGGATAGAAGGCGGCACGAACGCCCAGCTGCGACTGCTGCTCCAGGCCCACCGCGGGATGAGCGAAGACCACCAGAAGCGGGCCATCGAGTGGTACCTCTACCTCCACAGCGAAAGCCCGGCCCAGCCCGCCCGGCTCATCCGGCCAGAGCACCACACGCCCAAACGCCCACCGGCACCGACAGCCCCCGAACAACCACACGGACCCGAGGAATACGGCATCTCAGCCACCGCAGAAGAGGGTCTCTGGGCCAGAAAAGGCTGGGCAGGACGCACCTGACACGCGCGGGATTTACACACGTTTTGTCCTATAACCCCCGATTCCGGCCCCTGGGACCCGTATTAGCGGCGTGTCCGTGCCAAAGTGCCCCCGGTGCGCATCCGCCGGGAGGCCAAGGGAGCCTGAGTCCGATAGCTCAGGGGCCCGGCGGGACGGCCCCCGTCATGCGCGGGGTTTCCACACTTCTGTCCTACAACCCATAACCCAAGGCTTGACCCAATTCCCCGGCTTAAAACAAAAGGTCCGAAACACTGTTTCCAGTGTTCCGGACCTTTTCTCCAGTTGCGGGGACAGGATTTGAACCTGTGACCTCTGGGTTATGAGCCCAGCGAGCTACCGAACTGCTCCACCCCGCGTCGCAAGATCAACTCTACCTGCCGGTGAACTTGGGGCCAAATCGAGGTGACGTGATGTGCATCTCGCCGCCTGCCGCACTCCCCCGGCAAAGGACAGGCCGGGCCCGATCCTCCGCGGAGGGCAAGCCCGGCCTGTCCGTTTGCAGGCAGTGCGCCTGTATTTGGACTCAGCAGCCTTAGCCGCCGGCCGCAGTTGACGGGGTGGCCGACGGGGTGGCTGACGGGGCCGGCGAGGCCGTACCAGCCGTGGGCGCCGTGGTTTCCAGCTTCGCTTCGGCTTCGAGCGCCTTCTGCAAGGACGCCGCAAGCTTCTTCTGCTGTTCACCGTAGGTAGCGAAGTCGCCCTTCGCCAGTGCCTCCTGGCCCGCCTTGATCGCGGCGTTGGCATCGTCGAGGGCGGCCTTCAGGTCCGCCTTCGCCGTCGGGGTCCCCCCGGGCGCCGTCGGGCTGGACGGAGTTTGCCCGTTATTCGGTTGGTCTCCTGCCGCGGCTCCCGAGTTTCCGCCGAACAGCTGGTTCAATGCCTCATCCAGCGTGGGCGCGAACCCGATCTTGTCGCCGAACGCCACCAGGACCCGCTGCAGCGTCGGGTAGGAGGTCTCGCCCGTTGAACGCAGATAGACAGGCTGGACATATGCCATACCGCCGCCCACCGGCAGCGTCAGGAGGTTGCCGTTGAGCACCGCCGACGCACCCTGGCGCAGCAGGTTGAGGGCCTGCGAAACGGTGGGGTCGGAGTTGAACTTGTTCTGTGCCTGGCCGGGGCCGGGGACCTGGGTCTCCGGCGGGATCTGCAGGAGCCTGAGCTGGCCGTAGCTGTCCGCCTTCACGCCCTTCTGGTTGCCTGCATCCGAATCCGCGGCCAGGTAGCCGTAGAGCACGTTGCGGGCGTTGCCGTTGACCACCTGCGGAATGAATGACGAGGTCAGCTGGAACGCCGGCTTGCTCTGGTCGGGCATTTTCAGCGACATGTAGTAGGGCGGCTGCTTGACCTCGTCCTTGACGGTGGGGTCGTTGGGCACGGACCACGCATCGTTGTTGGTGTAGAAGGCGTCCGGATTGGTCACGTGATAGCGGCCCAGAAGTTCGCGCTGGACCTTGAACAGGTCTTCCGGGTACCGCACGTGGCTCATGAGCGCACCGGACATCTCGGAATACGGCTTCAGCGACGTCGGGAAGATCTTCTGCCAAGACTTCAACACCGGGTCCTGGGTGTCCCAGGCGTACAGCGTCACGGAGCCGTCATAGGCGTCCACGGTGGCCTTGACCGAGTTGCGGATGTAGTTCACCGAGTTGTTCGGCAACGCTACCGTCCTGTTGGCCGCGGTCTGCGAATCGGCCGTGGCGGCGGAGAGTTGCTCCTGCTGGGAGTAGGGGAAGTACGGGCTCGTGGTGTACCCATCCACGATCCACTTCACCCTCCCGTCGACAACGGCGGGGTAGGCATTGCCGTCCACGGTCAGGTATGGAGCGACCTTCTCGACGCGGTCCCGCGGGTCGCGGTCGTAGAGGATCTGGGAGTCGGCGTTCACGCCGTCGGAAAGCAGCAGGTCCGAGGACTGGAACTTGATCGCGTAGAGGATCTTGTTGAAGAAGCTGCCCACGTTCGGGCCGCCGTTGCCGGTGAACGTGTACTGCGTATCGCTTTCGCCTTCCTTGCCCGCGGGCCGGTCCTGCTCGCGGTGCGGTGCACCGGCCGGGGCGCCCACGATCGAGTAGTCGGGCGAGTTCTGCCCGAAGTAGATGCGGGGCTGATAGGTCGAATCGTTGCCGAGCACGCCCGTGGTCGGGATGCCCGCCTGCAGGAATTCCGGCTTGCCGTCAACGGTGAACTTGTTGCCCTTGGCCGCGACGACGCCGTAGCCGTGCGTGTAGACCACGTGCCGGTTCAGCCAGGATTGCTGGTTCGTGGCCAGCCCGTCCGGGTTCAGCTCGCGGACGGCGATGACCGTGTCCTGGGTCTTGCCGTTGATCTGGTACCGGTCCACATTCAGGGCGCTGGGGAACTGGTAGTAGGGCCGGTACTGTTCGAGCTGCGAGAACGCATCCGAGATCAGGTTCGGATCCAGGAGGCGGATGTTGGCCGTGGTCTGCGCATCGGGGGCCAGCGCCCCGGTGGTGGCGTTGGTGGTGGCGTTGTACCGCTTCTCCTGGACCTTATCCAGCCCGTAGGCGGCACGGGTCATGGCGATGTTCCGCTTGATGTAGGGGTTCTCCAGGGTCTGTTCCGAGGGCCGGACCTGGAACTGCTGGATGACCCAGGGGTAGACGCCACCGGCCAGGATGGCCGTGATGATGAGCATGGCGGTGCCGATCACCGGAAGCCGCCACTTACCGATCACTGCGGCGACGATGAACAGGACAGCCACGATGGCCGCCGCCACGGCCAGGATGGCCTTGGTCGGAATCACGGCGTTCACGTCCGTGTACAGCGCGCCGGCCCAGCGTCCGCCGCTGTTCTGCACCGTCGAATAGCGGTCAAGCCAGAAATTAATGCCCAGCAGGACCAGGAAGGCGGCGCCCGTCACCGCCAAGTGGATCTGCGCGGCGCGGCTGGTGAAGATCCCGCGTTCCATGATCCGGATGCTGCCGTAGAGGTAGTGCGTGAGGATGCCCGCGAGCCCCGCGATCACCGTGACGCTGATGAGGAACCCGGTGACGAAGCCGAGGAAGGGAAGCGTCATGAGGTAGAAGCTGATGTCCAGGCCGAACTGCGGATCGTTCTGGCCGAAGGGCTCCTGGTTGAAGAACAGGAGGACTTTCTGCCACTGGCTGGCGGCGGCGCTGCCGGCAAAAAGTCCAAAGAGGATGGGAAGCCCCACCATCACGACGCGCCGGACGGGTTCGAGTTGGACCTGGTACCGGTTCAGGTTGTCCCGGACCTCCGAGTCAGGCGCATAGACCGGCCGCGCGTGGTAGGCAATGCGGATGGCGAAGAAGACAGCCGCAAACATGACGGCGAAGCCGGTCAGGAAGATCCCGATCCGGGCCAGGTTCTCGGTCATGAACACTTCGAAGAAGCCCAGTTGCTGGTACCAGAGAACATCCGTCCACACGTTGGCGAAGAAGATGAATCCGACCACTATCAGGGCCACGATGATGAGCGTCGGCGTCAGGGCGCCGCGTCGTGTCTGGGGTCTTCCGGGCGGGACAGTGCTGGCGGGACGGGACAAACTCGGTACCTCATAGCTGGTCGTCTACTGCTGGTTTTTTAGTTATTGGTCGCTGCTGTGACTCAGTCCTGCGACCACGTACCGGCATTGCAGGGTTGATGCATTGTAACGGCCGCCATCGCCGTTCCGTCAGGGTCCCACGGCAGGCTCCCGAAGAGACGGCGGCGGCCGTCATAAGTGCCACGAGTGAGGCCGGCGCTTAGTTCCGCGGTCAGTCTAGCTGCCGGTGCAGACAGGGAGACCGGATGTGTCGCCACCTGACGCGGCCAGTTCAACGGCTTTTCGCGCCTCGGTCAGGTTCTCCACCTTGACCACCTGCAGGCCGCCAGGAACGTGGCCCACGACGTCGTCGCAATTGGCCGCCGGTGCCAGGAAGAGCGTGGCCCCGCCGGACCTCGCCCCCTGCATCTTCTGGGCGATCCCGCCGATGGGTCCCACGGCGCCGTCCGGGGTAATCGTTCCGGTCCCGGCGATGTGTTTGCCGCCGGTGAGGTCCCCCGGCGTGACGGTGTCGATGATGCCAAGGGCGAACATCATGCCGGCACTGGGGCCGCCCACCTTGTCGAGGGAGATCTTCACGTCAAACGGGAAGGTGAACTTGTACTGCAGCAAGACGCCAAGGATGTAGCGGCCCGCGCTGTTCTTCGCCGGAGTGACGGTGACCTGCGCCTGCTTGCCGGCGCGTTCCACAACGACCTTGACCTGCTTTCCCTTGCCGGCGGCCAGGTCCGCCTGAACGACGCCGAGGGCAGTGATGGGCTTGCCGTTGATGGAAACCAGGATGTCGCCTGTTTGCAGAAGGCCCTTCGACGCGGAGTCATCCGGCAGGCCGGCCACCTGCATTCTCTGGCCGAACGGAATATTCAGTTCTTTCAGTGCCGCGGCGACGGCGTTCTCCTGCGAGGTGGTCATGGCTGTGGCGCTCTCCTGCTGCGACTGTTCTTTCGTCACGCCGGTGGGGAACAGCAACTCCTGGGGGTAGACGGCCTTGGTCCCGTTGAGCCACGCGGAAAGGGCCTCAAACACGTTGACGGGACCGTTGGGACCGCCGTCGACATAGACCGTGGTGAGGTCCAGGTTGCCCTTGGCCGGAAAAGTCTCATGGCCGGTCACGCTGATGACCGGCTTGCCGTTGTCCTGGCCAATGGTGTTGAAGGTAGGGCCGGGAGATTCGACCACATAGGGTACCGGCAGGCTCACCGCGGCGATACCGAGGGCCAGGGCGAGCAGCCCCGAGACCAGCATGGCCGAGGACCGGTTGCCGCGCTTCCCGGGAACGCCGGTGCCTGCTGTTCGCTTCCCCCTACCCCGGACCGGGCCGGGCGCTGGGTCGCTGGCGGGCTGTTCACCTTGGGTGACTGTCATTGAACGACCTCTCCGTGCCGGCGCGGGGGCAGCGGCCCCTGACAGGATTCCCTGCAAGGACAAGCCTGCCAAGACATCCTGAAAGGACGCCGGGACCACGCACCTGGGCCGCAGCCTAACCCGGCTGCCGCATGCAAATATTCCAACTTCCAACACTACGCCCTTGCTGCCCCGGACCGTTCTTTGCCTACAGCGAACGTGGCGTGGTTTCGGCAGACAGCCGCTCTCGCCGGGGGGTACCGTGAAGTTGAGAAACAGCCACACCGACGATCGGCGGGATCATGACCTCCAACCCACTCAATCCGTCCAATGGCGATGAGGAACCCAAGGATCCCCTGGCCGAAATGCTCAAGAACCTGATGGGCGGGACGGGCATGGGCAATATCGACCCGGCCGAACTCGCGAAGGCGGCCGGCCTCCCGGACGATCCGAACCTGCTGGCCCAGATGTTCTCGCAGGTACAGGCGATGATGAGTGCCCCCACGGAGGGGCCCGTCAATTGGCAACTGGCGCATGAGAACGCCCGGCGGGTCGCGGCCAGCGGATCCGACCCGTCGGTCACCGCCCAGCAGTCGCGCGAGGTCGACGAAGCCCTGCGGCTGGCCGAACTCTGGCTTGACCAGGTCACGGGACTCCCGGCGACAGGACTGATCGGCCGGGCCTGGTCCCGTGCCGAATGGGTCGAGGAAACCCTGGGCACGTGGAAGCGGTTGACCGAGCCTGTGGCCAACAGCATTGCCAATGCGCTTTCCGCCGCCATGACCGAGCAGATGCCCGAGGAAATGAAGGCGATGATGGGCGGCGCGTCCTCCATGATCCAGAACATGGGCGGGGCGATCTTCGGCATGCAGCTCGGCCAGGCGATCGGTGCGCTCTCGGCCGAAGTGGTCAGTTCAACGGACATCGGCGTTCCGCTGGCAGACCTTGAAATGGCGCTTCTGCCGGCCAACGTGGCGAAATTCGGTGAGGGCCTCAGCCTGCCGGAAAATGACATCCGCCTGTTCCTCGCCGTGCGCGAGGCGGCCCACGCCCGTCTTTTCGTCCAGGTCCCCTGGCTGCGCGGACATCTCCTCAGCGCGATCGAGGCCTACGCCCGCGGTATCCACATCGACACGTCCAAGATCGAAGAACTCGCCCGCGAGATCGATCCGAGCAACCCCGAGGGCATCCAGGAGGCGCTCTCACAGGGTGTCTTCATGCCGCAACGCACGCCTGCCCAGGAACAGGCCCTCGAGAAACTGGAGACGGCCCTCGCCCTGGTGGAAGGCTGGGTGGACGAATTGACCTGGGGCGCCACCGAGAAGCTCCTGCCCTCGGCCTCTGCGTTGCGCGAGACCGTCCGGCGGCGCCGGGCGACCGGGGGTCCCGCGGAACACGCGTTCTCCTCGCTGGTGGGGCTCGAACTGCGGCCGCGCCGGCTCCGCGAGGCCGCCACACTCTGGGCCTCACTCAAGGTTGAACGCGGGATCGAGGGCCGTGATGCCGTCTGGCAGCACCCGGATTTGCTGCCCACGGCCGAGGACCTGGACGATCCCCAGGGCTTCAGCGAACGCCGAAAGCTTGCCGAAGCCAGCGACAGCGAGGTGGATGACGCTTTGCAGAAGCTCCTCAGCGGCGGCTTCGACGAGCCCGCGGACGCCGGGGCGGAGGACACCGGGGCGGAGAACCCCGGAGCCGACCAGCAACCGTCTGCCCACGACGACGCCGACCGCCAGGACGGCGGACCCGACGTCGGCCGTCAGGAGGACGGGACCGACGAGGGCAAGCCCGAGGAGGGCAGCGACCCCAAAGCCTAGAGGGCCGGGCCGGGTCGCCGCAGCGCGCCCCGGCCCGTTGAACGCTAGTGTGCCCCGGCCGGGACTTCGGTTCCGTCCGGGGCATCGTCGTATCCGCCACCGGGCGCCAGGCCGCGTGACGTCGCGAACGATACCCCTTCAAGAAACGCCTTGGCCCGCTCCGTCTCGGGGTACGCCGCCAGCAGCCGCCAGAACGCGGCGTCGTGCCCGGCGACCAGGAGGTGAGCGAGTTCGTGGAGCAACACATAGTCGATGACCCACTGAGGCATGGGCTGCAGCTTCACCGAGAGCCGGATGGTTCCCTCCGACGGAGTCGCCGAACCCCAGCGCGAATTCTGGTTGGTGACCCAGCGGACCGAAGACGGCACCGCCCTGCCGCCCAGATACTTCGCTGAGAGTTCGGCGGCGTGGGCGGCGAGATCGGCGTCAGAGCGGGGCCGCCGCCGGCCGGAACCGCGCGCACCTCGGGCACCTTGCAGCCGGAGTTTTTCCAGCATGCGGTGGACCCATTCGCGTTCCTGGGCCCGGCTGAACGAGGCGGGGATGGCGACCACGGCGGTGCCATCTTCCCAGAATGCGGCGACGGTCCGGCGCCGACGAGCGGACCGGCGCACCACCACCGGGGCGCCGTCGGCGGTGGTCAGCGGTGTGCCCGCGGCAGGGTCCTTCCCGGTTCCGGGCATCTTTGCACCGGGCATCACTGGACCGGGCATCACTGGACCGTGCTTTCGGCCAGGACGGTCAGGACGGCCTCGCCGTACTTCTCCAGCTTGGACGGACCCACGCCGGCGAGTTTGGCCAGCTGTTCGAGCGAGTCGGGGCGGGCCTCGGCGATGGCGGTCAGTGTGGCATCGGTGAACACGACAAACGCCGGCACGTCGGCCTCGAGGGCGACGTCCTTCCGCCATTGCCGCAGTGCCTCGAACGTCTGTTCCTCGTAGCTGGGCGGGCACTGGTTGCAGCGTCCCACTTTGCGTTCCGCGCCGCTGGAGAGCATGCTGCCGCAGACCCGGCACGACGCCGGGACGGCAGCCTTCCGGCGCGGCGCCGCGCCCTTGCCGCGAAGCTGCGAGCTGGCCACCGAGTCGGGGCGCAGGCCGTCCAGGAAGCGTGAAGGCTTGCGGTTGGCCCGCCCGCCCGGTGTCCTGGCGGTGGACCAGGACAGGAACAAGTGTTCGCGGGCACGGGTGATGCCCACGTAGAGGAGCCGGCGTTCCTCGTCCACCGATTCGGGGCTGTCCGCGAACGAGATCGGCATGAGCCCCTCGCTGAGCCCCACCAGGAACACCGCGTCCCACTCCAGGCCCTTGGCGGCGTGCAGCGACGCCAGCGTGACGCCCTGGACGGTGGGTGCATGCTGGGCAAGGGAGCGTTCCTGGAGTTCGTTGACGAAGTCGGAGAGGCTGAACTGCTCCCCCCGGCTGACAACGAGTTCGTCGGCGAGGGCCACGAGGGCGGCTAGCGATTCCCACCGTTCCCGCAGTGCCCCGCCGCTGTGCGGCGCCGCGTCGGTGTAGCCCAGGGAGGCCACGATGTCGCGCACCAGCTGCCCAAGCGGCTCGGGAGAGGCGGTTTCGGCTACAGCCCGGGTGGCGGCCCGGAGCTGCAGGATGGCGTCCCGGACTTCCTTCCGGGCGAAAAACCGCTCACCGCCGCGCAGCTGATACCCGATCCCCGCCGAGGCAAGCGCCTGCTCGTAGGCTTCGGACTGGCCGTTGGTGCGGAAGAGTACGGCGACCTGGCTGGCCGGTGTGCCGGCGTCGAGCAGTTCGCGGATCCGGGCGGCGACCGTGGCGGCCTCGGCCTCGTCGTCGGAGCATTCGGTGAACTGCGGCACGGGGCCCGCTGGCCGCTGCGCCACGAGCTGCAGGGGCGTGGCCCAGGCGGCGTCCGCCGCGGGGCCCCCGCTGCGCCGGCCGGCGAGGAGGTCGTTGGCGAGCTTGACCACCTGCGGGGTGGACCGGTAGTCCCGAATCAGCTTGACCACATGGGCCTCGGGATACATGGCCTTGAAGCCGAGCAGGTGCTTCGGCGAGGCACCCGTGAAGGAATAGATCGTCTGGCTGGCGTCGCCCACGACGCAGAGGTCGTCGCGGCCGCCGAGCCACAGCTCCAGGAGCCGCTGCTGCAGCGGGGAGACGTCCTGGTACTCGTCGACGACGAAGTGGCGGTACTGCTCCCGGACGGTCGCGGCCACCTTCGGGTCCTCCTGCAGGATGCCGACGGTGATCAGCAGCACGTCCTCGAAGTCGATGACGTTGCGGTCCGTCTTGACGTCCTCATAGGACTGGAAGACCCGAGCCACGGCTGTCAGGTCGAATCCGCCCGGATTGCCGCGGCCCTGGGCGTTTTCCAGATAGTTCGCCGGAGTCAGCATGGAGACCTTGGCCCACTCGATTTCGGAGGCGAGGTCCCGGATGGACGCCCGGTCCGTGCTGAGGCGGAGCCGCCGCGCGGCCTCGGCAATCATCTGCGCCTTGTGGTCCAGCAGGTTGGGGAGCGTGCCGCCGACCGCCTGCGGCCAGAAGAACTGCAGCTGGCGCAGCGCCGCAGCGTGGAAGGTGCGGGCCTGGACGTTGCCGACACCGAGGTCACGGAGCCGGCTGCGCATCTCGGCGGCAGCCCGGGCTGTGAAGGTGACGGCCAGGAGCCGCTGCGGGCTGTAGACCCCGGAGTGCACGCCGTAGGCGATCCGGTGCGTGATGGCGCGGGTCTTCCCAGTCCCGGCGCCGGCAAGCACGCACATGGGCCCCTGCAGGGTGCTGGCGACCTCGCGCTGCTCGGCATCGAGGCCGCCGAGGATCCGTTCCTCCAGGGAGCGGGTGTCCGGTTCGGGACCGGCCTCGGTGGTGGCGTCCGCGGGCCCGGCGGGCTCGGCGGCGGGAAGCGTGCTGAAGTTTAGTTTCTCTGTAGTCACTTTTGCTGCTCAGTCGGTAGTCGGTGTCCTGCGGATGGGGACAGGCCGGTGTGTCAGGCGCTGTCTGCGGCGTCCTGAATGACGCCGCCGTACCAGTGTTCGATGAGGGACCGGGCGATGGAGAGTCTGCTGGAAATGACGATCTCGCCGCTGAGGACCGCCTCCTGCAGTTCGCTCCGGCTGAACCAGCGCGCCCGGGTGACTTCGACGCCGTCGGGCCGGGCTTCGGTGTCCGCGGTGGTGGCCGTGAAGCCGAGCATCAGCGAGGCGGGGAACGGCCAGGACTGCGAGCCGAGGTACTGGGAGGCGGTAACGCGGACCCCGACCTCCTCGGCGATTTCGCGCTGCACGGCCTGTTCGAGTGACTCCCCCGGTTCGACGAAGCCGGCGAGGGTTGAATAGTTACGGGCGTCGAGCGGACCGCCGCCGCCGAGCAGCAGCCGCCCGTCGGGACCCACCACGGTCACGATGATGGCCGGATCCGTCCGCGGATAGTGCTCGGAGTTGTCGGCCGGGCACCGGCGCACCCAGCCGCCGGCTTCCGGCTGCGTGGGGGCACCGCAACGCGGGCAGTGGGTGTGGGTGGCATGCCAGTTGGCGATCGCGCTGGCCTCGATGAACAACGCCGTGTCCGTCGCGTTCAGGCGGGCGGCCACCTCACGGAAGCCGGCCCACTGCGCGTCGCCGGGGATGCCGGCCACGTGGGCTTCAAACTCCTCGGCCCTGACTTCGAACTGCGCCGGCAGAACGAAGAGGACGAGCTCGGTGCCGGCGTCGAGGTCCGAACCAGCCAGGGCTGAGCCCAGATAGATCACGTGCTCCGGAGCGTACGGGGTCTTCGCCAGATGCCCGGCGAGCTCGGCCGCGTCCAGGAGTACGAGGCTGTTCCCGCTGACCAGCGCCTGCCGGCCGGAGAGCACGACGGCGCGTGCCGAGCCTGATCCGACCAGTTCCGCCAGCATTCCGGGTTTCAGCCGGGCCGCCGATCCGCGGTCGACCAGGGCCGGGCGCACCGGAAGAACCGTCTCCATCAGGTGGTTTGCCGGCAGCTGCTGCACCGGAGGCACCGCACCGTCGGGCGACGACGGTTCAGAGGGCGTCTGCCCTGATGCTGTTGAAGACGATGCCGGTGAAGACGATGCCGTTGAAGATGCCGGTGACTCCGCAAGACTCATACCCCCACCGTACTGACTCGGGCAGACAATTGACATTTGCCGTCCGCGCGGCCGCGCGTACTGCGGCAAGCGCGGAACGGGTCCTCTGTCCCGAATTCAGCGCAGGTTTAGCTCTGATTTGGCCCCGATCTCAAGACTCGCCGGAGTGCATCGCCGTCTTGGGCGCCGCTCAATCTACCGTGGAAGGGTGAGAAGGAAACCAATCGAACTGGCAGCTGTAGCAACTGCGGCGGTACCCGGCCTGACCCCGACCGCCGTCAGTTCCGCGCCTGACGATCCGGCAGACTTCGATGCGGCGCTCCTGCTGGATTCAGAGGGCAAGCGATGGCGCGTCCGCTCCCCCCGGCATGCCGAGGCCAGCGCCCGGCTCGAAACCGAATTCCTGGTGTTGCGGGCGTTCGCTCCCGGTATCCGGGCCGAGCTGCCGTTCCTCATGCCCACCGTGGCGGGAACCGTCCGGCAAGGCCAGCTGAGCACCTTCGTGTACTCCCATCTGGCCGGCGCTACCCGCTCCCTCGACGACCTCAGCAACGGTTCGCCGACCCTGGCGCGGGAGATCGGGGCCGCGCTGGCGGCTATCCATGACCTCCCGCGGTCCATCGTGAGCAACGCCGATCTGCCCAGCTACACTCCTAACGAATTCCGCCAGCGGCGCCTGAACGAACTCGACCAGGCCGCCACCACCGGAAAAATTCCGCCGCTGCTGCTGCTGCGCTGGGAGCACGCCATGGAAGACGTTTCCCTCTGGCGTTTCAATCCCTGCGTGGTTCACGGCGACCTCCATGAGGACAACCTGCTGGTGGACGGCGACCGCGTGACCGCCGTGACGGGCTGGACCGACCTCCGCATTGGCGACCCGGCCGACGACATGGCGTGGCTGGTCGCCTCGAACGAACAAGACTTTGTGAACGCGGTCCTGGACCACTACACCTCCAGCCGGCGCGACGTACCCGACGTCCACCTGCTGCGACGGGCAGCACTGTCCGCCGAGTTCGCCCTGGCCCAGTACCTTGTCAAGGGCATGGCCGCCGGCAACCAGGACATGATCGACGAGGCAGAATCCATGCTCGCCACGTTGGCCGAGGACGTCGCGGAACACGGCGGCCAGCCCATCAGTGTGGAACCGCTGCCGAAGGTGGAACCGCTGCCCAAGACGGTCCCCGCACCTGAGCCCGGTGCAGAACCAGCCAAGGCCGGTTCCGGCGCGCCCACCGCGGGCAGCAAAGTCACACTGCTGCCCTTGGAACCGGCACCCGGCGCCGCCGCGGAGATCGGTGCCAAGCCCGCTGTACACATCGCACCCATCCCCCAGGAAGCGGAGGACGCCGGCTCGCGGGCCGCCGCGCAGCCTGTCGCAGACACCGACCCTGCCCCGGATCCCGGCGCAGGGTCACGCGAAGCGGACGACGCCGGCTCCGGCGCCGATTCCGGCGATTCCGGCGATTCCGGCGATTCCGGCCAAAGCGATACCGGAGCCGCGGTTCCCGCTGCCGACGATACCTCGACGCAATCAATTTCCATCGTGCCGCAGGATTCAGCCAGCCAGCCAAAATCGGGCGACAACACGGCAACCACCGCCATCCCCGTGGTGGACGCCACGTCCCGCTAGGGCCGCGGACGGGATTCCTCGGGCGCTCCCTCAGGCGCCCCTTGCTTCCGTTGTCCTCCCCAGCGCCGCGGCCACAATCCCTTCGAGTTTCTCCGCCGAGCCGAGGTCATGCGGACGGACCACCTGGTTGTCGGCCACATAGTAGAACGCTGCCCGGACGTCCTCCAGCGGGACCGCTTTGAGCCGGGCCCAGGCCAGGCGGTAGACGGCGAGCTGCACGGCCTTGACCTTCAGCTGGGCGGCCGAGGGGCGGCGCCCGGTTTTCCAGTCCACGAGGTCCCAGCCGCCGTCGGCATCCCGGAAGACGGCGTCGATCCGGCCCCGGACCACGACGTCGCCGATTCTCGTCTCCACCGGGACCTCGACATGGGCCGGGGCACGGTGCGCCCACTCGGACTGGCGGAACGTTTCCACCATGGAATCCAGGCCGTAGGCCTCGTCGATGTGGTCGTCGGCACCGGCTGCCTCGCCCAGATCCAGCATGCCGGCAGCGCCGAAGTATTCTTCCACCCACGCGTGGAAGGCCGTGCCCTTGCGGGCCGACATGCCGGGTTCGCGCGGGACCGGCCGGCGCAGGCGGGCCACGACGGAACCCGCGTCGTCGTCAAGGTCCACGAGGGTGGACGCCGAGATATGGCCGGGCAGATGCACGTCTTGGACCACTGAACGCCGGGAGCGGCGTTCCAAGAGGGTGGCCGCCTCCTGCGCCCATCCGGCCGCGGGCCCGCGCAGGAGGGGCACCCGGTTGTCGTTCCCGCCGGCAGCGCTGAGGGCCGAGCCCCGCTCCGGATCGACATCCATCGCCTGCAGGACCCGGGCCGCGGCTGATTCCATCGCCGCCCGGCGGCCCGGGACAAGCCTCAGCCGTTTGCCGGTCCGGGGGTCATAGGGCCCCTCGAGCGGATCGTAGGGCCACGCGGCGACTTCGAGTTCGGACGTCAGGGGGCTTTCCGCCGGCAGCGCATCCTCGGTGACGGACAGGGGGTGGATTTCGGCGGCACCGTCTGCGGTGAGCCCCTCGAGCTCCGCAAGGAAAGGCGACATCTCGGCCAACCCGGCGCGGGATCCCACCCAGGCGGCACTTGACATCCAGAGCACATGTTTGGCCCGCGTGTAGGCCACATAGGCCAGGCGCCGTTCCTCTGCTTCACCGTGTGTCTGGACGGCGGACTTGAACTCCTTCTCGGCGTCGAGCCAGCCCTTCTGGTCCGGCTGGTCCAGGTCCCATTGGGGCAGGTCGGCGCGGTCGCCGCGCAGCGGCCACGGCAAAGCCGCACTTCCGCTGCTCCACCGCGAGTCCCGACTGCTGGGGAAGGCCCCGGAGTTGAGCCCGGGAACGAACACCACATCCCACTCCAACCCCTTGGACGCATGAACTGTCAGGAGCTGGACGGCCTCGTGGTTCACTTCCGGCGCCGCGGCATCGAGACCGTTCTCCTCGGCCGCCGCGGCTTCGAGCCAGGCGAGGAACGCCAAAACGTCCACCCGCTGGGCGGTGTGCAGGAACCCGGCGGCGGCGTCCTGAAAGGCGTCGAGGTTCCGGCGTGCCTGGTGGATGCTGACCCCGGGCCGGGCCGCTACTTCAATATCCAGGAGCATGGCCCGTTCGACCTCGCCGAGCAAGGTGGTGAGGTCATCCCCCATGTAGCTGCGCAACTGCCGGAGTTCGTCCGAGAGCCGTTGCAGGCGGCCGCGGGCCTCGGGGCTGAGCCTGCGGCCATGCGCCGAGGTCCACCCGTCGCGGGGCAACCAGTCCAGGGCTTCCACCAGGCTGGCGGAGTCCGTGATGTCCCCCTCGATGACGGCCTCATCGCCTGCCTCCGGACCGTCGTCGGCAGCGTCCGGGCTGCCGGGACGGCCGCGGCGGCGGGCAAGGAAACTGGACCAGTCCCTCAGTGCCATCAGGTCTGCGGGGCCGATCCGCCACCGGGCCCCGGCTAGCAGGCGCATGAGGGAGTCAGAGCGGCCGGGATCGGCCAGGACCCGGAGGGTGGCGACCAGGTCGATGATTTCGGGGGTATCCAGCAGCCCGCCGAGCCCGACGATCTCATACGGAATGCCCCGGAGCTCGAACTCACGGCGGATGCATTCCATCTGGGCCCGACGGCGGCAAAGGACGGCCATGGCCGGAGGCACCGGGTCCGCCTGCGCGGCGTCGAAGTCCGTCACCCGGAACTTCAGCACGTCCCCGGCGATGGCCGCGGCCTCGGCTTCGTCCGTGGCGAACCGTCCCATCACGACCCTGCCCTGGACGGCGGCCGGGCTGGGCTGCAGGGGCGGGACCTCGACGGCGTCGGCCGTTTCCCGGGCACCGGCGGCCCCGAGGGCCGCCGCCGCCTTGCTTAACGGGGCCGAGATGAGGTTGGCGGTGGCGAGGATGTTGCGTCCGTTGCGCCACGCGGTGGTCAGGTACGATGTCGGCGCCACGGCAAAGCGGGCCGTGCCGGCAGCGTCGCCACCCGCATGTTCGCCCGCGCTCGTGCCCTCCCCGCTGACCCGGACCGGGAATTCGCGGACGAAGTGGAAGAGCTGTCCGGCGGATGCTCCCCGGAAGCCGTAGATGGACTGGTTCGGGTCCCCCACCGCGGTGACGGCATGGCCGTCGCCGAAGAGCCGGGAGAACAACACCAGCTGGGCGTGCGAGGTGTCCTGGAACTCATCGAGCAGCACCACCTTGTAGCGTTGGCGCTCGGTTTGGGCGGCGACCGGAATCTCGTTGGCCACCCGCGCCGCCAGGGCGACGAGGTCGCCGAAGTCCAGGGCACCGCGGGCGCGCTTCGCCGCCGAATAGCGGCCCACCATGTCCGCGACGCTGGCCCGGGTTCGCAGCATGGCGCTGAGCTCGCCGGCGGCCTGGGTGGGGTTCTTCTTGGCCTCGGCCATGTAGGGAAGCGACTCGAACGCGTTGACTCGTTCCAGCAGCCAGCCACGTACCTGGGCGGGGTCCTGCAGGTGCTCCGCGCATTCCCCGGCCAGTTGGATCACGGCCTTGACGAGTGTCGATTTGGCGGACCGGAAGTGTTCGTAGTCGCCGTCAAAGGCCTCCACGACCTCGCTGGCGAGCTGAAACGACTGGGCGCCGCCGAGCAGCACGACGTCGCGTTCGACGCCGAGGCGGAGGCCATAGTCAGACACAATGCCGCTCGCGTACGAGTGGTAGGTGGAGACCTTCGGTTCCAGCGCATCCGCGCTCAGCAGCCCGGCCGGGAAGACCGTGTTCCCGGTGTCGGCCGCCGCGATGCGCTGCAGCGCGGCCAGCTTGGCCCTGATCCGGGAAGCGAGTTCGCCGGCGGCCTTGCGGGTGAAGGTGACGCCGAGCACTTCCTCCGGCCGGACCCACCCGTTGGCCACGAGCCACACCACCCGGTCCGCCATGGTGGCGGTCTTCCCCGAGCCCGCCCCTGCGATGACGAGCCGCGGTGTGAGGGGCGAGGAAATGATCAGGGACTGCTCGGGCGTGGGCCGGTTCTTCTCCCCCAGCATCTCGGACAGCTCCTCGGGGCTGAAGCGCGGCTCGGGCAGCGCACCGGCGGCCGGAGCCGGCTGCGGGTCGGCGTGGCCGGATTCCGGCGCCTCGGGGGTCATTCGGTAACCTGCTTTCCCCGCACGCACAGCGGGCACACTTCGGGCAGCCGGCAGCCGTGGCCGCCGTGGCCTCCCTTGGACGGATCATGGCGAGCCTGGAAGGTACTGCCGGACATCACTTTGGCGGCGTCGCCGACCATCTCCAGCGCCCAGTTGTCCTGCGGGTCCAGCGGGGCTTGGGCTTGGATGCCGGGGCTCTTGGTGGTGGTGCCGAGCTGGGCGAGGACCGCGCCGCCCGGCAGCGGCGGCGGACCGTCGTCGGGACCCGGGAATCCCCCGGCCAGCACGGCGGCCTGGTAGGCGCCGAGCTGCGGATGGCGTTCCAGGTCCGCTTTCCCGGGCTGGCGTTTCCCGGTCTTCAGGTCCACGATCACGAGCCGGCCTTCGGCGTCGATCTCCAGCCTGTCGACCTGGCCGCGGAGCACGGCGGGCCGCGCTGGACCAATGCTCCCGCTGTCGCCGGGCTCGGAGCCGGCGGATCCGGCGGACCCGGCAGCGTCCTCCGCAGGTATGTCGGGCAGCTTCACCTCGAAGTCCTGTTCGACGCCGACCAGGCTCCGGCCCTCGCTGCGCATGAGGAGGACGTACTGGGCGAGCTTGCGGACCATGGACTCGGCACGCTGGAAGTCCAGCTTGCCTTCCCAGTTGTCTTTCATGCCCAGCGTGGGCCAGCGCCGGACGAGTTCCGCGACGTATTCGCTTCCCGCGGCGTCAGGGAGGTCCTGCGCGATGGCGTGGACCAAGGTTCCCAGGCTGCGGGCAAAATCCGTCGCTGCTTCTCCGCCCGCGGCCTGGACGAACCAGTCCAGCGGCGATTTCTGCACGGTTTCGACCTTTGAGGGCGACACGAAAACGGTTCCGCCCGGGGGAACAACGGGTTCGTCCGAAGATAATCCGGCCAGTCCCCACCAGCTCGCCGGGTGCGCGCCCGGCACCGGCGGCTGCGCCGTGGCCAGCACCCCCAGCACAGTCGCGGCTTCGGCCGACTCGGCAGTTCTGGGGTCGTGTTGGGCGTACTGGCGAAGCTCCGCGACCAGTGCCCGGAGGGTCAGCGGACGCTCGACCGGGGTGAAGCCGCGCCGGTCCTGCCCCGGGCGCAGCGGCGCCACATAATCCAGGAACGAGGACGGTTGCTCGTCTTCCGAGGACACTGCCGTGCAGATCAGCACCTCGCGGGCGCGGGACACCGCGGTGGAAAAGCTCCGGAGTTCGTCATAGCGGATTTCGCGTAAGCGGCTGAGCGGATCCAGCTGCAGGGCATAGTCCACGCCATGTTCGACGGCGTCGGCGAACAGGGTGCTGCCGAGCAGCTCGCCGCGCAGCCGGGTGTTGGGCCACACGCCTTCCTGCAGCCCTGGCACGATCACCACCGGCCACTCCCGTCCCGCGGCACTGGCGGGGGTCATGAGTTCCACGGCGTCTTCCAGCTGCGCCCTGGCGGCCAGGGTGTCCATCGGGAGCTCCTGGCTCAGCAGGTATTCCAGGAACTGCTCCGGACCGGAGCCGGGCAGCTGGTCGACGAAGCGTTCGGCGGTATGGAACAGCGCCATCATGGCATCCAGGTCGCGGTCGGCGCGGGCTCCGGCGGATCCTCCGGCCAGGGCGGCCTCGGTCCAGCGGGCAGCCAGGCCGGTGGAATGCCAGAGTGCCCACAGCACCGTCTCGGCGTTGGCCCCGGGGGCCTCGGCGGCGTCCCGCCCGGCCCGGATCATCCGGGCGATCCGCCGCGCCGAGTGGCCCTCGATGCCCAGGGTTGCCAGTTCGCCGGGCTCCAGGAGTGCCTCGACCAGGAGGGCGTCGCTGGTGCGTCCGCCGCCGCCCAAGAGTTCCTCGCGCCGGAGGGATTGCCGCAGCCTCCGCAATTCAATCGCCGTGGCGCCGCCGATCCGGGACGTCAGCAGGGAAACGGCGGACTCGGGTGTGAGCACCTCAGGGTTCAGGGCCACGGCATAGGCATCCAGCAACGGACGCACCGCGACCTCGTCCCGGACCGCGGATTCGGCGACGGGAATCCGCACCGGGATTCCCTGGCCGGCCAGGTACCGTTGCAGCTGGCTGAGTTGGCCGCCGTTGCGCACGATCACGGCGATGTCCCCGAGTTCCCGGGCGTCGTTCAGCTGCGCTTCGAGGATCCGCTGCGCCACATACCGCAGTTCGTGGACCGGGGAGGGCAGCAGGTGCGCCTCGACGGTTCCCGCGGGTGTGGGGTCCGGTTCGGGCTGCTCGAGCCGGCGCGCGGACTGCCCGCCGGAGCGGCGGGAGATGCGCCCGGCCACCGACAGCCACGACTCCGCCACGGCCGGGGCGTGCCGATGCGCGATCCAGAGCGGACGTTCCAGGATCTCCTCGCCGGTGCCCAGAAGCCGGGGAAGCTCCGCCACGAGGTCCGGACGTGCTCCGCGGAAGCCCTGGACTACCGTGTCCGGCGAGGCGGTGATGATGGCGTCCTTTCCGGCTGCAATGTCAGCGAGCAGTTCAAAGACCGCGGGGTTCGCCTCCTGGATGTCGTCCACGAGAATCAGCTGAAGGCGGTCGCGTTCGGCCGCGAGGAAATCCGGGGCGTCCTGGAAGATCTGCCGCGCGGCGGTGATGATGCCCGCGGGGTCGAAGGCCTCGGGCATGCGCAGGTCCAGGACGTCGCGGTACTCGGAGTAGAGTGCCGCCGCCGGAATCCAGTCGGGCCGGTTGCACTGCCGGGCCAGGCTGGCGAGGTCCTCGGCCGTCCGGCCGGATTCGATGATCCGGTCAAAGAGCTGGCGCACTTCCTGCCGGAAGCCGCGGGTCTGCAGGGCAGCGCCCAGGTCCTCAGGCCACGGCAGCTCGAGTCCTGGCAGCCCGTGCCCTTCGAGCAGTTCCTTGATGATCAGGTCCTGTTCCGGGCCGGAGAGCAGCTTCGGCTGGCGCGGCAGCGGCAGGATGCCGTCAGCCTTGGCGCGGCGGATCAGGTCGAAAGCGTAGGACGCCCAGGTGCGGGCCGGCGTCGTGCTCAAGCTTCGGTCCAGGCGGGCCGTGAAGCGATCACGAAGCGTATCGGCGGCGAGCCGTCCGGGAGCCAGGATGAGCATCCGCTCCGGGTCAAGGCCGTCCCGCTGGGTGCGGCGGACGGCGGCTTCGACGAGGACCGTCGACTTGCCTGTGCCGGGTGCGCCCGCCACTAGGACGGGGCCGGAACCGGACGGGACCTCCACGGCGAAGAGCTGGTCCGGCGACAGCACCGGGACCGCGCTGTGCTGGGTCCGGGGCGGCAGCAGGCGCAGCCCCGCGCCCGTTGCCGGACCTGCCCCGGGTTGTTTTAACTGCTGGTTTAACTGCTGGCTCAACTGCTGGTGCAACTGCTGGCTGGAGATACTCACACGGTCATTTCATCATCCGGCACCGACAATTTATGCGACTCCCGCTCGAGTCGCTCGGCGATGGCGTCTATCCGGTCGAAGTCTGCGTCGGTGGGCGCCCACCGGCCCGCGGCCAGGTCAACGCGCCAGCGGCCCTCGCCGGTCCGGAGGAAGTCGGCGTAACTGCCCCGCAGTGGCGTCCCCTCCTGGACGTAGAGTGCCAAGGCCTCGTTCTCGAGGCCGGGAGGCGCGTCCCCGCTGGACTTTAGGACGCGCCACCACGGCACGCTGCTGCCGTGGTGGCTCATGACCGAACCGACCTGACGGGGGCCGCCGGAACCGAGGAGCTCCGCAACGTCGCCGTAGGCCACTGCGGCACCGGGCGGGATCAACGCCACGAGCTCCAGCACCGCCTCCACATACTCCGTTCGCATCGGTCCAGCCTAGCCGTTCCGGGCTCCGGCACGGGGCGCGGGCGGCGCGCGCGGACGGCGGTCAAGAACTGTCGGAGGCAGCAGGTAGCGTTGACGCATGAGCACCTGGAACAGCCTCCCCCGCGCAGCCTTCGACCTCGAAACCACGGGCCGGAACTCCCGGTCGGCGCGGATCGTCACGGCGTCAGTCACCGTGGTGGATTCCGACGGCGGAGTGATCCACGAGCACGAGTGGCTCGCCGACCCGGGCGTTGAGATTCCCACCGAGGCCAGCGACATCCACGGCATCACCACCGAGCAGGCCCGCCGCGAAGGCCGGCCCGCCGCCGAAGTGACACGCGAACTCGCCGCAGTGCTGCAGGACCTGTTCGACGACGGCGTGCCCGTCATCGCCTTCAACGCCAGCTACGACTTCACTGTGCTCGCGGCCGAGTCGGCGCGCTACGGCGTCCCGCAGTTGACCCGGTTCCCTGTCCTGGACCCGTACATCATGAACAAGCAGGTGGACCGGTACCGCAAGGGCAAACGCACCCTCACGGCCCTGTGTGAGGAATACGGCGTCAGCCTGGACAACGCCCACACCTCAGCCGCCGACGCCTTGGCGACCCTGCGCATGCTCGATGCCATGGCCGGGAAGTTCCCCAAGCTCAGGATGCCGGCGAGCAACCTGCACCAGCTCCAGGTTGAATGGGCCTCCGCCCAGGCCGCGGACTTCCAGAGCTATCTGCGCAAGACGAAGCCGGCCGCCGTCATCGAAGGCGACTGGCCGGTACTGCCCCCGGAAGACGCCAGCCGCGGCGACTTCTAGTCGTCCCGGAGGTTTGGACCGCCTCGATGTCTGAACCCGGCAACTTCTTAAAACCGAACTTCTTAAAACGCAACGTTCGCCGGCAAAAGTCCGCAGAAAAGGCGGGACTAGTCCCCGGCTGCGCGGAATTCCAGCGGTTGCGACGCAACTCACACCGTCCGGCGCGTGGGGCCGCCGCAAACTCCCCCGCCGATGATTCCGCTGCACCCTGCGGCTGCGACCCGGACCGCAGTCAATCCGCAACGATCCTGAAGATCGTGCACCACCCACGCATATTTCCGCCGATTAATTCGGATTCAATGGGCGTCCGCGTCGGATGACACAATTATCTTTCGCGGCGTTTTGCCCCGCCCGGCGCCCAAGCCGGCAGCCGGGAACCCGACGGGTCTCCCCGCGAACCACTGAATTCGGACGAAAGTGATTGCGTGATGAAAAGCAAAGCCTTGAAGTGGCTGACAACCGTTCCTGTGGCCGTGGCCGTGGCCGTTTCCCTTGCGGCGTGCGGCGGCGGGTCGGCGCAGTCAACGGCGTCCTCGACGGATGCCCTCCAGGGCAGCGACCAGAAATCCCTGGACAAATACACGACCAAGGACGTCACGCCCCTGGATAAGATCGACAAGTCCAAGCTCGGCCTCATCAGCGATGGAACACTCACCGTGGGCACGCTCTCGGACGCCCCGCCGAACATCTACATCGACAAGAACGGCAAGTTCACCGGCTACGACAACGAGCTCCTGCGCGCCATCGCGGACAAGCTGGGCCTCAAGGTGGAGTTCAAGGCGACCGGCTTCGCGTCGCTGCTCGCCCAGGTCCAGAACAAGCAGTTCGACCTCGGTTCGTCTTCGATTTCCACCACCGACGCCCGCCGCAAGACCGTGGGCTTCACCAATGGTTACGACTTCGGCTACATGGCAGTGGTGGCCAAGAAAGACTCCAAGATCAAGGGGTTCAAGGACCTGACCAAGGACACCCGCATCGCCGTGGTCCAGGGCACGGTGCAGGATGACTACGTCACCAACACCCTCGGGATCGAGCCCGTCCGCTTCGAGGACTACAACACCGCCTACGCCAACTTGAAGAGTGGACAGGTTGATGCCTGGGTCGCACCGTCCCAGCAGGCCACCGGCCAGGTTAAGGAAGGCGACGGCACGGTCATCGCCGAGTCGGTGGTGAACACCCAGAACTTCACCGCGTACGCCGTGAACAAGGAAAACCAGCCTCTCATTGATGCGCTGAACTCCGGACTCGACGCCGTCATTGCCGACGGCACCTGGTCCAAGCTGACCAAGGAATGGTACCCGGACCGCAAGACCCCGGCGACGTGGTCCCCGGGCTCCAAGGCCGTCACCGTTCCGAAGTCCTAGTCCATGGATGCACTCGATCAACTCGTCAAGACCTTCTTTGACTGGGAGGCGATGGCGGCCGTCCTACCGAACATGATTCGGTTCGGCCTGCCCAACACCCTGATCCTGGCGGTTTCCTCGGGCGTGCTCGGGTGCATCCTGGGCATGGTCCTGGCCGTCATGGGCACGTCCCGCATCACCGCGCTGCGGTGGCTCTCCCGGATCTACACGGACGTGTTCCGCGGCGTCCCGGCGATTGTGGTCATTCTCCTGATCGGCCTCGGGCTCGGACCCGTGGTCCGGATAACGACCGGATCCACGAACCCGTTCCCGCTCGCCATCTTCGCCCTGACCCTCATGGCGGCGGCCTACATCGGCGAGATCTTCCGCTCAGGCATCCAGAGCGTGGAAAAGGGCCAGTTAGAGGCCTCCCGTGCGCTGGGCTTCAGCTATGGCTCGTCCATGCGCCTCGTGGTCATTCCGCAGGGCATCCGGCGGGTGCTCCCGGCCCTGGTCAACCAGTTCATCTCGCTGATCAAGGACTCGTCCCTGATCTACCTGCTGGGCCTGATCGCCAGTCAGCGTGAGATCTTCCGGATCGGTAACGACGCCGCCGCCATCACGGGGAATCTTTCGCCGCTGGTTGCCGCGGCGTTCATGTACCTCATCCTGACCGTTCCGCTGACCCACCTGGTCAACTACATCGACAAGCGCCTGCGCACGGGCCGTCCGGAGAAACAGCAGCCGGACGACGCGGCGGCCCTGATCGGGAAGGGAGCACAGCCATGAGCGAATTCGCCTCCGGCTCGCTGACCGGCAAGAACCTGCACCTGTCCTTCGGCTCCAACCACGTCCTCCGCGGCATCGACCTGCACGTTGAGAAGGGCACCACCGCGTCGGTGATCGGCCCCTCCGGATCGGGCAAGTCCACGCTGCTGCGGGTCATGAACCGCCTGATCGAACCGGACCAGGGCGACATCCTGCTAGATGGCCGCTCGGTCCTGAAGGACAACCCGGACGAGCTGCGCCAGCGGATCGGCATGGTGTTCCAGCAGTTCAACCTGTTCCCGCACAAGACGGTCGTGGACAACGTCTCGCTCGCGCTGCGGAAGCTGCGCAAGCTGCCGGCCGAGCAGGCCCGGGCCGAGGCCCTCGAGCAGCTCGACCTGGTGGGCCTCAAGCACAAGGCCGACGCGCGTCCCGCCAACCTCTCGGGCGGCCAGCAGCAGCGCGTCGCCATTGCCCGCGCCCTGGCCATGAAACCGGAGGTGATGTTCTTCGACGAGGCCACCTCCGCCCTCGACCCGGAGCTCGTCAAGGGTGTGCTGGCGCTGATGGCCGACCTCGCCAAGGGCGGCATGACCATGGTGGTGGTGACCCACGAGATGGGCTTCTCCCGGAACGTCTCGGACACGGTCACGTTCATGGACGGCGGCGTCGTCGTGGAGTCCGGCAAGCCGGAACAGATCTTCACGAGTCCGCGGACCGAACGCCTCCAGAGCTTCCTCTCCGACGTTCTTTAGTCCACCGTTCTCTAGTTCACCGTTCTTTAGTTCAGCGTTCTCTAGCTCACCGGCTGCAATGCCGGCTTAACCGACTGATGGCACCCGCCGCTGCGGGTGCCATCAGTCGTTTAACGTTGCGGTGCGGCTACGCCTTCGCGGCTGCGGCCGCTTTCGCCGCGGCCGGCAGGGCGTCGAAGATCCGGTTCATCGCGGCGTCGTCGTGCGCGGCCGAGAGGAACCAGGCCTCGAAGACCGACGGCGGCAGGTAGACCCCCGAGTCCAGCATGGAGTGGAAGAACGGTGCGTAGCGGAACACTTCCTGGCCCTGGGCGTCGTCGTAGTTGTGGACACCGCGGGCGGACGTGCCGAACGCCACGGAGAACAGGTTGCCGGCGCGCTGGATGGAGTGGTCCACGCCGGCTGCGTCGAGGGCAGAGGACAGCGCCGCGGAAAGCTCCAGGGACCGGGCGTCCACGAACGAATAGACCTTGGGGGTCGCGTGGGTCAGAGTGGCGACGCCGGCGGCCATGGCCACCGGGTTCCCGGAGAGGGTGCCGGCCTGGTAGACGGGCCCCAGGGGCGCGAGGTAGTCCATGACGTCGGCGCGGCCGCCGAGGGCCGCCGTCGGCATCCCGCCGCCGATCACCTTTCCAAAGGTCAGCAGGTCCGGGACCCACGGTTCGGCGGCGTCGGCGGCACCGCCGGTCAGGCCCCAGTAGCCGGAGTAGCCGGTGCGGAACCCGGTCAGGACTTCATCGAGGATCAGCAGGGCACCGTGCTCGCGTGTGATCCGGGACAGGCCCGCGTTGAAGCCCTCGCCGGGGGTGACGACGCCCATGTTGGCGGGCGCGGCCTCGGTGATGACGGCGGCGATGCTGTCACCGTGCTTGGCGAACGCGGCTTCCACGGCGTCGAGGTCGTTGTACGGCAGGACGAGGGTTTCGGCGGCGGTGGCGGCCGTGACGCCGGCCGAGCCGGGCAATGCGAGGGTTGCCAGGCCCGAGCCCGCGGCGGCCAGGAGGCCGTCGAGGTGGCCGTGGTAGCAGCCGGCGAACTTGATGACGAGGTTCCGGCCGGTGAAGCCGCGGGCCAGCCGGATGGCGGTCATGGTGGCTTCGGTGCCGGTCGAGACCATCCGGACGCGTTCGGCGGCCGGCACGCGCTCCTTGACGATCGCGGCGAGGTTGGCCTCGTCCGGCGTCGATGCGCCGAAAGACAGGCCACGGTCGACGGCGGCGTGCACCGCCGCGATGACCTCGGGGTGGGCGTGTCCGAGCAGTGCCGGGCCCCAGGAGCAGACGAGGTCGACGTAGTCGGCGCCGTCGGCGTCGGTCAGGTAGGCGCCCTTGGCGGAGACCATGAACCGCGGCGTCCCGCCCACGGAGCCGAAGGCTCGCACGGGCGAGTTCACGCCGCCCGGCATCAGCTGGCGGGCGCGGTCAAAGAGTTCCTCGTTGCGAGGCATGCTGGAAGTCATGGTTCCTATTCTTTCAGTTATGCGGCCGGTCAGTGTCCGGCGGGCTTGGCCAGCAGCGCTGCCACGCGGGGTGCCACTTCGGTGCCGAACAGTTCGATGGAGCGCATCATGGCCGCATGCGGCAGGGTGCCGTTGCTGTACTTGAGATCAAAGCGGTCCACGCCCAGGTTCTTCTTCAACAGGGCGATCTTCGCGGCCACCGTCTCCGGAGACCCGACATAGAGCGCCCCCTCTGCCGTGCACATGGCGTCAAACTCGGCCCGGCTGCCCGGACCCCAGCCCCGCTCGGCGCCCAGCCGGTTGCGCATGGCGATCCAGTGCGGGAAGAACTCCTCCCGGGCTTCCTCGTCCGTGGCGGCAACGTGGCCGGGTGAATGGGTGGCCACCTGCTGCATGGGGTGACCGTATTTGGCCATGGCCTCGCGATAGAGACCGGCCAGCGGGGCAAAGGACCGTGGCTGGCCGCCGATGATCGCGAAGATGATGGGGTAGCCGTACTCGGCGCAGCGCAGCACCGACTCCGGGGTCCCTCCGACGCCGATCCAGGTGGGCAGGAGGTGGTGCTCCAACGGCGGATAGACGCTCAGGCCGCTGATGCCCGGCCGGGTGCGGCCCTCCCAGTGGACGGGTTCCTGCGCCCGGACCTTGTCGAAGAGCTCGAGCTTTTCCTCGAAGAGGACCTCGTAGTCGGCCAGGTCGAGGCCGAACAGCGGGAAGGATTCGATGAACGAGCCGCGGCCCAGCATGACTTCCGCTCGGCCGCTGGAGATGGCGTCCACGGTGGCAAAGCGCTGGAAGACCCGGATCGGGTCATCGGAACTGAGCACCGTCACGGCGGAACCGAGCCGGATGTGCTTGGTCCGGGCGGCCGCGGCGGCCAGAAACACTTCCGGGGCGGAGACCGCGAAGTCGCGGCGGTGGTGCTCCCCCACCGCGAAGGCGTGCAGGCCGACCTCGTCGGCCAGCTCAGCCTGTTCCAGGAGCTGCCGGAGGACCTGGGCGTGCGGGACGGGATGGCCGTCGGGGAAGACGCCGACGTCACCGAACGTGTTCAGTCCAAGGAGGATGCGGCCCGGCCCGACCGGTTCCGTGGGTGTGGAAACGGCCGACGGGGTGCGGGGCTCAGCAGCCGTGTTCACCGGGATTCCTCGAGCCAGCCGGCGAGTTCGCTCGCCCAGTAGGTCAGCACCATGTTGGCGCCGGCGCGCTTGATGCCCAGCACGGATTCGGTGATGGCGGCCCGGCGGTCGATCCAGCCGTTCGCGGCGGCGGCCTCGATCATCGAGTACTCGCCGGAAATCTGGTAGGCGGCCACCGGGACCGGGCTCATGGCGGCGACGTCGGCAAGGATGTCCAGGTAGCTCATGGCCGGTTTGACCATGACCATGTCGGCGCCTTCGGCCAGGTCCAAGTCCACCTCGAGGATGGCTTCCCGGCGGTTCGCGGCGTCCATCTGGTACGTGCGGCGGTCGCCGGTCAGCTGCGAGTCGACGGCCTCGCGGAAAGGTCCGTAAAACGCGGAGGCGTACTTCGCGGCGTAGGCCACCACGGCGGTGTTGGCGTGCCCGGCATCCTCCAGGGCCTGCCGGATCACGGCGATCTGGCCGTCCATCATGCCGGACGGCCCCAGGACGTGCGCACCGGCGTCGGCCTGGGCCACGGCCATCTGTCCGTATATCTCCAGGGTCGCGTCGTTATCCACGTAGCCGTTGGCGTCCAGGACGCCGCAGTGGCCGTGATCGGTGAACTCGTCCAGGCACACGTCGCTCATGACCACCAGCTCGTCGCCTACCTCGGCGCGGACGTCCCTGATGGCCTTGTTCAGCACACCGTCGGGGTCCAGGGAGGCGGTGCCCCGCGCATCCCGGACAGCGGGGATGCCGAACAGCATGATGCCGCCGACGCCCAGCTCTACAGCCTCGGCCGCGGCGCGTTTGAGCGAGTCGGTGGTGTGCTGCTGCACGCCAGGCATCGAGGCAATCGGACTGGGCTCGCTCAAGCCCTCACGGATGAAGGCGGGAAGAATCAGCTCGGCGGCGGCGAGCCGGTGCTCAGCGGTCAGCCGCCGCATGGCGGGCGTGGTGCGGAGCCGGCGCGGCCGGTGGGTGGGAAAGCTCATGTGTTGTCCTTCGCTTGATGCTCTGCTGGGAAACGATCTGCTGGTGACAGCCCTGCCGGGGCGGCGGCGGGGGGCTGCTGCGGCGGCTGCCGCGGCTGCTGTGATGATTGAGAACGGACGACGGCGGCGACGAGGCCCGACGCGGTTGGCGCCTCCGCGACGGCCGCGACGGTGAGTCCCAGCACCGCCGCTTCCGCCGCCGTCGAACGCCCGATCGCGACGAACCGGCACGCACCGAGCGGGGCGAGTTCCGCGTTGAGGCGGCGCGCCGCACTCGGGGACGCGGCAACGACGGCGCCGAGCCGGCCGGCGAGGACCTCGCGTTTCGCTTCGGCCGCTGTCAGGACGCCGGCCGGCTGCCCGCCGTCGGCGTCGGCCACTTGCGGCCCGGCGGGCGGCAGGCCCAGGCGGGGATCGGCCGGGTAGTCCACGGTCCGGTAGGCGGTCACGGCCTGCACCGAGGCCCCAAGGCGTTCCAGTCCGCGGCGGAGGCGGGGGTCGGCGATGTCCGCCTGCGGCAGGAGTACGCTGCCGCGGCCTTCGGGCCAGACGCCGAGCAGGCCGGCCCCGGATTGCGATGCCGTGGGCGCGAGGTCCACGCTGATTCCCCGGGACTCAAGGATCTGCCGCGTGGCGGGGCCGATCGTGGCTACCTGGACGTGGCCGGGCAGCCACGCGGCGAGGCTGGAGCCCCGTTCGGCGGCCTTGGCCTCGAGCACCTGAACGGTGGTGGCGCTGCTGATGACGAGCCAGTTGTAGGCGCCGGCGCCGAGGGCGTCGAAGGCGACGTCCAGGGAATGCTGGTCGCGTGCCACCTCGAAGTCGATGAGAGGCAGCAGGAGCGGCTCGGCGCCCAGGCGGCGCAGGGCCGCGACGAGGTCGCCGGCACGGTCCGGGCTGCGGGCGATCAGAATCCGGGCGCCTTCAAGCGCCCCGCTGGCGTAGCCTGCGTGTGCGTTGGTGCCCTCGTTGCTGGCGCTGTCCCGTTCCATGTGCGCTGGATCCCCCGGTTCAGGAAGCGGTCAGGTCCGCGATGTCGGCGGCGCCGCGGGCCAGCAGGGCCTCGGCCAGTTCGATTCCCAGCAAGGTCGCCCCGACCTCGGTCAGCCCATCGGTTGCCTTCTGGTCCCGGACACTGGCCGTGCCGTCAACGGCGCACACCACGGCGTCGAGGTGCAGCATGCTTCCCTTGCGGTAGGCATAGGCACCCACCGGCGCGGCACAGCCTGCCTCCAGGCGGGCCAGGAGCGCCCGTTCGGCGGTGACGGCAAGCCTTGTATCGGGATCGTCGAGGGCTGCGAGGGCTTGGGCGAGGACGCCCTGGGACCCTTCCGTGGACCCGGCCCGGCGCGGCGCGTCGGCGGCGCGGCACTCGATCGCCAGGGCTCCCTGGCCGGCGGCGGGAAGCATGATGTCGGTCTCGAGATACTCGCTAACGGCGTCCAGACGGCCGATCCGGTGCAGGCCGGCGGCGGCCAGGACGACGGCGTCGAGGTCGCAGGACTTGCCGTCGACGACGGCGTCGGTCGTGTTGCCGGCGATCCCGGGGACGCGTCCGAGCCGGGTATCGACG
Source organism: Arthrobacter sp. YAF34 (assembly GCF_052113245.1). Lineage (NCBI taxonomy): Bacteria > Bacillati > Actinomycetota > Actinomycetes > Micrococcales > Micrococcaceae > Arthrobacter > Arthrobacter sp. YAF34. The sequence goes on from NZ_JBFRCV010000008.1 coordinate 165,797, forward strand.
TTGCCGCGGATGTCCCGGATGTCCAGGTCCGGCCGGACGGCACGCAGCTGTGCCGCGCGGCGCGGAGAACCGGTGCCCACGCTGGCGCCGGCGGGCAGGTCGGCCAGCTTGAACCCGTCCCGGGCGCAGAGCACATCACGGACGTCGACGCGTTTGGGCGTCGCCGCGAGGGTCAGTCCGAGGGCCGGCCCGGTGGGCAGATCCTTGAGCGAATGCACGGCGACATCGCAGGCGTCGCGCAGCAGCGCATCGCGCAGGGCCGCAACGAACACCCCGGTGCCTCCCATTTGGGACAGCGAGCCGGTCAGGACATCGCCGTCGGTCCTGATGTGGACAAGCTCCACCGGGAATCCGCCGACGGCGGCCAGCTGGTCCGCGGTCTGCTGGGTCTGGGTCAGGGCCAGCTTACTGGCCCGGGTTCCGATCCGGACGGTCACGGCGTTGCCTGACCAGCCGCCGGGGCCGCCATATCCGCGGCCGCGGGTGCTGCGGCCGGGTAGGGATCATGGCCTGTCCCGACGGTCGTGTCGGCGCCCGCGATGGTAGGCTTTTCGCCGCGGAAGTTCGCGCAGCAGCCCGGCCGGCAGACGTCGTACCAGGGTCCGAGGCCGGTCAGGTGCGGCCGGTCTGCGATGTTGTTCGCCGTGGTCCGCTCGCTGATCAGGTCCACGATTCCGGCCACGAACTTCCGGTGGGTTCCCGGCGTGGGGACGCGGGTCGCGGCGAGGCCGAGTGTGCCGCAGGTCTCCAGCGCCTCGGTGTCGAGATCCCAGACGACTTCCATGTGGTCGCTGACGAAGCCCAGGGGCACGATCACGACGCCCTTGACGCCCTGGCCGGCGAGGTCCTCGATGGCGTCGTTAATGTCGGGTTCGAGCCACGGCACATGCGGGGCGCCGGAACGGGACTGGTAAACGAGGGACCACGGGGCCGTCAGGCCGGACTCGGCTTCAACCCGGCGGATGACCTCGGTTCCGGTGGCAAGGTGCTGGGCCACGTAGGCGGAGTCTTGTTCGAAGTGGCGGGATTCGCCCTCTGAGCGGCCTGCGGCTTCGGCGTCGCGGGTGGGGATGGAGTGGGTGGCAAAGAGGATGTGCACCGGGGCGTCGGGCGTGCCGGCGGCGGCGAGCTGGGCGCGGACGTCGGCCAGACCGGCAGCGGTGCCCTCGACGAACGGTTCGACGAAGCCCGGGTGGTCAAAGTACTGGCGCACCTTGTCCACTTCGAGTTTTCCGTCCAGCCCGGTTTCGGTCAGGGCCATGCCGATGTCCTCGCGGTACTGGCGGCAGCTGGAGTAGCACGAGTAGGCGCTCGTGGTGACCATGAGGACCTTGCGGTGCCCGGCGTCGTACATGTCCTTGAGCGTCTGCGGGATGTAGGGGTCCCAATTGCGGTTGCCCCAGAAGACCGGCAGATCGATGCCGCGGCCGGTGAGCTCGGCTTCCATGGCGGCCTTGAGCGCGCGGTTCTGCTGGTTGATGGGGCTGATGCCGCCATTGGCGCGGTAGTGGTGCGAGACCTCTTCAAGCCGCTCGTCCGGGATGCCGCGGCCCCGGGTGACATTGCGGAGGAACGGGATGACGTCCTCCTGGCCTTCCGGGCCGCCGAACGAGGCCAGGAGAACGGCGTCGTAATCCTTGGGGGCCATCCGGCCGGCCTCGGTAGCGGGGTTCACTGCGGTCACCGCCGTGGCGGTCTCCTGTGGATCCAGCGGGCTCATGCAAGGACCTCGGCGATCTCGGCGGCGCTGACGCGGCGGCCGGTGTAGAAGGGGACTTCCTCGCGGACGTGGTGGCGGGCGTCGGTGGCGCGCAGGTGCCGCATCAGGTCAACGAGGTCCACGAGTTCGGGCGCCTCGAGGGCGAGGATCCATTCCCAGTCGCCGAGGGCGAAGGAGGAAACGGTGTTGGAGATGACCTGCGGGAAGTCCCGGCCCAGGAGGCCGTGGTCGCGGAGCATGGCGCCGCGCTCGGCGTCCGGCAGGAGGTACCACTCGTAGGAGCGGACGAACGGGTAGACGCAGAGCCACTCCGCCGGTTCGACGCCGCGGGAGAACGCGGGCGTGTGGTTCTTGGCGAATTCCGCTTCGCGGTGGACGCCCATGGCGGACCAGGCGATCTCGGTGCCGGTGAAGAGCTTGCTGCGGCGGATGCTCCGGACCGCCCGCTGCAGGTCCTCGGGCTTCGGTCCGTGGAGCCAGATCATGATGTCCGCGTCCGCGCGCATGGCGGAAACGTCGTAGCTGCCGCGGTGGACCACGCCGGATTCGGCGAGACCAGCCACGAGGGACTCGAAGTCCCCCGCCGCGTCCGCGTCGCGGAGGACGTCTGCGGACCGCTTGAAAACAGTCCAGAGGGTGAAGTACTGCTCGGTTGAATTGTCGGGCGCCGACGCCCCGGCGACTGATGCTCCGGGGACTGGCATTCCGGTTTTAGTGACAGATTCGGCAGAAGTGTGGCTCATGGTTACCAGTCTGCCCCCTCTCCCCGGCTAAGTCGAAAAAAAGCACTTCTACAACGCGTAGAAGTGCTTTATTTCACATGCCGCCGCTCCAGCGGTGGCGATGCCCAGGAAGCCGGACCGCTGGCGGGTCAGCTCTTCCGCAGGCGCACATAGGCGGCCCCGGCGCCGAGGGACAACGCCACCAGGCTGATCCCCCAGCCGATGAGCGGGGACGGCCCTTCGGGTCCCACCGACGAGGTAGCCTCCAGGGAGGTGCCCCCCGCATGCCCCCTGGCCGCCGGCGCCGTTGTCGGGACGGCGCTGGTCGAGCCGGCCGGTGATGGCTGCGGCTCTGCAGATTTCGACGGCGACGCACTGTGCGGCGCCGGCGCGGCGGCCCGGCTTCCGGCCGCCGCGGCTCCGGACTGGGACCCGGCGACCGTGCCGGCACCGGCGACCGCAGCCACCTGGCCGGGGGCCTGCGCGGCCGGGGAAGCCCCCGCTGCGACTCCCGCGGCCGGTGCGGTGAGCGCAGCGCCCGGCGCCGGCGGCCCGGCCGGCGGGGCAACGGTAGCGCTGGGAGTCCCGGAGGGCGGAGTGCTGGTGCGCGGGGCCGTGGGCTGGGGATTGCTGGGCGCCTTGGTGCTGGGCTGAGGGCTGCTGGGCTCAGGGGTGCTGGGCTCCGGGCTCGTAGGCTCCGGGCTGCTGCTGCTGCGCGTCGGCGACGGCGCGGGGGTGGCCCAGTCCGAGTCGGAGGAATCTGAGGAATCTGAGGAGCTCGGCGAGGAGCCCAGCAGGCTGCCCAGCACGTCATCCAGACCGATGGTCAGTGAGCCCTGAGCCGAGGGGGTGGTCGCTGCTGCCGACAACCCGGTGGCACCATGCGAGGCGGGAACGCCTGCGGTGACAGCCAGTACCACCCCGAGAGCGGCTGCTGCAGTGCCGCGCCGGAGCCCCCCATGGCGCCTGGTCTTCGTTGTTGACACGTTGGACCTGAAAATAACCATGGTCATCGAGCCTAGCCGGAATCCACCACGAGGAAAAACCAGCCAAAAACCAGGGAATACCGGCGAGTAACCCATGATGCCGGAGGGTTTCAGGGGGCATCTGGGACCGTTGTGATTTTTGTGACTGAGGGGGTGTCAGGGCAGCAGAGCGCGGACCTGCCGCGGGGTGTCGGCGACAATAGCAGCCAGGCCGTTGCCGGACAACCAGCCGCCCACGAGGGCGAGTGAGCCGTCCGCGGCGCAGACGCTCCGAACCGCCGCGACGCGTTGCCTGTGGCCGAGGGAGGCGAAGGGCAGTGCACCTGCCCAGCGGACCACGTCCCATCCCGCCACGGCGTCGGCAGTGACCGGGACCCCGAGCAGCGCCGAGGCATCGGCCAGGGCGGCGCCGAACAGTTCATCGTCCGGGCGCCGCGCGGCCCCGGCTCCCCCGGCGTCGGACTCCCGGGTGTTGCCCGGGGCGACGCCCCGGCCGTAGGAGAGCCGCAACACATGCCTGCCGGGTCCGGTCCGGTCCGCCAGCCAAGCCCACTTGGCGGTGGCGTGGGTCAGCGCCTTGGCCTGCACGCCCGGGCTTTGCGGCGCCACGAGCACGCCTGTGCCGCGTGGCGCCCGGTCGAGGGCCGGGAGGTCCACCACGAGGGTGACCAAGCTGACATCGGGCCCGGCCTCGGGGCGGAGGGGAGCAAGGTCCGGCAGGGATTCTTCGAGCAGCCCGACGGCGGCAGGGCCTTCGACCGCAACCACCAGCAGGCCGGCGTCGTACGTGGCCTGGTCCGTGGTGATCCGCCAGCCGCCGGCTGTGCGCCGCACGGACCGGGCCGGGGTCCCGCTGAGCAGGGTGACCCCGCGCTGTCGCAGATCGGCCAGCAGGGCGGCCACGAGGGTGTGCATCCCGCCGCGCAGGCCGGCGACGGCGGAGCCGGCTTTTTGAAGCCCGGCAGGCTGGTTCGTGGCCGGCGCGCCGGTGCCGGCTGCCGAGGCCCGCACGCCTGTGCCGGCGGCTCCCCGGCGCTGGGCCGCGACGGCGGCGGCGAGGGAACCGTGCCGGCGGAGGCCGGCCCGCAGCCCGGGGGCCACCATGTCGACGTCGAGCACTGAGGGATCGGCCGAGTGGACGCCGCCGACCACCGGCGCAACGAGCCGGTCCAGCACCCGCCTGCCCATCCGCCGGCGGACCAGCACGGACACGCTCGTGGCTTCGTCGGCAGTGCCCAGCGAGGCCGGGAGCACCGCGTCCAGGGAAGCGCGGAGGGAGCCAAGCAGGCCCAGGGAACGGCGGACTTCCGGGTCCCAGGGATTGGCCGGGATGCCGAGCACGCCGGTCTTGGGCAGTTCCCGCGGGCCGTCGGGGAGCTGGACCCAGGCGCCGCCGGGGTTCGGCGCAACGATCTCGCCGGCAATCCCGAGTTCGGCGGCGAGATCGGCTACCGCAGCGGTGCGGGTGGCGAATGACTCCGCCCCGCTGTCCAAGGTCAGTCCGGCCACTGCATGGCTGCCCACACAGCCGCCCCAGGCGTCGCCGGCCTCCAGCACGGTGGTGCGGACACCGGCCAGGGCGAACTCCCGGGCGGCAAGCAGCCCTGATATCCCGCCGCCAACCACCAGGGCAGTCGCCCCGAGGGAGCCAGCCGCCGCGGCGGTGCCTTCCGCGGACGTTCGGCCGGCGCCTGCGTCCATGCCCTTTACTCCGGGGAGATGGAGTGGATGAGCTCGACGACGCGCGTCAGCACAGTGGGATCCGTCTCCGGGGGCACACCGTGGCCCAGGTTCAGGACGTGGCCGGGCGCCGCGGAGCCGGCAGCAATCACGTCGCGGACGTGCGCTTCCAGGACTTCCCACGGTGCGGAGAGGAGCGCCGGGTCGATGTTGCCCTGCAGCGGAACGGTCCCGCCCAGGCGGCGGTTGGCCTCGTCCAGCGGCAGCCGGTAGTCAACGCCCACGACGTCGACGCCGACGTCGCGCATGGCGACGAGCAGTTCCGAGGTGCCGGTGCCGAAGTGGATGAGCGGTGCGCCGAGGTGGCGGACATGGTCCAGGGCCCGGGCCGACGCCGGAGCAACAAAGCGCTTGTAGTCGGCCAGCCCCAGCGAACCGGCCCAGGAGTCGAAGAGCTGCGCGGCGGACGCGCCGGCTTCCAGCTGCGCCCGGAGGAACATGCCGGAGGCGTCGGCCGCCCAGTTGGCCAGCGCCGTCCACGTTTCCGGGTCGGCATGCATCATGGTGCGCGGCCCGAGGTGGTCGCGCGACGGCTTGCCTTCCACCATGTACGCCGCGAGCGTGAACGGCGCACCGGCGAAACCGATCAGCGGCGTGCTGCCGAGCTCGGCCACGGTGAGCCGGACGGCTTCGCGGATGGGTTCCAGGGCCTCCCAGGTCAGCTGCGGCAGGGCTGCGACGTCCGCGGCGGTGCGGACCGGCTTGTCCAGGACGGGCCCGACGCCGGGCACGATGTCCACACCGACACCGGCCAGCTTGAGCGGGATGACAATGTCCGAGAAGAAGATGGCGGCGTCGACGTCGTGGCGCCGGACCGGCTGCAGCGTGATCTCGGACGCCAGTTCCGGGCGCAGACACGAGTCCAGCATCGCGACACCCTCGCGGACCTTCAAGTATTCGGGGAGCGAGCGGCCCGCCTGCCGCATGAACCAGACGGGACGGCGGGAGGGCGTGCCCCCGCGGTAGGCGGTGATCAGCGGCGAGCCTGCGGTGCGCCCATCCATCAGCGGGTGTCCGGCAGGGAGGCGGCCGGCGGCCTCATCCGCGGCATGGCCGGCTGCGCCGTCGTCGGACGTACTGAAATTTGTCGTGCCGGCACGTGCCGCAGCGCTTGGAGTCATGACTTCGATTGTGCCCAAATTTGCGGCCAAAAGATAACGACAGCCTGTCACGCGCCGAGCCGCGCGCGGCGGCGTGGCGCGAATCACAGACCAGGGTGCGCAGTCCCACGCCAAGATAGTTGTTCTACACGGGTGCGAAAAAGCTATGATGGTCGGGCTGTGGTTCTTTTCTCATTGGTGGCTACACACGCCGACATCGACCTCGAAACCGTTGCTCAGTTGAGCACCGGTGCTTCCGGGCTTGCCACATCCGCCCTCGCCGGATCGCCGGCCGTGGCGGGTGCCGTTGTCCTTGCCACCTGCAACCGCTTCGAAATCTACGGCGAGGCCCCCCACGCGGACGCCGTCGACGCGGCCCGGGCAGCCCTCATCACCCAGATCAGCGGAACCAGCGGACTCGACGATCAGCTCGTCTCCCGCGCCTTCAGCACCCGCACCGGCGCCGAGGTAAGCCGGCATCTCTTCGCGGTCAGCTCCGGCCTGGACTCCGCCGTCGTGGGCGAACGCGAAATTGCCGGCCAGGTCCGCCGTGCCCTGATCACCGCCCAGCACGAAGGCACCGCAAGCTCCGGCCTGGTCCGCCTGTTCCAGGCCGCCTCTAAAACTGCCAAAGACGTCGGCGCCCAGACGGCGCTGGGGTCGCGCGGCCTCTCGATCGTCTCCGTGGCGCTGGATCTCGCCACGGACCTATCGGAAAACCCGGACTGGTCCGCCAAGAAGGCGGTCGTCTTCGGCACCGGCGCCTACGCCGGAGCCACCATGTCGCTGCTGCGCGAACGCGGCTGCACCGATGTCAGCGTCTATTCCTCCTCGGGCCGCGCCCCCGGTTTCGTCGCCACCCGCGGCGGCACCGCCCTCGATGAGGACACGCTTCCGGAGGCTGTCGCCGCGGCCGATGTCATGATCGGCTGCAGCGGATCCGACAGCCGGGTCGAAGCCGCCGACCTCGCGCGGATCCGGGCGAACGCCCCCCAGCCGCTCATCGCCATCGACCTCGCCCTGACCCATGACTTCGACCCGGCCGTGGGGGACCTCGACGGCGTCGAACTCCTTACGCTCGAGTCCGTCCGGCTCGCCGCACCCCAAGAACAGGCCGAGTCGCTGGCGCAGGCCAGCAGCATTGTGTCCGGCGCGGCCGGCGCCTTCGAGCAGGAGCGCGAGGCCCGCTCCGTTGACTCGGCGATCGTTGCCCTGCGCCGCCACACGATGAACGTCCTGGACGCCGAAATGGAAAAGGTCCGGGCCCGGCACGGCTGCACTGCCGCCGCCGAGGAAGTCGAATTCGCGCTCCGCCGCATGGTGAAGCAATTGCTCCACGTCCCCACCGTCCGGGCGCGCGAACTGGCCGCCAACGGGCAGCAGGACGCCTACGTGGCCGGCCTGGAGGCGCTGTACGGCATCACGGTTGAGCCCGCCCCCGGCGCTGCGGGATCCGGTTCTGCAGTTTCCGCTGCGGCGGAGTGCCCGGTGGAGCACAACGCTCCGGAGCACACCGCCACGAACAGCGGCCCCGCCGCCGGCGACATCCGCGAAACCGCATAGCCGACCTCGGCACACAGCCGGCCCCAGCGCATAGCTGCCTGCGGCGCTCCCGCCCGCACGGGGCCGCCGGGCCTGCCGCCTACGCGGCGAAAGCGTTGATCCCCGTCAGGTCGGCCGACAACTGCCACAGCCGCGCGGCAGCCTCCCGGTCCACCGCGTGGGCATCCACGCCCCTGATCCTCGCTTCGGGCGAACCCGGCACGGTGGGTTCAGCAATGTCGCAATCCTCGCAATAGACGCCGCCCATGCCCTTGAGCGCCGGGGCCGTGGCGGCCCAGACCGACGTCGCCGCACCCTGCGCCGGCGTCTTGAACCGCGAGTCGACGTTGCCGTTCTCGTCCATCCAGCCCGCGGCGATCATTTCCTCCCGCGGCAGGTGCCGCTGCAGTTCGGTCATGATGCCCCCGGGGTGGACGGCGAAGGCGCGCACCCCGGAGTCGCGGCCCAAGGCGTCGAGCTGGACCGCGAAGAGCGCGTTGGCCGTCTTGGCCTGGCCGTACGCCCGCCACTTGTCGTAGCCGGCGTCGAAGTTGATGTCATCGAAGCGGATCCCGGAGAGTTTGTGTCCGGTGGAGGACAGCGACACCACGCGGGCTCCCTCCGCGGCTGCCAGCGCCGGCCACAGCAGGTTGGTGAGGGCAAAGTGGCCCAGGTGGTTCGTGGCAAACTGCGCTTCCCAGCCCGGGCCCACTCGTTGCTCCGGGCTCGCCATGATTGCGGCGTTGTTGATGAGGATGTCAAGGGTGCGCGGCGAGCCGGGCGCTGCGCCGGCCAGGAAGCCGGCGGCGAACTCCTTTACGCTGGCCAGGTCCGCGAGGTCCAGCCCGGCCACGCTCACGTCGCCGCCGGGGGTTCCCGGCGCCATCCCTGCCGCGGCGAGGACGTCGCGGGCGTGCTCCGGCCGCCGGGCGGGAACCACTACCGCGGCACCGGCCGACGCCAGTGCCCGGACGGTCTCCAAGCCCAGCCCCGAGTAGCCTCCCGTAACGATCGCGGTTTTGCCATTCAGGTCGATGCCGGCAATGACCTCCGCCGCCGTCGAGTCCCGGCCGAAGCCGGAACCGATCTTTCGCTGGGGCGTCAGGGTGTTTTCCTCGCTCATGACCAAGCCTTTCGCTGGGGCGCATTCGATGGATAGTGCTCTTCGGGTGCAGCGGTGTGAACGGCCAGATGGCCTCAGTACTCGGCCTCAGTACACGGGTTTGCCGGGTTCCACGTCCCGCACCCAGGCCAGGATGCCGCCCTCAAGGTGGCTGACACGCTCGTAGCCGGCGGCGCGGGCCGCGGACAGGACGGCGGCCGATCGTGTTCCGGCCTTGCAGTGGAAGACGATTTCGGCGTCTTGGGGCAGTTCCTGCCATGCCTCGCCGGCCAGGATGCGGCCCTGCGGGATCAGCACCGACCCGTCAATGCGGACAATCTCGTATTCCCCGCTCTCGCGCACGTCCACCAGATGGAAGTCCTTGAGACCGGCTTTGCGGGAGGCCAGCATGGTGGCGAGCTGGGTCGCGGTCACGGTGTGCTCGGTGCCGGCATCCGGAGTCGGGGCTATTCCGCAGAACGCCTCATAATCGGTGAGTTCCGTGATGCGGGCGGCGGCTGGGTCGCGGGCCACCTTGATCTCCCGCCACGTCCCGCCCAGCGCGTCATAGAGCGCCAGCCGGCCCAGCAGTGACCTGCCGACGCCGGTGATCAGCTTCACGGCCTCGGTCACCATCAGCGCCCCGACGGCGGCGCACAGCATGCCGAAGACGCCGCCTTCCCCGCAAGACGGCACGGACCCGGCCGGAGGCGCTTCCGGATACAGGTCCCGGTAGGTGGGCCCGTACTGTTCCCAGAAGACGCTGACCTGGCCGTCGAAGCGGAAGATCGACCCCCAGACGTAGGGCTTGCCAAGGATGGCGGCGACATCGTTGACGAGGTAGCGGGTGGCGAAGTTGTCGGCTCCGTCAAGAATGAGGTCGTAGCCGGCGAAGAGCTCCAGGGCGTTGGAGGCGTCGAGGCGGACGTTGTGGAGCCGGACGTCCACAAGGGGGTTCAGTGCCGCAATGGCATCGCGCGCGGACTCGATCTTGGGCCTGCCCACGTCTGCGACACCGTGGATGACCTGCCGCTGGAGATTACTCAGGTCCACGTCGTCGTCGTCGACGATGCCGAGGGTCCCGACCCCGGCGGCGGCGAGATAGAGCAGGGCCGGAGAACCAAGACCACCGGCCCCGATCACCAGGACTTTCGCGTTCTTGAGCCGACGCTGGCCGATCGCGCCGATCTCCGGAATGATCAGGTGGCGCGAGTAGCGTTCCACCTCATCCGGGCTGAGGTCCGCTGCCGGATCAACCAGCGGTCCGGGCCGCGGATCAAGCTGCGCCTGGGGGGTTGCGGGGGCACCGGTGGCGGTGAACTTGGAAGCCATACTTCAATCTATGCCCGAAGATACCGCAAGGTCATATTACCCGCGCGTAAAGTGTGGTTGAGTGCAAAGTAGTGGAGTACAAATGCAGTTGAGTCGCGTTGCGCGCAAACGGGTGAACGCAATGGGGTGAATAGGGAAAGAAGGCCGACAGTGGTTCATCAGGCACCGGTGGAGCGGGACGGGAACGGCAAGCCGCCGGCCGGACAGGCGCGCAGCGGCCAGCGTTCGGCACGCCTCCCCCGCGACGAGCGCCGGGCGCAGCTGCTGGCGGCAGCGCAGGAAGTCTTCGTGGCGAACGGCTACCACGGTGCCGCGATGGACGAGATCGCCGAGACCGCCCATGTCAGCAAGCCGGTCCTGTACCAGCACTTCCCGTCCAAGCGGGACCTCTACCTGGCCCTGCTGGACAGCCACCTCAGCAAGCTGATCGACCTTCTCCTGGGCGCCCTGGATTCCACGAGCGATAACGACGAACGCGTCCAGGCGGTCATGCGTGCCTACTTCCGGTTCATCGCCAACGACGACCAGGCGCACCGTCTTGTCTTCGAATCCGACTTGATCAACGACCCCGACGTCAGTGCGCGCCTGGAAGCGTTCAACAAGACCTTTGCCGACGCCGTCGCCCGCGTCATCGCCGAGGACACCAAACTGCCGGAGCTGGAGTCCCAGCTGCTGGGCCGCGGTCTCGCCGGACTGGCCCAGGTGAGCGCCCGGTATTGGCTGGAAACGGACGGAAACCTGGATCTCGATGTGGCCAGCGATCTCATCTACCGTTTAGCTTGGCGCGGAATCTCCCGCTTCCCCAAGGAAACCTAGACTACAAATAGAGATTGACCTTGGACTTTTTTTGGACCTTGATTGGCTGGGAGGCCCCGCTGTGGAAGTAAAAATTGGTATTCAGAACATCGGCCGCGAAATCGTGCTCGAATCGACCCAGGACGCTGACGCCGTCGCCAAGCTGGTGGGCGAGGCGATCGCCAAGGGCGGCGAACTGCGGCTGAAGGACGACAAGGGCCGTCTGGTGATTGTCCCCGCGAACGTCCTGGGCTACGTGGAAATCGGGGCAGAAGAAGCCCGCCGCGTCGGATTCGGCGCCCTCTAGCTTTTTCGTTCACTGCTGTCTTTCACTTCGTGAGGGGTCCCGAATGCTTTCCCTGATTGTGGTCGCCATGGTGACCGTCGCCGCGGGCTTCGTGGTGTGGGCCAACGACAAGCGACACACGAAATACGGCATTAGTGTCCCGGCGGCGGCTGCGGCCTCGGTCGGCATGCTGAGCTGGATTATCTTCATGGCGGCCGGGTTCGGCTACCAGCCGGGCCTGACCTGGATCCCGTGGATCCTGCCGATGATTCTGGGCACGGCAGCCTCCGTTGCCGCTGTGTTGTACCTCGGCAAGACCCGCTCCCGGCAGGACACCGACCGGCTGACCACCATCCTGAAGCTCTAGCGGGCCCTGCCCGCAGCCGGCAGGAAAAGACCCAGGGGTCGGGACAGTGGCCGCCCGGGCACCGTCAGTGTGAGTTCAACCGTGACCATGCACCCACCAGGGTGCGTGGTCACTGTTGTTTGAGGCGGTGGGGCCCGGCGTTGCGACGTTGACGGCTTGGACCGCGATCCCGAGCCATGGGATGAAGTCTCAAGATCGGCATTCTGACGCTGCGGACGCGAGCCAGGCGTTGACGGCGTCGCGTGCGGCGGTGGGCTGCTCGTGGAACAGGAGGTGGCCAGCACCCTCGACGACGGTGAACTGGGCCGTGGGCATTGCCGCTGCTATTTCTTCGGCAGCGTCGAGGGGAATGAGGCGGTCCTGGGCCCCGTGGATGATCGCTGTGGGGCAAGCGATAGACGGCAGCATCCCGCGGAGATCGGCCCGCTGCACCACGGCCTGCTGCTGGCGAAGAAATGCCTCCGCGCCGACTGGGGTGGTCATGGAGCGCCAGGTGGCCAGGAGTGCACCGTCGGATTCGTTGCCTGCTGCGACGACGCCGGGGAAGGCGGCGTCGACCAGAGCATGGAAATGCCCGTCTTCGACGAGCGCGGACTGGCGCGCCCGCGCTTGGATCTGCTCCGCGGTGTCGGCTCGAGCGGACGTGCTGACAAGTGCGAGAGCGGTGACACGACCGGGTGCTTGCCGGACGACTTCCAGGGCGACGTACCCTCCCATGCTTGTTCCGAGAACAGCGATGTCGCCGGCATTCTCGCGGAGGATCCGTTCGGCCATGGCCGCGATGGTGTCGTCGTGGCGGGTGTCGGCCAAAGTGACCTGCCCGCGCGACCAGACGGCATCGAGCACCGGGGCGTACGCGAGCGGAGAGCAGAGCAGAGGCGGTATCAGGACAATCTTCACGTTCTCAGTCTTGCTGCGCCCACCGACATTTACCTAACGACGCAGGCGTTATGGCTCACGTGAGTCATTTCGCCCAACGGGAGCAGAGCAACCGCGTTTTAGAGGAACTCGGCCCGGCCTTCCATCGTCGATGACGCCAGCGCGTGTTCGCGCCGCGGGATCCTGCCGGCCGCTCTCGCCAGCCTGCCGGCAATGACGGCGTGTTTGAAGGCTTCGCCCATGAGCGCGGGGTTCTGGGCCCTGGTCACGGCCGTGGCGAGCAGCACCGCGTCGCAGCCCAGCTCCATGGCCAGGGCCGCGTCCGAGGCCGTGCCGATCCCGGCGTCCAGGACCACGGGCACGGAAGCCCGCGAGACGATCAACTCGATGTTGTGCGGGTTCAGGATGCCCAGGCCGGTGCCGATCGGGGCGCCCAGCGGCATCACGGCGGTAGCGCCAAGGTTTTCCAGCCGGAGGGCCAGCACGGGGTCGTCGTTGGTGTAGGCGAAAACCTTGAAGCCGCGGGCCACGAGCTGCTCGGTGGCGTCCACCAGCTCCACCGCGTCCGGCAGCAGGGTGTGCTCGTCGGCAATGACCTCAAGCTTGACCCAGTCCGTTTCCAAGGCCTCCCGGGCCAGCTCGGCGGTGAGGATAGCGTCCTTGGCGGTGAAGCAGCCGGCGGTGTTGGGCAGCACCCGGATGCTGTGGTCCACCAGCAGCTGGAACAGCGAGCCGGCCTCCGCCGGCGAATAGCGGCGCATCGCCACCGTGGTCAGTTCCGTCCCGGAGGCCAGGAGCGCCGCGCCCAGCCCGTCCAGGCTCGGCGCCCCGCCCGTGCCCATGATGAGGCGGGATCCGAGCGTCACGCCGTCGACGACGAAAGGATCGGCGAGCGCCCGGCCGGCCGGCACGGACTGCCCCGCCGGTGTTCCTGCAAAGGTCATTTCGTTCATGCGGGTCATCCTCCCTGGACTGCCGTGACAAGTTCGACGTCGTCGCCGTCGGCGAGCGCGGTGGCGTGCCACTGGCTGCGCGGCACCACCTCGGCGTTGCGGGCCACAGCGACGCCGAGCTTGCGCCCGTCGGCAGCCCGGCCATCGGGGCCGATGCTCCGGCCGGTGAGCTGGCTGACGAGGGTGCTGACGGAGGCGCCGTCGGCGACGCTCCGCTCCGTTCCGTTCAGTCTGATATTCATGCTGCTTCCTTGTTGGGGCTGTCCCCGGACGCATCCGGGTGGCGGGAAAATCGGTCGGGGCGGAATCCGGCCCAGCGCGGATCCGGAACCCCGTCCATGAGCTGGCGGCAGATGGCGGCGGCGGCAGGGGTCAGCAGGACGCCATGCCGGAAGAAACCGGTGGCGATGATCAGTCCCGGGACCTCCCCGCCGGCGCGCAGAACCCGTCCCAGCAACGGGGCGTTGTCCGGCGTGCCCGGGCGCGCCCGGGCCGTGGCTTCCAGCAGTTCGAGTTCGGCTACCGCGGGCACCAGCTGCTGGGCGTCCCGCAGCAGCTGATAGACCCCGCCGGCAGAAACGGCGCGGGGGTCCGAGGGGCCATCCTCGCGCTGGGTGGCGCCGATCACCACGGTGCCGTCCTGGCGGGGGACGATATACACGGGCACCCCGCGCACCATGCCCCGCACGGTGGCCGTGAGCAGGGGCTGCAGGTGCGCGGGCACCCGGAGCCGGAGGATGTCGCCGTAGACCGGCCGCAGCGGCAGGGACAAGCCGGCAGGCAGATCGGTGAGCCCGGCGGCGCCGAGCCCGTTGGCCACCACGGTTTCCGCGGCGAGCACGGAACCGCCGCCGGCAAGCCGGGCCCCCGCAACGCGTCCGCCTTCCCAGAGCAGCCCCGCCGCGCGGCGCCGGACCAAGCTGCCGCGGCCGGCGGCGCCGAGCAACTCCGAGATCCGGGCGATCAGCAGGCGGGGGTCCACCTGGTGGTCGGCCGGGATGTCGAAGGCGCACGAAATGCCGGGGCTCAGCAGGGGCTCCCGGCCTCGCGCCTCGCGCACAGTCAGGGGTTCCACGGTGAGGCCGCACGCCTGCTGGACTTCCCGGAGATCCGCGAGGGCGCGCCGGTCCGCCGCGTCGGCTCCGACGGCGAGCGTCGGCGTCGTCAAATAGCCGGTCCCGGACGCGGTGTTGGGTGCCGTGCCGGTGGCACCGGCGTCGATCCCGGCCGCGAACCCGGGCCACAGCCGGGACGACTCGAGCATCAGTTCCAGCAGCTGCTCTTCCTGGTAGTGCAGTTCGCTGACGGGGGCCAGCATGCCTGCCGCGGCCCAGCTGGCCCCGCTGCCGGGCGCGTCATCGATCACGACCACCGACCGGCCGGCGCGGCTGGCCTCGAAGGCGATGCCGTGGCCGATCACGCCGCCGCCGATCACCGCAACGTCGGCCGTGATCTCGTCGGCTGGGATTTCCGCTGCCGGGATCTCCCCTGCTGGGATGTCCGCATGAGCGGTGCGCCGTGCCGGCTTCCCCTCAGCGGCACCGGGCCCGGCGTCACAAACCCGGGAAGCGGCGTCATCTGTGCCTTCGGCTGCATGGCTTGCTCGTGTGCCCATGAACAATTCCTTCCCTACGCCGGTACTAACCGGATCAGGTCAAGCGGTCGGCTCTGACGCCCTCTCAGCCGGGCAGCGTTGGCATGGCCGCTGCGGGCTCCCGCGGTATGCGCCCAGTTTAGAGGAACTAGGCTTCTCTCATGAGCCAGGATTCCCTCCACACCACTGCCCGCCTCTACTTGTGCACCGATGCCCGCCGGGACCGCGGCGACTTCGCGGACTTCGTGGACGCCGCGTTCACCGGCGGGGTGGACATCATCCAGCTGCGCGACAAATCGCTCGAAGCAAGCGAGGAACTCGAACTCCTGGAGGTCCTGCACGCCGCAGCGCAGCGCCACGGCCGGCTGTGGGCCGTCAATGACCGGGCGGACATCGGCTCCCTGTCGGGGGCGCCGGTGTTCCATGTCGGGCAGAAGGACATTTCCCTTGACGCCGCCCGCGGTTTCCTCGGCAAGGACACCGTGATCGGCCTGTCCACCCACAGCCCCGAACAGGTGGACGCCGCCATCGCTTCCTCGCCCGGGCGCAAGGGACTCGACTACTTCTGCGTGGGACCCGTGTGGGCGACTCCCACGAAACCGGGACGGGCCGCCGTCGGCCTCGACCTGGTGCGTTACGCCGCCGAGGCGACCGGCCGGGCCGGGAGCCCGTTGCCGTGGTTCGCGATCGGCGGCATCGACCTCGGCAATGTGGAGGAAGTCGTCGACGCCGGCGCCCGGCGGATCGTTGTGGTCCGGGCCATCACCGACGCCGATGATCCGGCCCACGCCGCCGGCGCACTGCTGGCGGCACTGGACGCCGCTGATTCCTGACCACGCTTCGCGGCAAGGCTAGCCGGCGAGACCCAGCCCGGCCATCCGGCGCGAATGGTTCGCCGCGAGCTCGACTGTCAGGGAGTCGACCAGCTCCTTGGCGCCGGCGTCGTCCAGGCCCGACAGGCCGCCAAGGAGCGGGTACTCCAGGCTCACCCGCTGGGCCAGGGTCAGGGCCTCGCCCAGCAGGCGCCTGGCCCACAGCGCCAGGCGCGACGCCAGCCGCGGGTCATCTGCCAGGGCCGCCTTGAGCCGCTCCTGCAGCACGGCCGTGGCTTCCTCGGCGGACTGGATCTGCCCGATCAGCTCCCGGGTCCCGGCGTCGACATACCGGGCGACCGCGCGGTAGTAGTCCGCGTAAAGTGTGTCGATCACGTAGGCCTTC
The DNA here is from genome assembly GCF_052113245.1 of Arthrobacter sp. YAF34. Classification (NCBI taxonomy): domain Bacteria; kingdom Bacillati; phylum Actinomycetota; class Actinomycetes; order Micrococcales; family Micrococcaceae; genus Arthrobacter; species Arthrobacter sp. YAF34. The sequence continues at coordinate 182,133 of NZ_JBFRCV010000008.1, forward strand.
ATGAGCGACTCGTACCAGTCCGCCGGGCGGGTGCGCTCGTGGAAGTGGTCCACGGAAGGCTGAAACCGCAGCATAGCGACCTCGGCATCCACGCCCATGCCCTCGAGCCTGGCCCGGACGAGCTCGTAGTGCTGAAACTCGACAACCGCGATCCTGCCCAGCACCGCACGGTCATGCAGCGTCGGCGAATACCGGGCATCCGAGGACAACCGTTCGAAGGCCGAAAGCTCGCCGTAGGCCATGACTCCGAGCAGATCCGTCAGGAAGCTGTTGTAGCGGGCAGGATCGCCCGGGATTGCGCTCATATTCCAAGACTAATCGGGGAAATCGGACTACCCTGATTTTCGTGTCACATCATCGCCTTACCCCGAACGTCCATGAGCAGCAGAACCAGTTGGCCGAGGCTCTCAAGGCGTTGCGCACCACGCTTGAACTGCCCGGACCGTTCCCTGAAATCGTGCTCCGCGACGCGGAGGCAGCGGTGGCCGAGCACAAGCTTCCGGACCTGGACTTCACGCATGTCGAGTTCGTGACCATCGATCCGGCGTCGTCCACCGACCTCGACCAGGCCTTGTCCATCGAACGCAGCGGCGACGGCTACAAGGTCTTCTACGCCATTGCCGACGTCCCGTCGTTTGTCGCCCCGGGCGGGGCGCTCGACGCCGAGACCCGGCGCCGCGGCCAAACTTTTTACACGCCGGACGGGCGGATCCCGCTGCATCCGGAGGTCATCAGCGAAGCCGCCGGCAGCCTGCTCGCCGGGCAGTTGTGCGCGGCGTTCGTTTGGGAGTTTGAGCTCGACGCCGCCGCCGAGGTGACCTCAGTACTCGTGCGCCGGGCGCAGGTCCGCAGCCGTGCGAAGCTCAGCTACAAGGGCGTCCAGGCCGAGCTCGATGCCGGCGCCGCGGCGCCGGTGCTCCAGCTCTTGAAGGAAGTGGGCATCAAACGGGTCGAGCTGGAGCGCAGGCGCGGCGGCGCGAGCCTGAATATGCCCGAACAGGAGATCCAGCAGCTGCCCGACGGCGGCTACCGGATTGTCGCGGCCCCGCCCCTGCCGGTGGAGGACTGGAACGCCCAGATTTCACTCATGACCGGGATGGCGGCCGCCGAGCTGATGCTCCAGGGCAAGGTCGGCATCCTGCGCACCATGCCCGCCCCGGACGAGGCGTCGCTGCGGCACTTCCACCGCCAGACGCACGCCCTCGGCAAGCCCTGGGACGGGCAAATGCGCTACGGCGAATACCTCCGGACGCTCGACACCACGGACCCGCGGCAGCTGGCCATTGTGCATTCGGCGGGCATGCTGTTCCGGGGCGCAGGCTACACGCCGTTCGACGGCACCGTGCCGCAGGCCGCCGTGCAGTCCGCCATCGGGGCCGCCTACGCTCACTCGACGGCGCCGCTGCGGCGGCTGGTCGACCGCTTCGTGCTGGTGATCTGCGAGGCCCTGAGCAACGGGACCGAAGTTCCGGCCTGGGCCAGGGCGGCGCTGCCCTCCCTCCCGGCGATCATGGCAACCTCGGACCAGTTGGCCGCAAAACTGGAGCGGCTGGCGCTGGACACCGTGGAGGCGGCGCTGCTGGTCAACCACGTCGGCCAGGAGTTCGACGCCGTGGTCATCTCCGGCTCCAAGCCGGCGAAGGGCGCGAACGGCAACACAACCGTCAACGGCAACGGCAACGGGAACGGCGGCAAAACCAACGGCAACGGGAACGGCCCGTCCGGAATCGTCCAGATCGCCGAGCCAGCCGTGACCGCACGGTGCCCCGGCGAGCTGGAACCGGGAACGCAGGTCCGGGTCCGGGTGGTGTCCTCGGACATCGCCACGCGCGAAATCCGGCTGGAGCTCGTGCTCTGAGGGTCGGCCGCGGGGCACGCCCCGCGGCGCGGTCGCGGCCGCAGTCGAGGATCCGGGCCATGGCCAGCTAGACTGGAGGAGTAGAAATGGATGCCCGGTCGTTGATTTCCATGATTTTCGAATTCAACAAGCCCGCCCCTACGCGATCTTGAGATACACCCGTTGGTCCCAGTGCCAGCATTTAGATAGCCCGCGATCGGCTTCCACTGGAATTGCTTGCGCCTCTGAGCGTGCTCCGGAACGGCCACTGCGGCCGGCCCCGTTGAGCAAGCAGCGCAGCCCAAAATGAATAAGGAAACTCCCCTGTGAGTGAATTGCATACGCACCAGCTTCTGACCGATGAGTCCGGCACGGAGACCATCGAGCCCGAAGAGACCATCATCTCGGACGAAAAGCCGCACGAGATCGCCGAGCAGACCTTTGCCGACTTCAATGTCCGCGCCGACATCGTGGAGTCCCTGGCGGACGCCGGCATCACCCACCCGTTCCCGATCCAGGCCATGACGTTGCCGGTGGCCCTGGCCGGTCACGACATCATCGGCCAGGCCAAGACCGGTACGGGCAAAACCCTCGGCTTCGGGATCCCGGCGCTGCAGCGCGTCGTCGGCCGTGACGACGCCGGCTTCGACAAACTGGCAGTGCCCGGGGCCCCGCAGGCCTTGGTGATCGTGCCGACGCGCGAACTCGCCGTCCAGGTGGCCAAGGACCTTGAGAACGCCGCGAAGAAGCGCAACGCCCGCATCGCCACGATTTACGGGGGCCGCGCCTACGAACCGCAGGTCGAGGCGCTGAAGAACGGCGTCGAGATCGTCGTCGGCACCCCCGGCCGCCTGATCGACCTCTTCAAGCAGAAGCACCTGAGCCTGAAGAACGTCAAGATCGTCATCCTCGACGAGGCCGACGAGATGCTGGACCTCGGCTTCCTGCCGGACGTGGAGACCCTGATCGCCGGTACCCCGGCGGTGCGCCAGACGCTCCTGTTCTCTGCCACCATGCCCGGCCCGGTCATCGCCATGGCTCGCCGCTACATGACCCAGCCGACCCACATCCGCGCCGCGGACCCGGACGACGAGGGCCTGACCAAGCGCGACATCCGCCAGCTGATCTACCGTGCCCACAGCATGGACAAGGTGGAGGTAGTCGCCCGCATCCTGCAGGCCCGCGGACGCGGCCGCACCATCATTTTCACCAAGACCAAACGCACCGCCGCGAAGGTGGCCGAGGAACTGGTGGACCGCGGTTTCGCCGCCGCCGCCATCCACGGCGACCTCGGCCAGGGCGCCCGCGAGCAGGCGCTGCGCGCCTTCCGCAACAACAAGGTGGACGTCCTCGTGGCCACCGACGTCGCCGCCCGCGGCATCGACGTCGACGACGTCACGCACGTGATCAACTACCAGTGCGTCGAGGACGAGAAGATCTACCTGCACCGCGTCGGCCGAACGGGCCGCGCAGGCAACAAGGGCACCGCCGTGACCTTCGTTGACTGGGATGACATGCCGCGCTGGGGGCTCATCAACAAGGCTCTGGGCCTGAGCTACCCCGAGCCCGTGGAGACCTACTCCTCATCGCCGCACCTGTTCGAGGAACTCGATATTCCCGAAGGCACCAAGGGCCGGCTCCCCCGGGACAAGCGCGTACTGGCCGGCGTCGATGCAGAGGTCCTCGAAGACCTCGGCGAGACTGGCAAGAAGAACACGCGCACCAGCGCAAAGGGCAGCTCAAAGGACGGCGGCCGCGATGCTGGCCGTGCGCCCCGCGACGGCGGACGCTCCGGCGGCCGGGATTCCCGCGAGGGTGGCCGTGAGGGCCGCCGCAGCGGCGGTGCCGGCGCCAGTGCGGGCGAAAGCGGTGGACGCCCGGCTACGCGCCGCCGTCGTCCGGCCGATACAGACGCCGCCGCTGCCCCGGTTGAGACTCAGGCCCCGGCGTCGGCGCGGGCGGCTTCGGCCAGTGCCCCGACCGACGTGGACCGGGCGACGCGTGCCCGCCGGCGCACCCGCACCCGCCGTCACAACGGCGAAGTAGTGGCCGGCGGCGACGCACAGTCGCGCGGCGCCGAGGCCTAATCCCCTCCATGACTGACACCGTCTGGGCGCCGGACGGCAGCAACCTGGTGGTTCACGCGGACAACGCGGAATACCTCCCCACGCTGCCGGACGGCGCCTTCACACTGATCTATGTGGACCCGCCTTTCAACACCGGCCGGGTCCAGCGGCGCCAGGAAACCAAGATGGTGCTCAACGCCGGCGGCGAGGGTGACCGCGTCGGGTTCAAGGGCCGGTCCTATGACACCATCAAGGGCGCGCTGCACAAGTACGACGACGCGTTCAGCGACTACTGGTCCTTCCTCGAGCCGCGGCTTGTGGAAGCCTGGCGGCTCCTGTCCGACGACGGCACCCTGTACCTGCACCTGGACTACCGCGAGGTGCACTACGCCAAGGTCATGCTGGACGCGATCTTCGGCCGGGAATGCTTCCTGAACGAGATCATCTGGGCCTACGACTATGGCGCGCGGGCTAAGTACCGCTGGCCCACCAAGCACGACAACATCCTTGTCTACGTCAAGAACCCGGCGAAATACCACTTCGACAGCGCCGAGGTGGACCGTGAGCCGTACATGGCGCCCGGCCTGGTCACCCCGGCCAAGCGCGAGCTCGGCAAGCTTCCCACGGACGTCTGGTGGCACACGATCGTCTCGCCCACCGGCAAGGAAAAGACCGGCTATCCGACGCAGAAGCCCGAGGGCCTCATCCGGCGGGTAGTGGCGGCCTCGAGCCGTCCCGGCGACTGGTGCCTGGACTTCTTCGCCGGGTCCGGCACGCTGGGCGCCGTGGCCGCGAAACTCGACCGCCGGTTCGTGTGCGTGGACCAGAACCAGGCCGCCGTCGACGTCATGACCAAACGCCTGGCCGTGCAAGCGCAGTTCACGGCCTTCCCGCCCGCCTGACCCCTCGTCCCGCCCGCCCAAGCGCCCGTTAGCGCACCACGGACGACCCGGTGCCCATCTCCTCGATCCGGGCCAGGACTTCCGGTGAGGTCAGGTTTTCGCCCAGCAGATTCGGTTTGCCGGTGCCGTGATAGTCGGAGGAGCCGGTGACCAGCAGGCCGTATTGGTCGGCGAGGCGGCGGAGAAACGCCCGGCCGTCCTCGGGGTTGTCGCGATGGTAGATTTCCAGGCCGGCCAGCCCGGCGTCGATCATTTCGCGGTAGGTCCGCTCCCCCACAATCCGCCCGCGGGACGATGCAACGGGGTGAGCAAAAACCGGGACGCCGCCAGCCGCACGGACCAGTTCGACGGCGAGCGCCGGCTCGGGCGCGTAGTGCTGGACCCAATAGCGCGAGCGTGAGGTCAGGATGGAGCCGAAGGCCTCGGCCCGGTCCTCCACGACACCGGCGGCAACGAGCGCGTCGGCGATGTGCGGGCGGCCCAGGGTGGCGCCCGGCGCGACATGGTGGATTACGTCGTCCCAGGTCAGGGGGTAGTCCTCGGACAGCAGGGTGACCATTTTTTGCGCCCTCGTGTGCCGTGCGTCCTTGGACTTCGTGATTTCCTCCAGCAGCCCCTGATGGGCAGGGTCGTGGAGGTAGCTCAGGAGGTGGACGCTGATGCCTTCGGCGGTGCGGCAGGAGATCTCCATGCCCGGGACCAGGGCCACCCCGGATTTCCGGGCAGCGGCGGAGGCTTCGGCCCACCCGTCAGTGGAGTCGTGGTCAGTCAGGGCCACGACGTCGAGCCCGGCCCCGGCGGCGGACTCCATGACGTCAGCCGGCGCCTGGGTGCCGTCCGAAACGTTCGAGTGGGCATGCAGGTCAATCCTCACCTCACCAGCCTAGTAGATGGCCAGATCAAAGCCGCGGTCCCGCAGAAGCCGGTGTCCCGCGCCGGGCGCGCGCCGTTGGCCTAAGCCTCCGCCCTGGTGAGACTATGGGACGGTGAACGATGCAGATAACACCCAAGTCTCCGCTTCCCAGCCCCTCGAAGAGCGCGTCAACAACCGCTCGCAGCGGCCCAGCTCCGACGCTTTCAAGGCTTTTATGGCCGGCAACTGGGCGCCGGCCACACAGCACGTCCCTGAGCGCGACGCTGTCGCGGGCCACGCCGCCGCCCGGCGCCGCGCTATCTCAGGCCAGTTCAAAGGTGAACGCCTGGTCATCCCCGCGGGCCCGCTAAAGGTCCGCTCGAACGACTGCGACTACCGCTTCCGGCCGCACTCGGCGTTCGCGCACCTCACCGGCCTCGGTGTGGACCACGAACCTGACGCGGTACTGATCCTGGAACCGGTGGCGGAGGGTACGGGCGATGACGGCGGTAACCACCACGCCACGCTTTACTTCCGCCCCCTGGCCGGCCGCGATACCGAGCAGTTCTACGCCGACTCCCGCTCCGGCGAATTCTGGATCGGCGCCCGCCCGAGCCTGGCCGAGTTCAAGGCCAAGCTCGGACTGGACACGTCGGACATTAGCGAACTCGAACTCGCCATCACCAAGAACGTCGGCGCGCCGGAGATCGGCGGCATCTCCATCCGGCTGGTGCGCAAGGTTGACGAAAACATTGACGCCCTCGTCGACACCGCCCGGTACAACACTGCCAAGGACCCCGAGAACCTTGACCTGAGTGTCCTCGATGCCCTGGACGAGAAGCTCACCGAGGCCCTCTCTGAGCTGCGCCTCCTCAAGGACGAGTGGGAAATCGAGCAGATGAAGATCGCCGTTGCCGCCACCGTGGCCGGCTTCACGGAGGTCGTCAAGGCCATCCCGCGCGCGCTGACCCACCACCGCGGCGAGCGAGTGGTGGAAGGAGCGTTCTTCGCCCGCGCCCGCGAGGAAGGCAACGAGCTCGGCTACGACACCATTGCCGCCTCGGGCAACAACGCCACCGTGCTGCACTGGACCCGGAACACCGGCAAGGTCAACGCCGGTGAACTGCTGCTCCTGGACGCGGGCGTCGAAGCCGACTCCCTGTACACGGCCGACGTGACCCGTACCCTGCCGGCCAACGGCAAATTCTCCGAGATCCAGCGCAAGGTCTACGAGGCTGTCCTCGACGCCGCCGACGCCGGTTTTGCCGCCGCCCAGCCGGGCACCAAATTCCGCGACATCCACACCGCCGCCACCACCGTGCTGGCGGAACGGCTCGCCGAATGGGGCCTCCTGCCCGTCTCCGTGGCGGAAGCGGTCAGCCCCGAAGGCCAGCAGCACCGCCGCTGGATGCCGCACGGCACCAGCCACCACCTCGGCCTGGACGTCCATGACTGCGCCCAGGCCAAGCGGGAGCTCTACCTCGATGGCGTGCTCACGCCCGGAATGGTGTTCACCATCGAGCCCGGCCTGTACTTCAAGAACGAGGACATCGGCATTCCCGAGGAATACCGCGGCATCGGCGTCCGCATCGAGGACGACATCCTCATGACCGCCGACGGCCCGGTCAACCTGAGCGCTGCCCTGCCGCGCAAGGCGGACGACGTCGAGTCCTGGATGGCGGGCATCTACCTGGAAGCCGACGGCCAGACGGCGTAGCACCTCACCCGACGCCGACCACCGCTGCAGCCCCCGCACGGCGGGGGCTGCGGCCCGGCAGCACGGCAAGAGCACAAAAGCGAGGGTCCCGGATGTCCGGGACCCTCGCTTTTCTGCTGCGTCAATTTTTGCTGCGTCACTTTTTGCTGCGTCACTCAGTCAGCGTGACTCAGTCAGCGTGACTCAGTGCTGCCGGTGCGCCGCTAATCAGTGCTGCTGGCCGTCCTGGCCCGGCGCCTGCTTGTCGGCGTCCGTGACCCTGACCCCGTACTGGGGGCGGCCGTCCGGGAGGTCCGGATATGTCACTCCTGAGACGCGGCCGGCCGGGCGGGGCGCCTCTTCCTCCGTGCCGGGCGCCGCTGCGGCGTGGGCCGGGGCCTCGCCCTGCTGGGGGCGGCCGCCCTGATACGGGCCCTCCGGTCCGCTGCCGGCTTCGGGGTTCCTCTGGCCGTACGGGTCATTCCAGCCTGCGGGGCGCTGGGGTACATGGCCGGGCTGCTGGGGTTCCTGGTGCCGGTAGTCGTGCTGCTGGTAGCCGGCCGCGGCGGCGCCGGTCGCGTCATGCGGTGTCATCGGCAGCTGGTGCAGCAGGCGCCGGGCTTCGCCTGCGGCCTCGAAGGAGACCACGACGTCGTAGTTGGTCGCCACCACCTGGCTGGTAGAGGTGAAGTCACGCTTGCCGCGCTGCATCGCGTAGGTGACGATGCCGAACAGCATGAAGAACGCTGCACCCATCAGCACGGACGTCACAATCGAGAAGTACCCGGGGGTCGTGGAGAAGAAGGACAGCATGACACCAACGAACAGGCCGAACCACATTCCGCTGAGCGCGCCCGACAGGGCGACGCGCGGGTAGGTGAGCCTCCCGGTTACCCGCTCCACCATCTTCAGATCGTTGCCCACGATCGACACCATTTGCACGGGGAACTGCTGGTCAGCCAGATAGTCCACCGCCTTCTGGGCATCCAGGTAGGAGTTGTACGAACCGACGACGTCGCCCCGCGGGACAGCGCGGGCTTCGTCCGGGCCATTGGGGGCACCGGCCCTGGGAGCACCAAAAATGTTAGACATACGCCCATTCTCACCCATCAGACTGGTGTGTGGCTGGAAATTCAGCTAAAAGAGAGCAGACCGGTAGCCTGTATGAGTGAGCACAAATGTATCGCGGGTATTTGTCGCGCGCCTCCTCGGACTGGATGTCTTCGACCCGTTGGGCGACCGTCTGGGCCGATTGCGCGATGTCGTGGTGCTCTCCCGCGGGACCAGGGGCGCCCCGCACGTGGTGGGCATCGTCGTCGAAGTTCCCGGCAAGAAGCGCGTGTTCGTGCCCATGACGCGGATTACCTCCATCGACCAGACGCAGGTCATTTGCACCGGCCTGGTCAATCTGCGCCGGTTCGAACAGCGCGGGGCGGAAACCCTCGTGGTGGCTGAGATGTTCGACCGCCGGGTGACCCTCGCGGACGGCAGCGGCGATGCGACCATCGAGGACATTGCCATGGACCGGCACCGCTCCGGCGACTGGTTCGTCAGCAAGCTCTTCGTCCGCCGCGGCCACTCCCTGTCCCCGCTCAGCCGACTGCGCCGCAACGAAACCCTCATCATCGACTGGGCCGATGCCCTGCAAGGCGCCAAGACCGAGCCCCAGGCCGCCACCCAGTTCGTGGCCACGCACGAGGACCTCAAGCCCGCCGACTTCGCCGAAGCTCTCCAGGAAATGAGCGACAAACGCCGCTTCGAGGTCGCCAGCGAGCTGCAGGACGAACGGCTCGCGGATGTCCTGCAGGAGATGCGCGAAGGCGACCAGGTGGAAATCCTCTCCGCCCTGGACGTCAACCGCGCCGCCGACGTCCTTGAGGAAATGGATCCGGACGACGCCGCGGACCTCCTCGCCGAACTCCCCAGCGCGCAGGCTGAAGAACTCCTTCAGCTGATGGAACCTGAAGGCGCGGAGGACGTCCGCCGCCTGCTGGAATACGACGAGGACACCGCCGGAGGCCTGATGACGCCGGTCCCGGTGATCCTTCCCCCGGAGGCAACCGTCGCCGAGGCCCTGGCGCATGTCCGCCGGGAAGAGCTCTCCCCGGCCCTCGCGTCGTCCATCTTCGTCGCCCGGCCCCCGCTTGAGACGCCCACCGGGCGCTTCCTCGGCGTCGTCCATATCCAGCAGCTGCTGCGCTACCCGCCGCCCGAACCGCTGGGCAACCTCGTGGATAAGAGCCTGGAACCGGTCTCCGACCAGGCCCACATCAGCGAGGTGGCCCGGGCGCTGGCCACCTACAACCTCAATTCCCTCCCGGTGGTCAACGACGACGGACGGCTTGTGGGGGCCGTGACCGTTGATGACGTGCTTGATCACCTGTTGCCGGACGACTGGCGCGCCCACGATGACGACGCCCCGATAAGGAAACTCGGAGGCCGCATTGGCTGAAACCACAACCCCACGGGGCTCCGTTACCCGCCCGGGAGCCAAGGCCTCAGGCGCCCTCGACACGCCGTTGAGCGCCCGCCAGCGGTTCCTGCCCCAGCTCCGTCCGGACCCGGACGCCTTCGGCCACGCAACGGAAGGCTTCGCCCGGTTCATGGGCACGCCCCAGTTCCTGCTGTACATGACCGTGTTCTGTGTGTTCTGGCTGGGCTGGAATACCTGGGCTCCAGTGGAATGGCAGTTCGATTCCCGGGCACTGGGCTTCACGCTGCTGACCCTCATGCTGTCCCTGCAGGCTTCCTACGCCGCCCCGCTGCTGCTGCTCGCGCAGAACCGCCAGGACGACCGGGACAAGGTCTCGCTCCAGCAGGACCGCCAGCGCGCCGAACGGAACCTCTCCGACACCGAGTACCTCACCCGGGAACTGGCGTCCCTGCGCATCGCGCTGCGCGAGGTCGCCACCCGCGACTACGTCCGTGCCGAGCTGCGCAGCCTGCTGGAGGACATGCTGGAGGCCCAGGAGGAACTGCGCACCCACGATCCTTCCGCCGGCGTCCACGAGACACCGCGGGACAAAGTCAAGGAAAAGATGAAGGAGCGGCGCGATAAACAGCGCAGCCCCCGCACCCAGCAGATCCCCCGGGTCAAGGCCGGCGGCAAGCGGGACGGGCAGCCGGAGAAGCCGACGGCGAACCCGACGCCGAACCCTGACCGGGCAGATACGGACCCGGCCCGCCTGCCCGCGCACCGCACCTTCCCCGAGAGCTGAGCGTCGCCCGCATGAGCGCCCCGTTGAACCGCACCCCGCCTGAACACACCCCGCCGGAGCACACCTCGCTGGAGCACGCGGTGCACTCGGCCCTTGCCACCGTGATCGACCCCGAGCTCCGCCGTCCCATTACCGAGCTCGGCATGGTGGAGTCCGTGGAGATCTCCGACGGCGGCCGCGTGCGGATTGTGGTCCTGCTGACCATCGCCGGGTGCCCGCTGCGCGGCACCATCACGGCGGACACCGAGGCGGCCCTGTCTGCCGTCCCGGGCGTCACCGGCGTCGAGGTTGACCTGAAGGTCATGACCCAGGCGCAGCGTGACGCGCTGAAGGAGCAGCTGCGCGGTGCGGGCACCCAGCGCGGCATCCCGTTCAACGAGCCAGGCTCGCTCACCCGGGTCTACGCCGTCGCAAGCGGCAAGGGCGGCGTGGGGAAGTCGTCGGTGACGGTCAATCTGGCGTGCGCCCTGGCGGCCCAGGGGCTCCGTGTGGGGATCGTGGACGCGGATGTCTACGGGTTCTCCGTTCCGGCGCTCATGGGCATCACCCAGTCGCCCACAAGGGTGGACGACATGATCCTGCCGCCGGTGGCTTACGGGGTCAAGGTCATCTCAATCGGCATGTTCGTCACCGGGAACCAGCCGGTGGCCTGGCGCGGGCCGATGCTACACCGTGCGCTGGAGCAGTTCCTCACGGACGTCTACTTCGGTGACCTCGATGCCCTCTTCCTGGACCTGCCCCCCGGTACCGGCGACATCGCGATCTCCGTCGCGCAGCTGCTGCCCAAGGCGCAGATCCTGGTCGTGACCACTCCGCAGGCGGCCGCGGCGGATGTTGCCGAGCGGGCCGGCGCGATCGCCACCCAGACCGGCCAGACCGTGGCCGGCGTCGTGGAGAACATGTCCTATCTTGAACTGCCCGACGGCGACAGGATGGAACTGTTCGGCAGCGGCGGTGGCGCCGTGCTCGCCGAGCGCCTCTCCGCCACCGTGGGTGAGGACGTTCCCCTGCTGGGGCAGATTCCCCTCGAAGTCCTGCTCCGTGAGGGCGGGGATGCCGGGGTGCCGCTGGTGCTGGGCCGGCCGGAAACCCCGGCGGCGGTGGCCCTGGCCGGGATCGCCGGGAAACTGACGTCGGTTCCCCGGGGGCTCTCGGGCATTTCGCTCGGCCTGCAGCCCCGCTGACCGGGGCAGCACCTTAAGCGCCGCGGACGCGGGGCAGCCTGCGCGGGGCGCCGGCGACGGCCTAGGTGGCCTCGGAGTCGAAGGGTGCCGGCTCGCCTTCGGGCAGGCGCTCGACGGCGCGCACCGGGCGCTGCTCTGCGACGGCCGTGGCGGCAGCCGTCGCCACTGTTGCGGGCGCTCCGGAGCTCACCGGTTTGGTGTCATCGTCCAGGAGGGCTTCCTTGATGATCCGCCGGGGATCGTACTGGCGGGGATCGTACTTCCTCCAGTCGACGTCATCGATATCGATGCCGACCTCTTCTTTGATCTGTTCCCGCGCACCGGACGCCATCCGGCGCACTTCCTTGACGATATTGGCAAGTTTCTGGGTGTATTCGGGCAGCCGGCTGGGACCAATCACCAGAAGGCCGATGATCAGCAGAAGTAAGAACTCCGGTCCATTGATTCCAAGCACTTTAGGAAGATTACCCTCTCACTCGGGTTGGCAACGATTTCGCGGAGGCAGGGTGCCGGCGACGTCGGGCGGATCGTTGCCTCACGGGGCCAGGTGCTCCAGGATGCGGCTCAGTCCGCGCTCAATCCGCTCCGGAATGCCGTCGCGTACTGCCGGGGCCGGAGCCGGGCTGTTGAGGCGGGCCAGGGCGGCGGCGCCGTCGTTGGCCTGCCCGGCCGGCAGATCCGAAATGTACGTGTAGGTGCCTGCGGCACTCTGGTAAATGGCTCGGTACGGCGGGGCCGGATTGATCCAGAGCGCACCGCTCCGGGATCCCGGCACCGATGACAGCAGCGCGGCCGGGGCGGGGGTGAAGCCGTCGGCCACCGCACGGTGACCGGTCAGCACGTTGAGGGGCGAAGCATCGGACCGGGCCGGCGGTGTGCCGTGGCCCTGCCCCTGGGACGCGTGCTGTTCAAGGACCGTGGCGAAGCGCGAGCCGTCCGTGAGCCGAAGTTCCAGGACCGTGTCCCCGGACATACTGCCGGTGCGGGCCCAGATGAGGTGGAACCCAAGGTCCCGCAGTTCCGGACATGTCCATCCCTGCGCACGGAGCGCGGCAAGCTGGCCGGCGCTCAATGCCCCGGCGGGGGTGATGCCGGGCTCCTCGCCGGGGCCCAACCCGATGCGGGGCGCATCGGCGTCCCCGGAGACACCGGCGCTGCCGGCTCCCCCGGTGCCGGGCGCTTCGCCCGCGCCGAGAAACTCACTAGCGTCGAGGGGTTCGGCGGTGCCCGCGCGTGCGAGGGCGGACCCGTCGGCGCCGCCGGCGGGGATGCCGGCGTCGCCACCCATGAAGTAGGCGGTGGCGGCCATGAGGGCGAGCGCGGCGACGGCCCCCGCTCCGGCCAGGACGGGCCGGCGCGGGCCGGCGCGGTGGCTTCCCTGAGGCCGGGCCGCCGCGGCCGGTCCGTCGGCAAGCTGCTCAGTCCGGGCGAGAAGCCGCGCGGTCAGGTCCTCGCTGGCCTCGGGCACGGCGGCGCCACGGAGGCGCTCAAGGTACTGTCGTTCGCGTTGCTGCCGGGCGCGGCACTCAGCACACGACGCCACATGGTCGTGGCGGGCGGCGGCCGAAAACCGGGTGGCGCCGCGGCCCCGGCTGCCGGAGAACCGGCAGCCGGAACTTCCCAGCAAGCGTTTGAGCAGACCCATTGACCGCTTCAGAGGAGGCCGGCGATGCGCGGCATCTTGAGCCGCGGCTTGAGGGACTGCTTGGCCGGCTGCGCCGGTCGGGGGTCACGGTGCGCAAGCTTTTCGCGCAGCATCGTCCGGCCCCGGTGGATCCGGGACCTGACGGTGCCGAGCTTGATATCCAGCGCGGCGGCCACTTCGTCGTAGGACAGCCCCTCGAGATCGCACAGCACGACGGCGGCGCGGAAGTCCGGGGGCAGCTCTTCGAGCGCGGCCTGAACATCGAGGTCGAGGTTGTTGAACTCGAAACTTTGCTCCGGGCCGGGTTCCCGGCCGGGAAGGCGCGATTCGGCGTCGTCGGACAGGGCGTCGAAACGGATTCTGTTCTTGCGCCGCGCCTGGTCCAGGAACAGGTTGGTGGTGATCCGGTGCAGCCAGCCGTCCAGCGTGCCGGGCTTGAAGTTCTCCAGCGAACGGAAGACCCGGACGAACACTTCCTGGGTGAGGTCCTCGGCGTCGTACTTGTTTCCGGTCAACCGGTACGCAAGGCGGTAGACCTTGGCGGAGTGGTTCGTCACCACTTCCTCCCAGGTCGGCCGGACCCATTCGGCCTCCGTCACGGCGCCGGACTGGCCGGACGGATCAGTTGCCTCAGTTGCCGGGACAGGTGTCAGAACCGACATCGTCCGCTCCCCTCATGGATGGTACCTACGCTCGAAATGGTGCCTGCTCGCGCAGGTTCCTACACCCTTTATTCGACGCCGATCACCACGCGGATGAGCGGACTCCCATCATGTCAAAATAAGCTGTGAATTTCCTGACGTGCCGCCACCTTCAGCCCAAGGCGCAACCCCCTGTCGCGGCCGCCGCGTGTTCTGTTCAGCGTTCGGTTCAGCGCTCGGTTCAGCGTTCGGTTGCGGGCCCCCGTGCCAACCTCGGTGGAGACCCGATGCCTGCCGGGGATGTTTAGGGCACACTGGTGGCGTGAGTGGAATCCGGTGGGTGCTGCACGTCGATCTCGACCAGTTCATCGCGGCGGTGGAAGTGCTCCGGCGGCCGGAGCTTGCCGGCAAACCGATCATTGTCGGCGGCCGGGGCGACCCCGCCGAACGGGCTGTGGTGTCGACCGCATCCTACGAGGCCAGGGCGTTCGGCGTGGGTTCCGGAATGCCCCTACGCATTGCGGCCCGGAAAGTGCCCGACGCCGTGATCCTGCCCGTCGATCAAGAGGCCTACCTCGCGGCGTCTGACACGGTGATGGCGACCCTGCGCGCGCAGCCCGGCGCCACCGTGCAGGTGCTTGGGTGGGATGAAGCCTTTGTAGGCACGGAGACAGAGAACCCGGAGGCCTACGCCCGGCAGGTGCAGGCCGCCGTCCTGGAGCGGACGCAGCTGCATTGCAGCGTGGGCATCGGCGACACCCTGGTCCGGGCCAAGGTCGCCACCGGTTTCGGCAAGCCGGCGGGCGTCTTCCGTCTCACGGCGGGGAACTGGCTGGACGTCATGGGCAGTCGGCCCACCAAGGAGCTGTGGGGCGTCGGAACAAAAGTGGCTGGCCGGCTGGCCAAACTCGGCATCAACACAGTCGCCGAGCTCGCCGCGGCCGACCCCCAAGACCTGGTCCCGGAGTTCGGCCCCCGGATCGGTCCCTGGTACGCGGAGCTCGGACGCGGGGACGGCGCCAGCGTTGTGGACGACACCCCGTGGGTTGCCCGCGGGCACAGCCGGGAGACCACCTTCCAGCGCGACCTGACCGACCCTGCCCAGGTGGACGAGGCCGTGAGAGAGCTGACAGCGCGAGTCCTTGAAGACGTCGTGGCCGAAGGACGGCCCGTGGTGGGGCTGACCCTCAAGGTTCGGTACGCGCCGTTCGTCACCAAGACCCACGCGCGGAAAGTTCCCGAGACATTCGACCGGAGCGAAATCCTTGCGCGGGCTTTGGACCTCGCAGCCGGCATCGAGCCGGGCCGCCCGATCCGGCTCCTGGGCCTGCGGGCCGAAATGACAATGCCCGACGATGCCCGGAAGGGACATACGCCGACGCGCGGTGGCTGGTAACGGCGTCGCCACTGGCCTGCAACGACGCAGCGGCCACGGCACTGCCGCCTCCGTGTCCCGTCCCGCCGGACACAGTACGCTGTAGTGAACACTCCCCTGCCGCCCAGAAAGCGATATCCCATGAGCGCCGATAAGTCCACGAGCTGGTCCTATGCAGAAGATCTGCCTGCCGAGGATGAGGTCCTGTTGCACGCGCGCGAACGGTCTTTCGAGCTTGGCGTGACGCCGATCGGCCCCGGGGTGGGTGCCGTGCTGACGGTGTTGGCGGCAGCATCCAAGGCGCAGACCGCGGTGGAGATCGGCACCGGGGCCGGCGTGTCCGGCGTGTGCATCCTGCGCGGGCTGGGTCCGCAGGCCGTCCTGACCACCATCGACGTCGACGTCGAACACCTCAAGGCGGCCCGCGAAGCGTTCCATGAAGCGGGCAGCCCCGCCAACCGCACCCGCACCATTTCGGGCCGGGCCGGCGATGTCCTGCCCCGCCTGACGGACGGGGCGTACGACCTGGTGTTTATTGATGCCGACAAACCGAACTACCCCAGCTACGTGGAACAGGCCGTCCGGCTCCTGAAGTCCGGCGGCCTGCTGATTGTCAATGACGCCCTCGACAAGGACCGGGTGGCGAACCCGGCAGCCAGGGACGCCACTACGGTGGTGCTCCGCCAGATCGGCAAGTCCATCCGCGACGACGACCGCCTCGCCTCCGCCATGCTGCCCACCGGCGACGGCCTGCTGATCGCCGTAAAAAAGTAGGCAGTGCCGACAGAAAAGGACGGGGTCCGCAGCCTGGTGGCTGGGACCCCGCCCTTTTGCGAAGCTCTTGGCGTGAAGCTATTCGGTGACGCCGACGAGGCATTCCTTGAGGTTTGTCGCCTCAGCGGCGTTGAGCTCGACTACGAGTCGACCCCCGCCTTCGAGCGGAACACGCATGATCAAGCTTCGTCCCTCTTTCGTCACTTCCATAGGGCCGTCGCCGGTGCGTGGTTTCATTGCCGCCATAAGGAATATCCCCTCCATTAGTCCCTGACATACCAGCCCGGCCGGGCTGCGTCCGCTTGGTCAATCAGGCCGTCCGGCGGTGCTCCAGGAGCCCGCCATGACAGACCGCTCACACATATGCTCAATGTGCATATAGGCAGTCTGCGTATAGTCAGCGTGCCCATAGTCAGTGTGCTTCTTGTCCTTGCTTATCCTCTATTATCGCGTAACAATGCGCCCGGAGCTAATCGTTGGACTTTCCCGCGCGCCCCGCAAAGCCGGGGCAGCGCCGCAAAATGGTGTTGCGCGTCACGGCGGATAGTCCCCTCCGCCAGGCAGCGGCGCCCACGCCCACAGCCACACAATCCAGACGATCTGCAGCAGCACAAACATGACCACCACGGCCCCGCGGTAAGCCCGGGAGCGCGAGATGAGTGCAGCGCTCAGGGCGAGCGGGAACAACGGCAACAGCATCCTGAACGTGCTTGTCTGGGGCTGAAGGAAGACCAGCAGGTACCCCATGTAGCAGCAGCACCAGAGACGCAGCTCGGTGCCCAGTGCGACCACGGGCCGGGACATCATCAGCAGGGTGAACGCGGCAAAGAACACAAACGGCGCCAGCACCCCGAGCGTCGGCCCGAACAGCATGATGCCGGTGTCGAACCACGGCTTGAAGGGCACCAGGTCACCGCCGCGCCACGCGGTTTCGGTCTTGGTGTAGGCGCCGGGATCGCCCGTCGCGGCCCAGGCGATGGCCGGCCACAGCAGCGCGCCGATCCCGCTGACGGCGGTGAGCCCGGCCAGGGACCAGAGCTGGGGGTTGCTGTGGACCGGACCGGCGCCGGGGTCCTCCATGGTGGGGCTCCCCGTTGCGATGCCCTCAGTTGAGCTGCCCTGCGCCGCGTGCCGCTTGGAGGTGACCCGCTGCCAGGCCCGGTAGAGGAACAGCAGCCCCGTCATCACGGCGAACGGAACGCCGGTGGGCCTGGAAAGGCACATCAGGACCACCACGGGCATGGCCCACAGGTACCGGCGCTCCATGACGAGGAGAAGCGCGGCGCCGATCAGCAGCAGGTTCAGGGATTCGGCGTAAGGCACCTGGAGCACGGGTGCCACAGGAAAGGCCGCCACGAACACGGTCCCCCAGAGCGCCGTTCGGTGGGTGGCCCGGTGGCGGAAAATCTTGTAGGCCACGAGGACCGCGGCGAGCCCCGAGATCAGCGCGATCGCCGTCAGCGACCACGCCGGACCGGTGCCTGTGACGCCGGAAACCACCCGGCCCAGGACGGGAAACAGCGGGTAAAAGGCCCACGTGTTCTCCCGCACGGTTCCCGCAGGGTCGGTCGGCAGGAGCGCCGGATACCCCGTCTGGAGCGCGTCGGCGTACCATCGGGCGTCCCAGATATTGATGAAGTTCCAGTAATCCGGTTGGGCGGGAAACCACGGATTCACGCCCTGGTGCAGGGCGGCCGCCATGAAGATGCAGGCACTGACCAACCGGGCCACCGTGTACAGACCCGCCACCTGGGCCCACCACGGCCACCGCGACATCCGGGCGCCCGCGGCAGCGATGCGGCTCCACACCGCCGCGTTCAGCCCCAGCGGTGCCCGGGCCTCAAGCCCCGCGTCGGTCTCCGGGTCGTCCACGTGGCTCACGGACGCTGTTCCGTCGGCGGACGAAGGCGTTCCAGTTCCTCCCCGAGTGCCTCGATTTTTTGATCCTTCGCGACGATCTGGTCCCGCAGGTCATCGAGGACCTGGTCCACCTGGTCCATGCGGTAGCCGCGGAGCCCGACGGCGAAGCGGAGACGGTCGATGTCCGCCGCGGCCGCGCGCTCGGGCAGCAGGACCGGCGGCAGGGAGGCGACCGGCTCGCCGAAGCCGTCCGCAAGGGGGACGCCGGCACCGCCGTTCCGGCCCCGGCGGAAAATTTTCGGCACCAGGCCGGTACCCAGGAGGACGGCGACGCCGATCAGCACAATCGCCAGGAAAACCAGGAAGAGACTCACTAGACCATCGTGCCAGACGCCGGCGGCCGGATGCTTCAGCCGCGCGTTCGGTTGCCGTCCCCGTTGGTGTTCCCGTTCGTGTTCCCGTTCGTGGTGCCGCCGTTCGGGTTCCGGTGGCGGGCGGCCCCTTCAACGATGAGCTCGACGGCCAGGCCGGCGTCGTCCACCACCTGCACGAGGTCGAGGTCGACTTCGGAGACCATCCCCTCGGCGACGAGCGTGTCCCGGACCCATTCGAGCATCGGGGTCCAGAATGCGGTTCCCACCAGCACGATCGGGAAGGACGTGACCTTGCGGGTCTGGACCAGGACCATGGCTTCGAAGAGCTCGTCCAGGGTGCCGAGGCCGCCGGGGAGCACAATGAAGCCCTGGGCGTACTTGACGAACATGGTCTTGCGGGCGAAGAAGTACCGGAAGTTGATTCCCAGATCCACCCACTGGTTCATGCCCTGTTCAAAGGGCAATTCGATCCCGAGCCCCACCGAGAGGCCATTGCCCTGCACTGCGCCTTTGTTCGCGGCCTCCATGGAACCGGGACCGCCGCCCGTGATCACTGCCAGCCCGGCCTCGGCCAGTTTGCGCCCGACCTCGACGCCGAGCTCGTAGTTCACGCTTCCGGGCACCGTGCGGGCAGAGCCGAAGACGCTGACCGCCGGACCGAGATCGGCGAGGGCGCCGAAGCCTTCCACGAACTCGCTCTGGATCCGCAGGACCCGCCAGGGATCGGTGTGGACAAACTGGCCGGGCCCCTTGGTGTCCAGCAATGTCTGGTCCGACATGGTGACCCTGGCAGCCTTGCGGCGCAGCTCGAGCGGGCCCTTGTGGCGGATCCCGTTGGGGCCCGGGGTGGGGCGGGACTCCCGGGCCGGCTTCCCGGCGGGGTTCTGTTCCGGGTTCTGTTCGGGGTTTTGCTCGGGGCCGTGCTGTGGATCGGTACTCATGCCCATAGGCTAGCGCGGAACTCCGCCGTGGCCGCGTCGGCGCGACGGTGCCGACGCGCCGACGGGCGCCGCCGGGGCCCCCGAAACGGGGGCCAGCGAGAGGCGGCCGAGAGCCCGGCAACGCCCGCGGGCGCACCTGACGTGCAGGTATCTCTTGAATCACGATCTGCGCCAAAGAAGGTGATTGCGGTCATACGGCGTCAATCTTCGCTAGATTCGTACTATGACTACTCAAGTGCCCGGCGATGCGCTCGTCTCCCTGAAGGCCGTGAACAAGCATTACGGCCAGCTGCACGTCCTGAAGGACATCAATCTGAATGTCCGCAAGGGTGAGGTCGTTGTTGTCATCGGACCCTCCGGATCCGGCAAGTCAACTCTGTGCCGCGCCATCAACCGCCTGGAAACGATCGACGACGGCGACATCAGGATCGACGGCAAGGAACTGCCCGCGGAGGGCAAGGAACTGGCGAAGCTGCGCGCCGACGTCGGCATGGTCTTCCAGTCCTTCAACCTTTTCGCCCACAAGACCATCCTGGAAAACGTCACGCTCGGCCCGATCAAGGTCAAGGGCGTTTCCAAGGCCGAGGCCGACAAAGAGGCCATGGCGCTGCTGGAACGCGTCGGCGTCGGGCATCAGGCCCCCAAACTTCCGGCCCAGCTCTCCGGCGGCCAGCAGCAGCGCGTTGCCATTGCCCGCGCCCTGGCCATGAAGCCCAAGGTGATGCTCTTCGATGAGCCCACGTCTGCCCTGGACCCGGAAATGATCAACGAGGTCCTGGACGTCATGGTCCAGCTCGCCAAGGAGGGCATGACCATGATTGTGGTCACCCACGAGATGGGCTTCGCCCGCAAGGCCGCCGATCGCGTCGTGTTCATGGCCGATGGCCAGATCGTCGAGGACGCAACCCCCGAGGAATTCTTCACCAACCCCAAGAGCAGCCGGGCCAAGGATTTCCTGTCCAAGCTGCTCACGCACTAAGTCCTGACGAGTTCGCACTCTGGCCGCCGGTTGGCGGCCGTCCAATGAAAGGAATGTCATGAAGGCATTTTTGACCCGAAGGAAATCCCTTCTGGTTGCCGCATCCGCAGCACTGGCGCTCAGCCTGAGCGCCTGTGGCGGTAGCTCCTCCACGACCACCAACCCGCCGGTAGCCGAGAAGCCGAGCTTTGCCGCCGATTCCACCATGGCCAAGCTTTCCTCGGCGGGAAAGATCACCATCGGCACCAAGTTCGACCAGCCGCTCTTCGGCCAGAAAGGCCTCGACGGCAAGCCGGTCGGCTTCGACGTCGAAATCGGCAAGCTGATTGCCGCCAAGCTGGGCATCCCCGCCGACAAGATCGACTGGGTTGAAACGGTCTCCGCCAACCGCGAGGAATTCCTCAAGCAGGGCAAGGTGGACATGATCGTCGCCACCTACACGATCAACGACAAGCGCAAGACCCAGGTTGACTTCGCCGGCCCGTACTACGAGGCTGGACAGGCCCTCATGGTGAACAAGGACAACAACTCCATCACCAAGCCCGAGGACCTTAAGGGCAAGAACGTCTGCTCCGTGACCGGGTCCACGCCGGCCCAGACGATCGTCGAAAAGTACGGAGCAGTCCTGGTTCCGGCCGCGACCTACTCCGCCTGCCTTGAGCCGCTGCGGAACCATCAGGTTGAAGCGGTCACCACTGACAACGTCATCCTGGCCGGTTTTGTGTCCAAGGAGCCGGATGCGTTCAAGCTCGCCTCGGACCAGACCTTCACCAAAGAGCCCTACGGCATCGGCCTGAAGAAGGACGACAAGACCTTCCGCATGTGGATCAATGACCAGCTGGAGGCCTTCGCCAAGGACGGGTCCTACAAGAAGGCCTGGGATGCCACCGCAGGCACCGTCATCAAGACCGCGCCCGCACTTCCCACGATCGACCGCTACTAGCCGGCTGTGGCGGCTGCCGGGCCTGCGGATCTTCCGCAGCCCGGCGGCCGCCACACCCGTCTTCCGCCTGAAATCCCCTCAACGCAGCTGAAGGAACTTATGGACGTCATCATTGAAAACCTCCCCCAGTATTGGGACGGTTTTCTCCGAACCCTCTTCCTCTCCCTGGTCTCGGGGATTATCGCCTTGATCTTCGGCACGGTGCTCGCGGCGGCCCGCGTCTCACCTATCGCCGCGCTGCGCGGCTTCAGCATGGTGTACGTCGAGATCGTCCGGAACACCCCGCTGACCATCGCCTTCTTCTTCGCTGCCGTGGTGTTGCCCCGCCTCGGCATCACGTTCCAGCAGTTCGAGGTCGCCGCCATCATTGCCCTGAGCGCCTACACCTCGGCCTTCATCGCCGAGGCCGTGCGCTCCGGCGTCAACAGTGTCCCCGTGGGCCAGGCGGAGGCCGCCCGCAGCATCGGCATGAAGTTCAGCCAGGTGCTCTCCCTCATCATCCTGCCGCAGGCCCTGCGCACCGTGATCCCGCCGCTGATCAACATTCTGATCGCCCTGGTCAAGAACTCCTCGGTGGCCGGCGCGTTTTACGTGCTGGAACTGTTCGGCTACGGCAAGCAGCTGGCCAACGCCAACGGCGACGCCGTCGTGTGGGTCCTGGTCGGCGTCGCATTCTTCTACCTGCTGATAACCATCCCGCTTGGCTACCTCGCCAACGTCGTTGAACGAAAGGTGGCAATCGCGCGATGAGCTCTGTTCTCTACGACGTCCCCGGCCCCAAAGCCCGCCGGGTTTCACTGATCGGCTCCATCATCGGCGTCATCGTGATCGGCGGACTTCTCGTCCTCGCGGTCATGACCCTCGCCCAGCAAGGGATCTTCGACGCCACCCGCTGGGCCGTCTTCCAGATTCCCGATGTCTGGGTGCTGATCGGCAACGGCATCGGCGCCACGCTCGCCGCCGCGGCCGTGGCGGCCGTGATCGCCTTCCCGCTGGGCCTGCTCCTGTGCCTGATGCGCATCTCGGACAACACCTGGATCCGGGTGCCCACCAGGATTGTGCTGGAATTCCTGCGCGGCATGCCGGTGGTGCTCATGATGCTGTTCGTGCTGCTTGTCTTCGCCACCAGCTCGTTCATCGCCGTGGTCGCCGGCCTGGTCCTGTACAACTCGGCAATTTTTGCGGAGATCATCCGCGCCGGCCTCCAGTCCCTGCCCAAAGGCCAGCGTGAGGCGGGCCTGGCGATCGGCCTCACCAGTTCCCAGTCGCGGCTGACCATCGAGCTGCCGCAGGCGATCCGGCGCATGTTGCCCTCCCTCGTCGCGCAGCTCGTGGTACTGCTGAAGGACACCTCGCTCGGCTACATCGTGGCCTACGGCGAGCTGCTCCGGGCCGTGCAGGTCATGGCCGACTTCCTCGGCCCGCAGTACCTGTTCCCGGTGTTCTTCGTGGCTGCGGCCATCTACATCGCGATCGACCTGGCTGTCTCCCGCCTGGCCATCTGGCTTGAGCGGCGCGGCTCCAAGCGGGCCGCCGGCGGCGTGGCGCACGTGCCCGTCGCCGGAATCCCGGCGGCCAAGTAACACGCCGCTCCACCCGCAAAAGGGTCCGGAACCTCTCAGAGGTTCCGGACCCTTTGTGCGTTGCTGGCCATGCGTTGCGCGGCGTGTCTTGCGTTGAGTGTCGCGTGCTGTTTGCTGTGCGCGGTTAGCCGCCGAGCCAGGTCCGCAGCGCCCGCAGGCATTCCCGGATCGCGTCCGCCTCGACGTGTTCGTTGTCCTTGTGCGCCAGCAGCGCATCGCCGGGCCCGAAGTTCACCGCGGGGATGCCCAGTTCGCTGAACCGCGCGACGTCGGTCCAGCCGTACTTGGGCTTCGGTTCCGCGCCCACGGCGGCCACGAATGACGCGGCGGCGGGGTGGTTGAGTCCCGGCCGCGCTCCGGCCGCGCTGTCTGTGCGCACGACGTCGAACCCGTGCAGCAGTTCGCGCACGACCGCCTCGGCCCCGTCCGGGGTCTTATCCGGCGCGAAGCGGTAGTTGATTTCCACGACGCACTTGTCCGGAATGACATTCCCGGCCGTGCCGCCGTGAATCTTCACGGCGTTGAGACTTTCGCGGTAGTCCAGGCCGTCCACCGTCACGGTCTGCGCTTCATACGCCGCCAGCCGGGCCAGGATCGGGGCCGCAGCGTGGATGGCGTTGCTGCCCATCCAGGCCCGGGCCGAGTGGGCGGCCTCCCCGTTCGTGGTCACCTCGAACCGGCTGGTGCCGTTGCAGCCGCCTTCCACCGTCCCGTCGGTCGGTTCGAGCAGGATCGCGAAGTCCCCGCCGAGGAGCGCCCCGTGGTTGCGCACCAGCCTGCCCAGGCCGCTCTTCACGGCCTCGACTTCCTCGTGGTCATAGAAGACGAACGTGACGTCCTTGTCCGGCTCCGCCCCGCCGTCGAACATGGTGGCCGCCAGCGCCAGCTGCACGGCGACGCCGCCCTTCATGTCGGTGGCGCCGCGGCCGTAAAGGATGCCCTGCCCCGGCGCGCCGGAGGGCCAGTAGGCGGGGACGGTCCCGAGCGAGCCCTCGGTCATGGGCAGCGGCACCGTGTCCAGGTGGCCGGCCAGGATGACACGCTCGGCGCGGCCGAGGTTGGTGCGGGCGATGATCGAATCGCCGTCGCGGACCAGCTCCAGCTGCGGGAGCAGACGGAGGGCCTGCTCCACGGCGTCGGCCAGCATCTTTTCATTACCGGAGACGCTGTTGATGTCGATCAGGGCGGCGGTCAGCAGGGCGACGTCCTGGCGGAGGTCCAGGTGGACGGCAGTCCGTACCGGGAGGCTGGCGGGGGTGTGGGGGTTCGAGGCGGTCACCGTCCCACCATATCCGTTCCCCCTCCCGTGCGCCGTCATGAGTTTCAACGCGCATGGGCCCTCTCGTTAGACTGGGCGCATGACTGAGACTGCTGCTTCCGCCGTGCCCACTGACGCCCGTTCTGCCTACGGCTTTGGAGTGGCCACCGTATCCACCCGCAACGGTGAAGCCACCGTGCTGGACGTATGGTTTCCGGCTCCGGCGCTCGGCGTAGCGGCGCAGAACCTGCGTGACGTGGAGAACGCTGACCAGTCGCTGATCGACATCGCCGCCACCGGCGCGGACCCGGACCGGGGCACCGAGCAGAAGGTGGTCTTCGCCCAGATCCACCTGGACGAAGCACCCGCGGACACGGCGGACGCCTACCTTCGCCTGCACCTGCTCTCCCACCGGCTCGTCCAGCCCAACACCATCAACCTGGACGGGATCTTCGGCAAGCTCCCCAACGTGGTCTGGACGAACTTCGGCCCGGCGGCGGTGGAGGACTTCGAACTCACCCGGGCACGCCTGCGCAAGCGCGGCGCGGTCACCGTCCTCGGCGTGGACAAGTTCCCCCGCATGGTGGACTACGTGGTGCCCTCCGGGGTCCGGATCGCCGACGCCGACCGGGTACGGCTTGGCGCCCACCTGGCCGAGGGCACCACGGTCATGCACGAGGGCTTCGTGAACTTCAATGCCGGAACGCTTGGCACCTCGATGGTCGAAGGCCGGATCTCGGCCGGCGTCGTCGCCGGTGACGGCTCCGACGTCGGCGGCGGGGCCTCGATCATGGGCACCCTCTCCGGCGGCGGCAAGGAGAAGATCGCCATCGGCGAGCGGGTCCTCCTCGGCGCCAACTCCGGCGTGGGCATCAGCCTGGGCGATGACTCCGTCGTGGAGGCCGGCCTCTACGTCACCGCCGGCACGCGCGTCCGGGTCATCAGCCCGCGGGATGCCGAAGGCGAAGACACCAGCCGGGTGGTCAAGGCCGTTGAGCTTTCAGGCGTCCCGAATCTGCTCTTCCGCCGCAACTCCTCCACCGGCACCGTCGAAGCGCTCCCCCGCAAGGGCCAGACCGTTGAGCTCAACGCGGACCTGCACGCCAACTGATCGCACCCCGGCTGGTACGGTATGGCGGGCGGCGCAGGCCGTTCCGTCTGGCCTGCCCTGTTGATGAAGCAGCCGAAGACGCAGTCAATGACGCAGCCCGCTGGGGCCTGAGGGAGTAATTTTCGTGGCACGACGAGGGAGCTGGCGGCGCCGGATCGTCCTTCTGCTGACCCTTGCGCTGGTGGCGGGTGGGATCTACACCGCCGTGGCGTTCCTGCAGCGCTCGGAAACGCTGGTCACCGAGCGCTGCACGGCCGCCGGCAGCGGCGGGGACGATCTCGCCACCGACCAGGCCGCCAATGCCTCCCTCATCACGGCAGTGGCTGTTCGCCGCGGGCTTCCTGCCCGGGCCGCCAGCATCGCGCTGGCCACCTCCATGCAGGAATCCAAGCTGCGCAACATCGGCCACGGGGACCAGGCGGGTCCAGACTCGCGCGGGCTGTTCCAGCAGCGGCCCTCCCAGGGCTGGGGCACGATGGCAGAGGTGATGGACCCGTACCACGCCAGCAATGCGTTCTACGATGCGCTCGTTGGGATCGCGGGCTACCAGTCATTGGACATCACCGACGCCGCACAGCGGGTCCAGCACTCGGCGTACCCGGGCGCCTATGCCCAGCATGAGGGGATGGCCCGCGCGTTTGCCTCCGCCCTGAGCGGGCAGACGGCCGCCGGCCTCGATTGCTCATTGCGGTCCCCCGATACCGCCGGGAACCCGGCCGTTGTCGCGAAACAGCTCACCGCGGCGCTCGGCCATGTCGGAACGTCGGCCGCGGGCAGGACACTGATCGTGGACGCCGAAGGCACCGAGGCCTGGGCTGTGGGGCAGTGGGCCGTGGCAAATGCCAAGGCGCTCTCCATCACCAGCGTCGAGGTCGACGGCCAGGCCTGGAACCGGCAGTCCCGCGACGGCTGGCAGCCGGCCCAGGTCCCCGCCGGGCAGGTCAAGGTCACTGTCGCCGGCGCGCCCGGGACGTAGCGGCAGACAGCGCCGCGTGGTCATCTACAGCCCATCCCAGGCGGCAACATTGGCCGTAGGTGGCCCCGCGTTGCACTGCTTGCCGCCCGGGCGCCGTGAGGGCTCAGACGAGAAGGTCGACCACGGGCTGGACGTAGCTGCGGAAAAGTTCGGGCTGGGACAACAGCTCGTGGCTCATGATGATCTTGTCGGGTTCGAGGTACCACGCCCGCGGCTCCGCCAGCGGCAGTTCGATGATCGTCAGGCTGAAATCCCTGGCCGCACGGCCCACTTCAAGCAGCCGGTCCTCCACCATGTCGGCTAGGAGTTCGTTGTTGCCGTTGGCCTCACGCTCCGCTTCCAGGGCCACGTATTCCGCGCGACGTTCCCGGGCCCACGTCAGCGCGGCGCCGAAGTGCGCTTGCAGGACGCGCCTGAGCGCCGGTGAGTTGCTGAAGGTGCCGAAGCCCGGAGGAGAAAGCTCGGGCGACATTTCCGGGTACGCCTTCAGCAGCTGCTCCCACCATGCCTCCCACTCGGTCTTGAGTGCGGCGGGTCCGCCGGCCTCGGCGATCAGGTGCGCATGGTCCGCCGCGCGGATCTTCGGCGCCGCGTGACACAGCGCCGGATGGCCCGCGGAGTCCAGACCGACGGCGTCACGAACATAAAGGGCAATGAGCATGGGACCAGAGGTATCCATGGTGATCCGCCAGCCAGGTCCGCCGGTGTGGTGCATCCAATTGCCTCCCTTGGCAAGACGTACTATCTCAGTCTATTCCTGTTGTTATCGCACGTTAACGGCTGGCGGCGGTGCTCAACATCCGGCGATTCAAGCCTTCAAGATGGGCTTCCAGCACATCGTTGCACATCTGGGCTGTCATCCATTCCGGCTGAAGAAGGGCGTGCATCGTCAGCCCGTCCAAGACTGCCAGCAGCAGCTCAGCTTCCGTGACCAGCACCTGCTGGTCGACGCCGGCACCAGCAGCGCCGGCACCAGCAGCGAGCCCGGACGCGGTGCCGGCGAGGCCCAAAATGAGTCCTCCGACGACTGCAGCCACGGCGCGGTGGCTGCGGTCGGCTTCCGCGGTCAGGAACGGCTTTGTCCGGGCGGCATTCTTGAAGGCCATCCAGACACAGGCGTCCACCGCCCGGTCCTCGTCCAGCGGAAGAAATTCCCCCAGCAGGGCCACGACGGCGCTGTGGTGCTCCGCCGCTCCCGGCGGCAGGTCCGCCAGCCGGGACTCCGCCGCCGTCAGACGGCCGCTGATCCGGTCCACGGCGACGGCGAAAGCGTGGGACAACAGCTCGTCGCTGCTGGCAAAATAGTGCCGCACCGAACCGACGGCCAGCTGCGCTTCATCGGCGACTTCCCGCAGGGAAGCCCGCTCAAGACCATCCGTGGCGATGATTCTGAACACCGCGTCAACTATTTCCTGGCGCCGGATTACGGCGTCGACAAATTTAGGCACTGGTCTTTTTTAGCACGTCCGTGTCGCTCCCGCCCGGGGGCGCACCGGCGCCCGCGGGCGGGTGCCGCGGGTCACAGCACTGCGGCGCCGCCCGGGCATGGCGCTGGCCGCGCACCTCAAAGGTGCGCGGCCGGCGTCGGACGTGCCATGCGTCGTTGGTGCCGCAGACGGCAGGTGGCGAGGCGCCTGCCGCTCTACAGGGCCGGGTAGTTGCGCTCCGGTTCGCCTACGTACAGCTGGCGCGGCCGGCCGATCTTGGTGTTGGGGTCGCTGATCATCTCGCGCCACTGGGCGATCCAGCCCGGCAGGCGTCCGATGGCGAACAGCACGGTGAACATCTTTTCGGGGAAGCCCATGGCCTTGTAGATCAGGCCGGTGTAGAAGTCCACGTTGGGGTAGAGCTTGCGCTGGATGAAGTAGTCGTCGCCCAGGGCCTTCTCTTCAAGGCGCATGGCAATGTCCAGGAGCTCGTCGTTGCCGCCGAGCTTGCTGAGCACCTCGTGGGCCGTGGCCTTGATGATCTTGGCGCGGGGGTCGTAGTTCTTGTAGACCCGGTGCCCGAAGCCCATGAGCCGGACGCCGTCTTCCTTGTTCTTGACCTTCTCCATGTAGTCCTCCGGCTTGATGCCGTCGGCCTGGATCTGGCGCAGCATCTTCAGGACAGCCTCGTTGGCGCCGCCGTGGGCGGGCCCGAAGAGGGCGTTGATGCCGGCGGAGACGGACGCGAACAGGTTGGCGTTGGACGAGCCGACCAGCCGGACCGTGGACGTGGAACAGTTCTGCTCGTGGTCCGCGTGCAGGATCAGCAGCAGGTCCAGGGCCTTGGCGACCACCGGGTCCACCTCGTACTGCTCGGCCGGCAGGCCGAAGCTGAGGCGCAGGAAGTTCTCCACCAGGTTCATCGAGTTGTCCGGGTACAGCATGGGCTGGCCGATCGACTTCTTGTGGGCGTAGGCGGCGATGACCGGCATCTTGGCCATCAGGCGGATGGTGGACACCTCAACCTGCTCGGCGTTGAACGGATCCAGCGAGTCCTGGTAGAACGTCGAGAGCGCGGACACGGCCGAGGACAGCACCGGCATCGGGTGCGCATCACGGGGGAAGCCGCTGAAGAAGCCCTTGAGCTCCTCGTGCAGGAGGGTGTGGTGGCGGATCCGCTGGTCGAAGGACTCCAGCTCCGTGGGGGTCGGCAGGTTGCCGTAGATAAGCAGGTAGGAGACTTCCAGGAAGCTCGAGTGCTGGGCCAGCTGCTCGATCGGGTAGCCGCGGTAGCGCAGGATGCCGGCGTCACCGTCGATGTAGGTGATGGCCGAGGTGGTGGCCGCGGTGTTCATGAAACCGGGGTCGAAGGCGACGGCGCCGGTCTGCTTCAGCAGCTTGGAAACGTCGTAGCCTTCGTTTCCTTCTACAACCTTGATGCGCGGGAGTTCGAGCTCGCCGCCGGCATGGCGCAGGGTTGCGCTGGTGGTTTCAGTCATGGAGTCTCCTCATGAGGCATCGGGGCCTCTGTCGAAAGCTGGTCCAACATCTGGTGAAGCTGCCCGCGGATCCTGTGCGGACAGGATTTCCAAAGGCTGCGCTGCCTTCTTGTGGAAAGCCACCATTGATCGTCAGTTAAAAAGTACCTTCACTTCGCGGGTGGCACTAATCCGGGAGTCGCTCAGAACGCCGAAAACGCGCCACATGTGGCACGGGTCACAGCATTGTTACGCTCCCGTGGCCAGCCGCGCCACGGCGGCGTCGATCCGCTCGTCAGTTGCTGTCAGCGCCACGCGGACGAACCCGTTGCCGGCGTCGCCGTAGAACACCCCTGGGCCGACGACGATTCCGCGGTCCGCGAGCCGGCCAACGGTGTCCCACGTGGCCTCGCCGGCGGTGGCCCACAGATAAAGACCCGCCCGGGACTCGTGGATCGTCAGGCCAAAGCCCTCCAGCGCGGGCACGATCCGTTCCCGCCGGCCCCGGTAGAGGTCTTTCTGCGCCAGGACGTGGGCGTCGTCGCCGAGCCCGACGCGCATGGCCTCCTGGACCGGATAGGGCACGATCATGCCGGCGTGCTTGCGGCTGTTGATCAGATTCGCCATGATCGCCGGATCGCCGGCGATGAACGCCGCCCGGTAGCCGGCCACGTTGGACTGTTTGCTGAGCGAGTAGACGGCAAGCAGCCCCTCGTGGGAGCCTTCCGCGACCCGGGGGTCCAGGATGCTGGGGACCGGGGCGCCGCCGCGCTGGACGTCCCACTCCCCCCAGCCGAGTTCGGCGTAGCACTCGTCGGACGCGACGACGGCGCCAATCTCGCGCGCCTGCCGGACGATCCGCCGCAGCGAGGCGATGTCCCGCACGCTGCCGGTGGGGTTGGCCGGTGAATTCACCCAGATGAGGCGCACGCGGGACCGGGTCCCGGCGTCGAGCTCGTCAAGGTCGTCGGCCGCGACCTGCTCCGCACCGGCGAAAGTCGCGCCGATGTCGTAGGTGGGGTACGCGACCGTGGGGCGGACAACGACGTCGCCCGCCTTCAGGCCGAGCAGGAACGGCAGCCACGCGACGAGTTCCTTGGACCCCACCGTGGGCATCACATTCTGCGGATCCAGCCCGGGCACGCCGCGCCGGCGCGCAAACCAGCCGGCGATGGCTTCCCGCAGCGCCGGTGTCCCGTGGACCGTGGGATAGCCGGGGGCGTCAGCGGCGGCGCGCAGCGCGTCCTGGATGAGGGCCGGTGTCGGGTCCACCGGGGTTCCGATGGAAAGGTTGACGGTTCCCGCCTCGTGCCGAGCTGCCGTGGCGAGATACGGCGCCATGGCCTCCCACGGGTAGTCGGGCAGGCTCAGGCCGAAAGTGCGCACCGCGGATGTCACCGTAGCGCCGTCCTAGTTGTCTTGGTTCTGCGGCGGCAGGGCAGAGATCATCGGGTGATCGGTGTGGGTGTTGCCGATCTTCGCGGCGCCGCCCGGGGAGCCGAGTTCGTCGAAGAACTCGACGTTGGCCTTGTAGTAGTCGGCCCATTCCTCGGGGGTGTCGTCCTCGTAGTAGATCGCCTCCACGGGGCAGACCGGCTCGCAGGCACCGCAGTCCACGCACTCGTCCGGGTGGATGTACAGGGAGCGTTCACCCTCGTAAATGCAGTCGACGGGGCACTCTTCAATACATGCCTTATCTTTGACATCTACACACGGCTGCGCGATTACGTACGTCACGTCCCTGGCCTCTCCACGTTGTTTCCGGCGTTCCGACCGGATGATCTCCCGACCTGAGCGCCGGGCTGCTGACTTCCGAGCCTATTATCTCCCAGCCTGTTCCCGCGAACCTAGCGGGACGTCATACGGCCCGCGTCTTACGATGATCTGATGAGCTCGCCATTGCCCTTGCCCCAGCAGTTCCTCTCCGGCGCCCCGCTCGGCACACGGGTTGTGGTCCGGTACCGGATCGACGGCGGCCTCACGGATGCGCTCGGCGAGCTCGTGCAGCGCACCGACGGCACGTGCACCGTCCGCACCCGCCGCTCCGACGTCGTCATTGCGCTGCCCCTCGTCGTGGCGGCCAAGGAAGTCCCCCCGCCCCCGCCCCGCCACGCCCCGCGGGTGCCGGATCGCCCGTAACCGATGACGTGGGTGCCCGGAGGGGCTGGCCACCCTCCCCGAAGGGACATGTCCTCCCCGCGGCCCGAGCAATGGACATGTCCTCCCGGATCGCCCGCAACCGATGGACATGTCCTCCCTTGGTCGCCCGCGACGGACATTTCAGCAGCATGTCCATCAGCGACGGCCAGCGCGGGACATGTCCACTCGTAGATCGACGCCGCAAGGAACATGTCCAACGGTGAATGGGCGCGGCAAGGCTCGGGGCCAGTTACGGCAAGGTCATTCGAAGGCGCGCGTTGCAAGAGCGCGAACGGGAGAAACCACGTCCCGGCGCAGTGCATCTAAGCGGCAGAAGACAGCCTGCTCAGAGTTTCCCGGACCAGGGTGATGAATTCCTCGGGGTGGTCCCTGAGGAGCTGGTAGCTCACAATCAGTGTCGGGATTCCCCTACGCGTTGTGACGTTCCAGCGCCTCCGGTCTTCCTCGAAGCTCGCCTTGTCCATGTGGAACCCGGCGCCGTCCGTCTCTATGCCGAGACGGCCATCGACCATCAGATCCAGATGACCCATGCCCGGAACGTTGACCTGTGATTCGACATGGAAGCCGGCACGCCGCAGGAGAAAACGTGCCAGGCACTCGATCACCGACTGCGACTGCGGGACAATCGCCGACACGATCCGGCGTTCCCGAGCGTCGTTCCTCCCGTCGAACCGCCGGCGCAAGGAAGCCATGTCGAGTCCCTTAAGCACGACGGCGGACTCGGCGATGATGAGTCCTTCCGGTTCCGGCAGGCAGCGCAGGCATTGAACGACGCTGTCCAGGAGCGTCGGCGGCGTGGAGGACCTGTGACAGACGAAGCCCTGATAGCTGCGGCTGTGAGTGAGGGCCACGTGCGGCTGGGCCGGTGCTTCGAGAACCCACAACCCGCCGAAATGGGCAGCGGTAACGCAAGCCGGCTCTGCCGGAAGCGAGCGTATGGAGATCAGCTGCGCGTCGGCACCGGGCAAGGCATAGACCCCGCGGGCCACGCGGGACACGGCGCCCGCAGACATCGCTGACTTGAGCTGGAAATCCGAGACCCCCGCCGCCGCGATGTGTTTGGCGCGCGCGACGCCGTCGTGCTTGGAGAGCACCTCGATGATGTTGGCCATTCACCTATGGTGGAGTCCTCCGCGGCGTCCGGGTAGTCAGGTCCCGCGCTATGTGGAGAACTCGAGGACCGCCGGCCAGGACTGCCAAACCGGGCCCCGGTAAATGAGCATGTCCCCCGGAGCAGCCGGCCATTTCCACGGTGAAGGCTGGACATGTCCACGGGTGACCACGGGACATGTCCCTTGCTGCCGCCGCGGGCCGGACATAATGCCATTGTGCCCACTCCAGGGGTCAAAGAATGAGCATGTCCCCCCGGAGCCCCAGAAGCAGCCGGCCATGCCCACGGTGAAGGCTGGACATGTCCACGGGTGACCACGGGACATGTCCCTGGCTGCCGCCGCGAGCCGGACATAATGCCATTGTGCCCACTCGCGGGGCCAAAGAATGAGCATGTCCCCCGGATCGCCCGACCCGCAGGGTACACGGGCTGCCCAGCCCCCGCTGTGCAGGGCAGCGCGGGTCTATGCGGCCGGCAGTCGGTACCGTCGGCACCAGACGAGCATGGCCAGGGTCATGCCGCCTATGCCGAAGACCCAGATATTGCCCGCGGCGTCGCCGATGACCAGGCGCTTGCCCGTTTCGAGCGTGGACCACCAGCCGGTCAGCGCGTAGCAAAGGACCCCGCAGACCGCCGTCGGAATAACGGACCGGAACGCCGCCCCGAGCCACACTTCGGCGGAGCCCAGCAGGAGCAGGGCCGCGGCCGCCCCCCATGGAATCTGCACACCGCCCATAATCAGGCCTTGCCGGTGCAGGGCAGTGCCGGCCAGGGCAACAAAAAGAGCTACCGGCACGGCGGCGGCAATGCCGCCTGCCGTACCGGCAGCTCTCCTATTCACGTGTCAGCCGAAGCCCGGGGACCGGGATCAGACCTTGGCGCGGGCGCGGTTGGCCTTGGCACGCTCGTTGGTGTCCAGGATCACCTTGCGGATGCGGATGGACTCCGGGGTAACCTCAACGCATTCGTCCTCACGGGCGAATTCGAGGGACTCTTCGAGGGTCAGGTCGCGCGGCGGCGTCAGGTTCTCGAAGGTGTCCGAGGAAGCTGCACGCATGTTGGTGAGCTTCTTTTCCTTGGTGATGTTGACGTCCATGTCGTCGGCGCGGGAGTTCTCGCCCACGATCATGCCTTCGTAAACCTCGGAGGTGGGCTTGACGAAGAACGAGCCGCGCTCCTGCAGGTTGATCATGGCGAACGGGGTCACCACGCCGGCGCGGTCGGCGATCATCGAACCGTTGGTGCGGTATTCGATGGGGCCGGCCCACGGCTCGTAGCCCTCGGAGATCGAGGCGGCGATGCCGGCGCCACGGGTGTCCGTGAGGAACTTGGTGCGGAACCCGATCAGGCCACGGGCCGGAACGATGAACTCCATGCGGCACCAGCCGGTGCCGTGGTTGGCCATGTTGGTCATGCGGCCCTTGCGGGCTGCCATGAGCTGGGTGACAGCGCCGAGATATTCTTCCGGCACGTCGATGGTCATGTGCTCCATCGGCTCGTGGATCTTGCCGTCGACCGTCTTGGTGACAACCTGCGGCTTGCCCACGGTCAGCTCGAAGCCTTCGCGGCGCATCTGTTCGACCAGGATGGCCAGCGCGAGCTCGCCACGGCCCTGGACTTCCCAGGCGTCAGGACGCTCGGTGGGGAGCACCTTGATGGAGACGTTACCGATCAGTTCCTTGTCCAGGCGGTCCTTCACCTGGCGGGCCGTGACCTTGGCGCCCTTGACCTTGCCGGCCAGCGGCGAGGTGTTGATACCGATGGTCATCGAGATGGCCGGGTCGTCAACGGTGATCAGCGGCAGCGGCTGCGGGTTGTCGACGTCGGTCAGGGTCTCACCGATGGTGATTTCCTCGATACCGGCGACGGCGACGATCTCGCCCGGGCCGGCGGATTCGGCCGGAACGCGGTCCAGTGCCTTGGTGGCCAGCAGTTCGGTGATCTTGACGCTCTTCAGCTCACCGTTGGCACGGGCCCAGGCCACGGTCTGGCCCTTGCGCAGGGTGCCGTTGTAGATGCGCAGCAGCGCGAGGCGGCCGAGGAACGGGGAGGCGTCCAGGTTGGTGACGTGCGCCTGCAGGACACCCTCCGGGTTGTAGGTCGGAGCCGGGATGTGCTCGATGATCGCGTTGAAGAGCGGCTCGAGGTCCTCGTTCTCCGGGGCGGTGCCGTCGGCGGGCTGCTCGAGGGAAGCGCGGCCGACCTTGGCGGCCGCGTAAACGACCGGGACGTTGAGGATCTTGTCCAGGTCCAGGTCCGGAACTTCGTCAGCGAGGTCGGAGGCCAGGCCCAGGAGCAGGTCCATGGACTCGTGGACAACTTCTTCGATCCGCGCGTCGGGGCGGTCGGTCTTGTTGACCAGGAGGATCACCGGCAGGTGGGCGGCGAGGGCCTTGCGCAGCACGAAACGGGTCTGGGGCAGCGGGCCCTCAGATGCATCGACGAGGAGGACGACGCCGTCGACCATGGACAGGCCGCGCTCCACCTCGCCACCGAAGTCGGCGTGGCCGGGGGTGTCGATCACGTTGATGGTGATGGTCTCGCCCTTGGAGGACGGACCGTTGTAGGCCACCGTGGTGTTCTTGGCCAGGATGGTGATGCCCTTTTCGCGCTCCAGGTCACCGGAGTCCATGACACGGTCTTCGAGGTGATTGTGCTCGGCAAAGGAGTTGGTCTGCTTGAGCATGGCGTCGACCAGAGTGGTCTTGCCGTGGTCAACGTGGGCCACGATCGCGACGTTGCGCAGGTCACTGCGCGATGCAGTGGCTACCGCGGTGTTGGTGGTGGTTTCAGACATGCGTTATTGCTCGATTCAGTGGTGAAGTCAGCTGTGGTATCGCGACATTTCCAACCGGAACGCACGACGGATACGCCCCTTTGGCACAGGGCACCTTCATCCATTCTAAGCGCTAGGTCATTTATTGGCCTAAAATGCCGAACCCTGATGGACTGGGCGGCGGCCCTCCGGCCGCCGCAGGCGCCGGAAGGATACACGAAAGCGGATTATTACTTGTGAGTAAAGTCACTGGATTTTCCAGCGCCCATGCACCATGATTGCCCTGATAGCAGCAGGCAAGCCCGGAGATATTCATGCGAAACGCCACGGCATTGTGCCGCTTTGTCGCAACGATGATCGCCGCAGGCGTAGTTCTTGGCGGCTGCGGACAAGCACCTACTTCACCTGCGTCTGACGCCGGCGCTTCCGTCGCGCTTCCCCATGCCGGCGCGGCGGGCATGGGAAATGGAGCGGCCGGCGGCGCCGACGGCCCGGTCGCCGCGGGCTCCCCCGCCAGGACGCGGATCGGTTCGGACGTAAACCCCGCCAGCCTGCCGGGCGGCGCGGTCTACCGCAATCCCGCGAACGGCCGCAGCGAGGTGATCGTTAAGGACACCAGCAACATGGCGGTGCTGATCGGCGACTCGCAGTCGGAACCGGCCTATGGGTGGACCAGGCAGGGACTGGCTGCGGCTGGGTACAAAGTCTTCTTCTGCGGCCGGGGCGGCACCGGCTACGTGGCAGCCAACGGCACCACCGGCAACTACATTGACGCGCTCCAGCGCGGCGACTGGAAGCTCCCCTATGGCATTCCTCCCCTCGTGGTGATCGAAGGTGGCGGGAACGACGCCGCACGCGGCGCCTCGGACGCGCAGATCGTCGACAACGCCGATCGGCTGATCACCAGCATCGAGCAGCGTTACCCCGCGGCCCGGTTGCTCATGGTCGGCACCCTCGCGCGGGGCGCGCACTACGGCGGTGGACGCCGGAGCGAGGTGGACGCCCTGCTGGGGACAGTGGCGAACCGGCACCGCCTGCCGTTCGTCAGCGCGGGCGACTGGCTCACCCGCTACAACCTCACGGGCTCGATGGCGGACGGGGTCCACCTGAACCGGCAGGGCCATGCGGCCCTGGGCGCCGTCTTCGGCCAGCGGCTGGAGTCGATGGGCTTTGACTATGCGGAGCCCGGCCTGCTCTCCGGCTTGTCCCGCTAGCGTCGGGCGTCCCCCACAGCACAAGTAAAAAACAGGACGAGCAAAAGAAACAGCACAACAATAAAGGAGCCGGTGCCCGCCCCATTGGGCGGACACCGGCTCCTTTACTACCAGCTTCTGCTAGCGGTGGACTTCTTCAGTCCCGATGGAAAGCGGCTGCTCAGGCCACGTCCATTTCCGGCGGCAGCATGAGGCCGGCACCGGGGATGGCGTTGAGCAGGGCCATGGTGTATTCCTGCTGCGGCGCATCGAAGACCTCATCCGTGGAACCGGTCTCCACCAGCTTGCCCTTCTCCATGACGCACACGTGGTCGGCGATTTGCCGGACCACCGCGAGGTCGTGGGTGATGAACAAGTAGGTGAGGCCGAGCCGGGACTGCAGGTCGGCGAGCAGGTTCAGCACCTGGGCCTGCACCAGCACATCCAGTGCCGAGACGGCCTCGTCGCAGATGATCACTTCGGGGTCCAGGGCCAGGGCGCGGGCGATCGCGACGCGCTGGCGCTGGCCGCCGGAGAGCTCATTCGGGTACCGCTGCATGGTGGACTGCGGCAGCGCCACCTGGTCCAGCAGTTCCCGGACCTTCTTCTCGCGGCTCGCCTTGTCCCCGATCCTGTGGGTCCGCAGCGGCTCCTCGATGGTCCTGAAGATGTTGTACATCGGGTCCAGCGAACCGTAGGGGTCCTGGAAGATCGGCTGCACCCGGCGCCGGAAGGCGAAGAGTTCCTTGCTGTTCAGCGTGGAGGTGTCCACGCCGTCGAAGATGATCTTGCCGGAGGTCGGCGACAGGAGGTTCAGCACCATCTGCGCCACCGTGGACTTGCCGGATCCCGACTCCCCCACGATCGCCGTCGTGGTTCCCCGCTTGACGTTGAAGGAGACGCCGTCGACGGCGGTAAAGTCCGTGGACTTCCCCAGTCCCGAACGCAGCTTGAACACCTTTTTGAGGTTCTGGATCTGCAGGACGTCGTCGGACGTGGCCGGTTCAACCGCACCGGTCTCGCTCGGGGCGAGCATGTCGTCGGTTTCCACGCCGAGATCCTTGGCGGCCTGGATGCGCCGGGACGCCAGCGACGGCGCCGAGGCAACCAGCCGCTGGGTGTACGGGTGCTGCGGGTTCTGCAGCAGCTCCAGCGACGGCCCGGATTCGACGACCTGGCCGCGGTACATGACCACTACCTGGTCGGCGCGCTCGGCGGCGAGGCCGAGGTCGTGCGTGATCAGCAGCACCGCGGTGCCGAGCTCCGTGGTCATCTTGTCCAGGTGATCGAGGATCTGGCGCTGCACGGTGACGTCGAGCGCCGAGGTGGGCTCGTCGGCGATGAGCAGGCGCGGCTGGCAGGCGAGCCCGATCGCGATCAGCGCGCGCTGGCGCATGCCGCCGGAGAACTCGTGCGGGTACTGCTTGGCGCGGCTGCCGGCGTCGGGCAGCCCGGCCTGGGACAGGACCTTGGCGACGTCCTCGGGGCCGCTGGGCAGGCCGTTGGCCTTCAGCGTCTCGCGGACCTGGTCGCCGATCTTCCACACCGGGTTGAGGTTGGACATCGGGTCCTGCGGGACCATGCCGATGCTGTTGCCGCGGAGTTCAATCATCCGCTTTTCGCTGGCGTTGGAGATGTCCTCGCCGTCGAACAGGATCTGGCCTGCCGCGACGCGCCCGTTGCCCGGGAGCAGGCCGATAGCGGCCAGCGCGGTGGTGGACTTCCCGGAGCCGGACTCGCCCACGATCGCGACGGTTTCACCCGGCATGATGGTGAGGCGGGCGTTGCGGACGGCGTTGACCTCGCCGTTGCTGGTGGTGAACCCGATGGCCAGGTCCTTGATTTCGAGCAGCGGGCGCTCGGTGGCGTCTGCAGCTTCCTGGAAGTCAACAGAGGCGCTCATGGTGTCCCCTTTCATCGCTTGCGGGCTTTGGGATCGAGGGCATCACGCAGGGCGTCGCCCAGCATGATGAAGCTCAGGACGGTGATGGACAGCGCGATGGCCGGGTACAGCAGCGGCATCGGGTTGGACCGGAGCGAGGATTGTGCCGCCTGGATGTCGTTGCCCCAGGACATGACGCTGGGGGGCAGCCCGATGCCCAGGAAGGACAGCGTTGACTCGGCCACGATGAACGTGCCCAGCGAGATGGTGGCCACGACGATGATCGGAGCCAGCGAGTTCGGCAGGACGTGGCGCATGAGGGCACCGAATTTCGAGACGCCCAGCGAGCGGGCGGCCGTGACGAAGTCCGCGTTGCGGACCTCGATGACGGCGCCGCGGGTGATGCGGGCGATCTGCGGCCAGCCGAAGACGATCAGGATGAGCACCAGGGTCCACACGGTCTTGTTCGTTCGGAACATCGGCAGCTGCATGAGCACGATCGCGCCCAGGATCAGGGGAAGGGCGAAGAAGATGTCATTGATGCGGGCCAGGACGGAGTCGATCCAGCCGCCGTAGTAGCCGGCTACGGCACCCAAGATGCCGCCGATCAGGAGGACCCCGATGGTGGTCAAAAGGCCCACTGTGACCGAGGAGCGTGTGCCGAAGATGACGCGGGCGTAGACGTCGCAGCCCTGCTGGGTGAAGCCCAGCGGGTGGCCGGTGACCGGGCCACCGTCGGAGTTGGCCAGCTGGCACGCTTCCGACGTCGGGTCGATCGGAGAGAACAATCCCGGGAAGAGGGAGACCGCCACGACCACGAGGATCAGGAATGCGGAGACGAG
Source organism: Arthrobacter sp. YAF34 (assembly GCF_052113245.1). Classification (NCBI taxonomy): domain Bacteria; kingdom Bacillati; phylum Actinomycetota; class Actinomycetes; order Micrococcales; family Micrococcaceae; genus Arthrobacter; species Arthrobacter sp. YAF34. The sequence goes on from NZ_JBFRCV010000008.1 coordinate 221,218, forward strand.
GAAGAGCGGCTGCTTGCGCAGGTTCTTCCAGGCCTCGCCCCACAGGCTCAGCGGTGCGGCTTCGTCCTTGACCCGATCCGTCACCTGGAGCGGGGTCTCGGAGACATCGGCCACGAAGTGCTCGGTTCGGCGGGCCGGACGGGTGGCGACGGCGTGCCGTGCGGTGGTGGTGTTATCAGGAGTCATAACGGATCCTCGGGTCAAGCCAGCCGTAAAGCAGGTCAACGAGCAGGTTGGACAGGCAGTAGATCAGCACCAGGACGGTGACGATCGAGACGACGGTGGGGCCTTCGCCCGACAGGACGGCCCGGTAGAGCCGGTTGCCTACGCCCGGGACGTTGAAGATTCCTTCCGTGACAATTGCCCCGCCCATCAAGGCACCGAGGTCGGCGCCCAGGAACGTAATGACGGGAATCAGGGAGTTGCGCAGGATGTGGACGCGGACCACCTGGAACCGGGAGAGGCCCTTGGCGGTGGCGGTGCGCACGTAGTCGGCGTTCATGTTTTCGATGACGGACGTGCGGGTCAGGCGCAGGACATAGGCGAAGGATCCCAATCCCAGCACGATCGCCGGCAGGATGAGGTCCGGGATGGTTGCCGCGGAGCTAACGGTCGGTTTGGCCCAGCCCAGCTGGACGCCGATGGTGAACTGCAGCAGGAAGCCCAGGACGAAGATCGGAATAGCGATCACGACCAGGGAGGCGATCAGGACCGTGGCGTCGAAGAACTTGCCTTTGCGCAGGCCCGCGATGAGGCCGAAGACGATGCCGAAAAATGCTTCGAAGATCAGCGCCATAATGGCCAGCCGTGCCGTGACGGGGAATACCTCGCCAAGCACGGTGGCGATGGGGCGCCCGGAGAAGTCCTGGCCGAGGTCGAACGTGAAGATGCTCTTGAGGTAGAGCAGGTATTGCATCCAGAACGGCTGGTCCAGGTGGTACTGCTCCCGCAGCTTGGCGGCCACGGCCACGTTGACCGGCTTGTCGCCGAACAGGGCCACGATGGGGTCGCCGGGCAGGCTGAAGACCAGGAAGTAGACCAGCAGTGTTGCGCCCAGGAAAACGGGAATCAATTGCAGGAAACGCTTGAGGATGTAGGTCGACATCAGCGAGTCACACCCTCGTTGGCAGGCATCCTGTCCAGGGATGCGGCGGAGTTGTTCATCAAAGAACCTTTTCACTATGGATGCAGGCCGGCGCCGGTACACTCGCGGCGGCAGGGCTGCGAAAAGTGGGCCCGAACAGCCGGGCACCAAGAAAATAAAAGGGAGGGGAAGCACGACGACGGCGGAGGCCCCAGAAAGGGCGGCCCCCGCCGTCGCTTAGGTGTTACTTGCCGGTGACGTTGTAGTACAGCGGGACGCCGTCCCAGCCGTAGTCAACGTTGCTGACCTTGTCGCTCCAGCCGCCCTGGGCAACCTGGTACCACAGGGGGATGGCCGGCAGGTCCTGGAGGAGGATCTCCTGGGCCTTGTTCATGGCCTTGTTGCCGTCGCTGACGGACGGGGCGTTCAGGCCGTCGGTAACGGCCTTGTCGAACGCCGGGTTCGCGTAGTTAGCGTCGTTGGAGCCGGCACCGGTCTTGTAGATCGGGCCGAGGAAGTTGTACAGCGACGGGTAGTCTGCCTGCCAGCCGGCGCGGATGGCGCCAGTGAGGGTCTTGGCGGTGGCGTCGTTGCGGGCTTCCTTGAACGTGGCGTACGGCTTGCCTTCAACCTTGATGCCGAGGGTGTTCTTGAGCTGGTTGACCACTGCTTCAACCCAGGCCTTGTGTCCGCCCTTGTCGGCGTTGTAGGCGATCGTGAAGGTCTCGTTGGGGTCCCACTTCTTGATCGCGTCGGCCTTGGCCCAAGCAGCCTTCGCCTTGTCGGCGTTGAACGTGAGGTTCTCCGCACCGGGGATCGAGTCGCTGTAGCCGTCAAGCACGGGAGCCGTGAAGTCCTTGGCAGGCTGGCGTGCACCGTTGAAGATCACCTTCGTGATCTCGTCGCGGTTGATGGCCATGGAGATCGCCTGGCGGCGGAGCTTTCCGGCCTCGCCACTCCATTCCGGCAGGTATTCCGGGATGGCGATGGTCTGGTTGCCGGCGTACGGCTTGTTGATGGTGCGGTCGCCGAGGTCAGACTTGTAGTTCTTCAGCGCGCTGGTCGGGATGGTCTGCAGGATGTCCAGGTTGTTGGACAGCAGGTCCTGGTAGGCCGCGTCGTCGTTCTGGTAGATCTTGAAGGTCACGCCGGCGTTCTTGGCCTTGCGCGGGCCGTTGTAGTCCGGGTTCGGAACGAGCTGGATCTGCACGTTGTGCTGCCAGCCGCCATCCGCAAGCTTGTACGGGCCGTTGCCGACCGGCTTCTCGCCGAACGCCTTCGGGTCCTTCAGGGCGCCGGAGGGAACCGGAACAAATGCGGTGTAGCCCAAGCGAAGCGGCCAGTCGGATTCCGGCTTCTTCAGTTCGACGGTGAACGTCTGGTCGTCAACGACCTTCAGGCCGGACATGGTCTCCACTTTGGAGCCTTCTGCGCTGGCCTCATCGTAGCCCTTGATGCTTTCGAAGAAACTGCCGCTGAGCTGGGCGTTCTTGGCTGCTGCACCGAAGTTCCAGGAATCAACGAAGGTCTTGGCCGTGATGGCCTCGCCGTTCGTAAACTTCTCGCCCTTCTTCACCTTGATGGTGAAGTGCTGGCCGTCTTTGCCCTCGATGGACTGGGCGAGTTCGTTAACCGCTTTGCCGCTGGCGTCGTAGCTGACCAGTCCAGCGAAGATCATGTCGATGACCTTGCCGCCGCCAACTTCGTTGGTGTCGGCCGGCATCAGGGGACGCTGGGGCTCGGAGCCGTCGGCGAGGATAACTTTGCTGGTGTCGCCACCGGTGCTGCCGCTACCGGTCGCGGAGCCGCTGGCACCGCATCCGGTCAGGGCCAGGGCGGCGATGGCCACCATGCCCAGTGCTTTGGAAGTGCGCGAAAAACGCATTCCGCCTCCTATGAGTTGTGGGAGTTCGTGAGGGAAAAACTTATGCTTCCCCGCAAGCAGGCACAGGGGTATCCCCTGTGACGTGCTTCATATGGAAGTAGCCTAGCCCTAAATTGTCCGAATGTTGGAACTCCGTTGCCAAACCGTGATTCGACAGACCCATGACGGCTAGCGTCAAGCGCAAAGTATTTCAAGTCACACGCTACTGGCTGGTACGATACGCCCCTCCTGTGATCCGGGTTACCTTGGATTAACTGAATGTGATCGGTTTTAAGCTCCGCTGCGCCCCTCAGCTGGCCCCGGAAAGCAGTTGCGCGCGCAGTTCGCGACGCTCACGCTGCTTGTCCGGATCCGGCAGCGGTACAGCTGCCAGGAGCCGCTGGGTGTAGGGCTCCTGGGGGTTGCGGAGGATCTGGTCCCTGGTCCCCTGCTCCACGATCCTGCCGCGCTGCATAACGCAGATCCGGTCCGCGAGCACGTCCACCACGGCCAGGTCATGGGTGACGAAGAGACATGCGAATCCCAGTTCCTTCTGCAAGTTCTGGAACAGATCCAACACCCTGGCCTGAACCGAGACATCGAGGGCGGACGTTGGCTCGTCGGCGACCATCAGTTTCGGCTTAAGTGAGAGGGCGCGCGCGATTCCCACGCGCTGCTTCTGGCCCCCGGAGAGTTCGTGCGGGTAGCGGTTGCGGTAGTCGCGCGGGAGCTCCACCTGGTCCAGGAGGGCCTCGATCCGATGTTGCAGCTCGGCCCCCTTCGCGACCTTGGCCAGGAACATCGGCTCGCCAATGCTCTCGCCGATCGGCAGCCGGGGGTTCAGGGAGGAGGACGGATCCTGGAACACCATGCCAACATGCCGTCGCATCTCGTGCAGCTGACGGCCGTTCCTCTTGGCCGCGGAAATGTCCTGCCCAACCACCCGCATGGTTCCCGCCGCTACCGGCAGGAGTCCGACGGCGGCACGGCCGATCGTGGTCTTGCCCGAGCCGGACTCGCCCACGAGGCCCACCACCTGGCCGGGATAGATGACCAGGTTGGCCCCTTCCACGGCCCGGAAAGCCGGCACGCGGCCTTGCTTCGGGTATTCGATAGCCACGTCCTTGAGCTCCAGGACGGGATCGCCCTTCGGCTTGGCTGCCTCGGCCACTGCCAGGGCGGCGGCGTTCTCCCGCTCCCGCCGGATCAGCTCTTCTTCCGGGATGGAGAGGATCTCCGCGTGGGTGGCGGCGGCCAGAGCGGCAGTGACGTCCACTTCCGCCACGGAATCGACGCCGCCCTGGCCCAGGTGCGGTACGGCGGCCAGCAGCGCCTGGGTGTATTCGTGCTGCGGGTTGTGGAAGATCTGCGCGGCCGTCCCGGTCTCCACAATCAGGCCCTTGCGCATGACGGCGATCCGGTCGGCGAGGTCGGCCACCACGCCCATGTCGTGGGTGATCAGCACGATGGCGCTGTCAAGTTTGTTCCTCAAGTTGCGCATGAGGTCAAGGATTTCGGCCTGAACCGTCACATCGAGGGCCGTGGTGGGCTCGTCGGCGATCAGCAGCTTCGGGTCGCAGGAGAGCGACTGCGCGATCATGGCGCGCTGGCGCTGGCCTCCGGAAAGCTGGTGTGGGTAAGATCGGAAGGCTTTTTCCGGATCGGGCAATTCCACAAGCTCGAGCATGTGCAGGGCCCGGATCCGCGCCTCTTCCGGCGAGACCTCATTGTGCAGGCGCACAGTTTCGACAATCTGCGACCCCACGGTGTAGACCGGGTTCAAGGCCGTCATGGGCTCCTGGAAGATCACCGCGACATCCTTGCCGCGGACGGCACGGATATTGGTCTCATTGGCTCCCAGCAGTTCACGGCCGGCGAGCTTGACACTTCCAGTCACACGGCTATTTGTGGGCAGCAGGCCCAGAAGCGCCATCGAACTGGCACTTTTTCCGGATCCGGACTCCCCCACGATGGCGAGCACTTCACCGGCCCGCACCTCGTAGTTCAGTCCGATAGCGGCCGGGACCCATTTCTTGTCCACGCCGAAGTCCACGCTGAGGTCGCGGACTTCCAGGACGGTTTCGCCCCGGCTGGGGGCAGCGTCCTTTGGCGGATCGAGGGTGATGAAGTCAGTCATGATGGGTCCATCCTTCCGCCCGAGCCGCCGACGCACCGGGGATTAGTGCTGCGGCTCGGAATACTGAATTATTAGGGGCATGAGACCTGCGCCGCATGCCGGAAATGTTGAAGTCTTCAAGGCACGAACGAACAAATGGTTCGCGTGGCTGTCCTGGGCCGTGGCCGGGTTCGGTGTTGTGGTCACGGCGGTCTCGGCAGGTCCAGGGGCGCTGGCGGGCGTCGCCCCGCTGGCATTCATTGCCTTCATGGGCTGGCAACTGTTCTGGATGCCGTCCGTGGTGGTCCACGACGCCGGCGTCACCCTGGAAAATCCGTTCCGCTCGATCGAGGTCCCATGGGCCGCGCTGGTGCACGTCGATACGCGCTTCGCGCTCACCCTGGTCACCGCCGAGAAGAGCTACACGTCGTGGGCCGCGCCCGCCCCGGGCATCTGGGGCGGGCGCCACGCCCGCCCCGAGGACCTCCACGGCCTGCCGGCAACCACGTATGGTCCCGGCAAGTCGGTCCGTCCGGGCGACCTGAAGACCACGGACTCCGGCCAGGCCGCCATGCTGGTGCGGGCACGGTGGCACGACCTGGTGGAAGACGGGCAACTCGGCGCCGACGACGCCGCCAGCACCGCGACCGTCACCGTCCGCTGGGTGGCGCTTGGCGCCGTCGTACTGCTCTTGGCGGCGAGCTACCTGGCGATTACCGCCCGCTAGAACCGCCGTGCGCGGGGCTGGCATTTACTGGTCCCGTGTTCCGTCTGCCGGTCCGTCATGCCGGGGCCCTTCAGGCTCGGGTCCGTCGAGGGCGGTGACGGCGCTTGCCTGCACCGCCGGTGCGCCGTGATCGACTGCCTTCTTGGCGTTGAACTTCTTCTGCCGCGGATCAAAGGCGTCCCGCAGGCCGTCGCCGATGAAGTTGATGCTGAGGCAGATGAGCACGATGAACATGCCCGGGAACCAGAAGAGCCAGGGCCGGGTGGCGAAGGCCTGCTGGTTCTGTGAGATGAGCAGGCCGAGGGACGTGTCCGGGGCCTTGACGCCGACGCCGAGGTAGCTCAGTGCCGTTTCGGTGAGGATTGCCGCAGACATTGTCAGGGTCACGTTCACGATCAGCACGCCGACGGCGTTGGGCAGGATGTGCTTGAAGATGATCCGCGCGTTGCTTGCACCCGAAATCCGGGCCGCATCGACGAACTCGCGTTCGCGCAGCGACAGGAATTCGCCGCGCATCAGGCGGGCCAGTGCGACCCAGCTGATCAGGCCCAGGAAGATTCCGAGGGCGAGGACGCCGTTGGTGCTGGTGAACGAGGCGAACCAGCTTCCCTGGTCCCGGCGGCCGGCGAGCTGGGCCATGACGGCGGCCAGCAGCAGCGCGGGAATGATGATGATGACGTCGGTCACGCGCATCAGGATGGCCTCGGCCCAGCCCCGGAAGTAGCCGGAAATCGCACCGACGACGACGCCGATCAGGCCGGCGATAAGGCCGATCACGACCATGATGGTGATGGACTGCTGCGCGCCGCGCATGGTCATGGCGAAGACGTCGCGGCCGATCCGGTCCTGGCCGAAGGGATGTTCGCCCCAGACGGGCGGCCACAACGAGAGGGTGGGTACGCCGTCGTTGATCAGCGGCGAGACTTGCTCGTGGGTGTACTTCCACCAGCCCGGGATGCCTAGGTAGCCCACCGAGGTGAAGGCCAGGACAAAGATAAAGGCGAAAACTACGAGGCCGATGATGGCCCCGGAGTGCCCGAGGAACCGCTTCCGGACGATCTGGCCCTGGCTGAGGCCCTTGGCCTCGAGGACCGGCTCAATGCCTGCCGCGGCTGATTTCCGCGCGCCGTCTTCGGCCATGATTACTTCCTGCTGACTTGGCTGGCTCATGCTTTTACCCTTACGCGCGGATCCAGTGCGGAGTATGCCAGGTCCGCAATGAGGTTGAAGACCATGGCCGTGATGGCCACGCAGATGAAGACGCCCATGACCGGGTTGGGATCGACGTGCGAGATTCCGTCCAGGAACAGGAAGCCCATGCCGCGGACCGAGAACACTGTTTCGGTGATGACGGCACCGCCGATCAGAGCTCCGATGTCGAAGGCCACAATCGTGGCGATCGGGATCAGGGCGTTGCGGAAGGCGTGGCGCATGACGACGGTCCGCTCGCTGAGGCCTTTGGCCCGGGCCGTGCGGATGTAGTCCATGTTCATGATTTCCAGCATTGAGGCCCGGGTGAACCGTGTGTAGCTGGCCAACGAGATCAGGATCAGGGCCAGGGTCGGCAGGATCAGGTGGGTGAAGGAGTCAAGGCTCAGGACCCAGAAGTCGCCCTGAATGTTCGGGGTGCTGGCACCGATAGTGGCGATGGGCCGGCCGCGCACACGGCTGTTGTTGAAGTAGGTGGGCCAGGCCTGCATATAACGGTCCAGCAGAATCAGGAAGCCGACCAGGAACGAGGTGATCCCCGCGGCCCGCATGGACTGTCCGCGGTCGTAGCCTCCCACCAGGTAGCCAATGCCCATGCCGATCAGGACGAACACGACCGCCAGGATCACAATCATGAGGAACGTGGCCTCGTTGAGCAGCGGCTGCAGGAGGAAGTACAGCACGACGCCAACGCCGACGGAGATCAGGGCCGACTGCAGGGCCTTGCGGTTTTTCAGTCCCGCGGAGAGCAGGGTGACAGCGAAGGCGATGCCCACACCGGCGATGGCGATGACCACGGGGCCCAAGCCCGGGGTCTTGAACCATTCGGTGGCGGAAAAGTAGATCAGCACGACGGTGACGAAAGCGAAGGCGATGGCGCCGGCCATCAGCCTGCGCTTCATGGCCCCGCCCGCCGCGACAGCTGTCAGCGCGCCGGCGACGACGCCGATGCCCAGGGCCACGGTCAGCGGAACCTCGGGGTTTCGCAGGAAGTTGTTGAAGCCGATGGCGCCGAATTCCTTGAGCAGGACGGCAACCCAGAAGATCGGCAGGGAGAAGAAGAGGAAGGCCATGAAGGTCACGCCGTAGTCCAGCGTGCTGTACTGCCGCAGGGCGGTGACGATGCCCAGGGTAATGCCGATCAGGATGGCGAGCACGGTTGCCGCGGTGACGAGCGTCAGGGTCTGCACGAGCGCGAAGCCGAGAGCCTCGGTGACGGGCTGGCCGGCGATGTTCTTTCCGAGGTCACAGGAGTTGGCAAACGGAACGACGCATTGGATCGCGCCGCCGAACCATTTGAAATACCGCAGCGGGGCTGGGGTGTCCAGCTGCAGGAGCTCGGTCCTCGCGTCCATGAGCGCTTGCTTTTGCGGGGTGGGGTTGGCACGGAGATCTTCTAGGGGATCGCCGGACGCCGCTGTCAGGAGATACACGAAGTACGATGCGCCGAGCAAGATGAGGGCGGCAGTCAGAAGCCGCCGGAAGATGTAGGTCACCATTGGAATAGAACCTCGGAATTCGGGTCCGGGGATGGCCCGGACCGGTCGCGGAGTTTGGCCGTTCCCGCCGATGTAGCGGCGGGGCCGGGGAGGTCGCCAGAAAGGCGCCGGGACCGAAGAAGCTGTGGTCCCGACGCCTTTCCAGCAGTGTTACTTGCGGTCGCGGGCTACTTCTGTGCCCATTCCCAGAAGTTCCACCAAACGCCGGTCTGGTTCGGCATGTACTTCACACCGGTGACACGGTCGCTGTATGCGTCCACGCCAACCGACTGGAAGAGCGGAAGGCCGTAGGCGGAGTCCCAGATCATCTTGTCGATCTGCGTTACGAGTCCGTCCTGCTTGCTCTTGTCGGTGGTGACAATCAGTTCGTCCATCAGCTTGTCCGCTGCCGGGTCACTGAATTTGTTGAAGTTGGAACCATTGCCGGACTTGAAGATCTGCGGGACGCCGGACACGCCGACACCGGAGTTGCTCCAGCCGAAGATGGTGGCATCGTAGGTGCCGTCGCCGAGGGCCTTGCCCCAGTCGGCCTTGCCGAGGCCGCCGTCAACGATCTTGAAGCCGGCCTTGGTGGCGGACTCGCTGATCAGGGAGAAAGCGTCAACACGGTTGGGGTTGTCCTTGTTGTACATGATGCGGACCGAGGGGGTGGCGCCGTTGAGGAGCTTCTTGGCGCCCTCGATGTCCACACCCTGGTAGGCGGAGGACCCGTTGTTCTTCGCGGAGTCGGCGTACGGTGCCTGGTCCGGGACGAAGAGCTGGGAGTCAAGCGGCGTGGCCTTCGGGTCGAGCTTCTTGACGATCTTGTCGACGATGTCCGCACGCGGGACGGCCTTCATGAACGCCTCGCGGACGTTCTTGTCGGCAAACGGGCCGGAGTAGTTCAGGTCGAGGTGGTCGTACGCGAGCTGGTGGCCGACGTCGACCGTCACGCCCTGGCTTTCGAGGGCCTTGAGCTGTTCCACGGTGTCAGCGGACGCCTGCGGGGCGATGATGTCGGCTTCGCCGTTCTTGAGCGCCTGGACCTGGGCGGGGGCCTCACCGATGTAGCGGACGGTGATTTCGTCCAGGTTGGGAATCGGACCCCAGTTGTAGTCCTTGTTCTTGACCATGGTCATCGACTGGTCCTGGTTGATGCTCTTGACGATGAAGGGGCCATCGGAGAGGAAGAGGCTCGGATCGGCCGGCAGGGTCTTGGTGTCAAAGCCGGTGTTCCACATGTCCGCCATGGCCTTCAGCTTGGCGTTCGCCGGCTTGGGAGCCTTGGCGTCGCCTCGGGGCATGCTCTTGAGGAGGTCAAGGAAGGCCTTGGTGTCCGCCAGGCCTGCCTTCTTGGCGAGGACGTGGGCCGGCACGTCGATGCCGGGGCCGCCGAGGGCGATTTCCCAGTCCGCGAAGGGCTTGGAGTACTTCACGGTCATGCTGCGGCCGTCGTCACCGAGTTCCGGGAAGTCGGTGAGGGCAAGACCGGTGGGGTCGCCGGCGTAGGAGAAGTACGACGTACCCTTCTTGCCGTCCGCAGAGGCGTCGTTGTAGTAGCCGGAGAAAGCGGCCCACTGCAGCACGAGGTCGGCTGCGGTGACAGGCGTGCCGTCAGACCACTTCACGCCGTCGTTGACGGTGTACTTGACCGTCAGCGGATTGTCGGAGACCTTTTCCATCTTGCCGAACTTCTCGTTGCGGACGACGTTAAGCTTGTTGTCGATGTAGAAGAAGCCTGAGTGCGTGGCGTAGCTGATCTTTGAGTTGATATCAGTGTTGCCGTCGGCCGTATTCGGGTTGAACGTGTTGAACGCGTTGACCTCTACAACGGTTGCCGATCCGCCTTGCTTGCCTGCCGCAGCCGCGGTGGACGGGGTTGTCCCGCCGCCGTTGCCTGCGCAGGCGCTGAGTGCGATGGCAGCTACTGCTGCCACGCCCACTGCTTTGGAAATACGACCCAAGCGCATTCCGCCTCCTTGTTTCTGTGGTGTGGGTGAGACCGGCGCCGGAAGCGCCAGACAGACGTCCACACTCCCCCAGCGGCAGTGTGGCCCGTCTCACATGGCATGAAGCGTAAACCCCCAAGGCCACTTGGGGCCACCATTGTTGACTCACCGTAAAGTTCGTTATCGAGCTGCAACATTGGAGGCGCTCCGCAGTGGAGGCTCTAGCCCAAAACATTGACTGAGGCGTAACAAAAGGATAAAAGCGCCGGACACAGGAAAAGCCCCAATTCGAAAATCGGAGCCTTCCAGTTAATTCGCTATTACTCGGCGGAAATACCGCTCCGCGGGGTGGCGGAGGGTCAGACGTTGAAGCGGAACTCCACCACGTTCCGAAACCAAGTAACCTCTGCGCCCCCGTCGTGCAGGTCTGTACCTACTTCCCGCTCTCACCCCCGTGACTGCAATGCACCGCAACGCCTTCGGCACCCTCTCACAGGTCGAGGCAACCATCGTCATCGCCGAACTCGTCATCGCGGGATTCCTCATCATCCGCCTAGCCGTCCACATCTTCCGCTACGGGTTTATCCAATGCTCGGGCAAGCTCTCCATCACAGGTACGTTCCGCAAAGGCGGCACACCCGCCGGTAAGTGAAACTGCACAGAGCACACAGCGAGGCCTTTGACACGACCCTCCCACCTCCCATGACGAGTGCACCTCCGCGACGTGCAACTACTTTCCCCCTACAGCGAGCCTCCCGGCCGTATCCGTCCAGGGTCGTCGACGGAAAGGACCGGGGGCGGTCACCGGCTCGACAGTGGCCGCGTGGGTCAATGTTTGGGTGCTCACGAGGTGATGCTCTGTTTCGCTGGAGCGGGGCGGGTTTTGCAAGCGGGGTCTTAGCCTTCATTTCCGTGGGATTCCGGCCCGCACCGGGCCGCCGGCCGCGGCTTATGGAAATTTATCTGCCGGCGCCCTGTGTCGCCTGGCGGCGTTCGCGGCGGGATTCGTAGACGGCTTCCAGCACTGCGTTGTCCTCGATGTCGTCGCGCGGGACCGCGGCGGTGGCGGCAGGGGGGCGTGGTTCCTGTGGCGGGCTGATGTCCTCGTCTCCCCCGGTCCGGGCGGTGGCTTTGACGACGAGGACGGCGAGGATCGTCGTGACGGGGACGGCCAGGACCAGTCCGATGGAGGCGGCGAGGGTGCGCACGACTTCTTCGGCGAGTTGGCCGCTGGTGAGGGCGTCCAGCAGCGGCCGGTCGTAGAGCATGACCAGAATCAGCACGGGGAGGGCGGCCCCCGCGTAGGCGAAGGCGATGGTGTAGACGGTGGAGGCGATGTGGTCCCGGCCGATGCGCATCGCGGAGGTGAACAGGTTCCGCGCCGTCGTCGCGGGGGCCAGTTCGTAGAGTTCCCAGACGGCGGAGGACTGGGTGATGGTGACGTCGTTGAGCACGCCCAGACCCGAGATGATCAGCCCGCACGTGATGATGCCGGAGATGGAGAGCTTGTCGGAGACGTTGATGAGCTGGTAGGTGTTCTCGTCCCCGATGCCCGTCAAGTATGCGGCCGAGACCGCCCACGACGTCAGAAGTGCGGTGATGCCGAGGCCGAAGAGAGTGCCCAGCAGGGCGGTTGAGGTGCGCGCGGAGAATCCGTGGGCGAAATACAGGACCCCGAACATGATGGCCGAGGCACCAGCCAGGGCCACCGGGAGGGCGGGGCGGCCCTCCAGCAGGGCAGGCAGCACGAACGAGGCCAGGATGACGTAGGCGCCGACGAGCCCGATGATCGCGCGCAGGCCTCGCCAGCGGGCGACGGCGATCACGGTCACGGCATACAGCAGCGCCAGGAGCAGGACGGGGACCGTGCGGACGAAGTCCACGAACACGTACTGCGATCCTCCGCTGGCCGGGGCAACCCTAGAGAGGTTCAGGTAACGCAGCTTGTCGCCGGCCTTGACCCCGTGGGACTTGGCAATCTCCGGGGTGATCTCCACGGCGACAAGATTCCCGCCCTGGTCCGGCTGGGTGTGGGCGACGAGGCACTTCGTCCCGGTGCCCCCGGCCGCGACAACCGGGGCCGACGAAGGACAGTCTTCCACGCCGGCGCTTAGCACCGTACCGGTATCGAAGCTGACCCCGGGCGCGGCAGCATACGGACTCGAGATCTTCAGGTCCCCGCGGTTGCCTGTGGGCCACATCAGGACCATCGCCGCCACCGTCAGCGCCGCCAGCGGGACGAGGACGGCCAAAAGCAGGATGTTGGCCCTGCGCCGGCCGGCCACCGCCCGGGCGGAAAGATCCTTCCCGCCGGACCCCGTGTGTGAATGTCCATGACCCATCAGCTGCTCAACCTCATCATTCGAGGATAAATGCCCCGCGGCCGATGTCCGGCCAGCCGCATCCGTGACTACGTGGCGCCCCGGCCGCGTCGCCGCCGCCGGCCACACCGGTCCGCCGCGAAGCGCCGGCAACAGGTGAAACAAGTGGAAGAGACATGTCGGGCCCGAAATCACATGGATAAGTCCAGTAACGACTACCCGTGACCGACAGTGGTGGCACTCCTAGGATTCGACGTGGGCCGCTGGCGGCCCGTTGCAGTTCGTTCGGAGGCGGGGGGTCGTTTATGAAATCCGCAAAAATTTTGGTCGTGGCTTGCCTGCTGTTCGGCTGGCTGGCCGGCCCGGCGCGCGCCGCAGACGATGCTCCGGCAACCCCTCCTCCGGATGCCGCGGCGCTGGGAAATGACATCTCGTGGCCTCAGTGCGGCGCTCATCTTCCGAATCCCGCGAAGTTCGCCGTCATAGGCGTCAACGGCGGCCGGCCGGACACAAAGAATCCATGTCTGCTCACGCAGTTGGCCTGGGCCGCAGGCACGGTCGATGCGCCAGCCGGGACACCGGTCCCGGTCTACGTCAACACCGCCAATCCGGGACGCGACGGATCCTCGTGGTGGCCCACATCGAACGCCTACCGCGGGAAGGACCTTACCAACCCCTATGGGATCTGCGACGGTACTTCCACTCCGGCCTGCGCCTACACGTACGGCTACGCCATGGCCTTCGACGATGCCAATTTGCGCGGCGTCCCCGATCCGGCGCACCATCTGTGGTGGCTG
>NZ_JBFRCV010000009.1:0-226687 GCF_052113245.1 Arthrobacter sp. YAF34
GGCTCTTCGTGGTTTGTGGGGAATTGATTCCGTGTCGTAGCTAAAGAAGGGGCCCGTGGCCCTGCTGGGATGAGTGTGTCTAGCATTCAACCAGGAACAGGACCACGAGCCTTGACTGAGCCTACCGGGGCGGCGCCTGACGCTGCCACCAGCATCTTCAATCTGCCYGACTACCGCGTCATTTCGGCCACCGTGCTGGCTGATGGCCGGCGGCGGATCATCGTTGAAACAGACCAGCCACCGGGCTGCCCGAGCTGCGGTGTTGTCGCGACGCGGCGGAAGGAACGGCGCTTCCAGCGGATCCGGGACATCCCTGTCGCCGGCGCTGTGGAGGTGCTCTGGTCCAAGTACCGCTGGCATTGCGAGGAACGGGCCTGYCCGCGGCTCTCGTTCTTTGAATCCACYGCCCAGGTCCCGCGSCGYGCCCGGTCCACCGGCCGGCTCCGGGACCACGTCGTTGATGCGGTCATCAGTTCCGGCCGGGCCGTGTCCGAGACGGCCGCGGCGTTCGCGGTGTCCTGGTGGATGGTCCGTGCCGCGCTGACCGAAGCCTGTCTTCTCACGCTGCCGGACGTGGATGAGCTCAGCCCGCGCATGCTGGGCATCGACGAACACCGGTTCCGGTCCGTGCGGTATTTCCGTGACCCGGACTCCACGTCGTGGATCCGGCATGAGCCGTGGATGACCACCATCGTGGATCTGGACACCGGGCAGGTCCTGGGCGTGGTCGACGGCCGGGACCACAAGGGCGTTGGCGACTGGCTCTTCGCCCGGCCGCTTCAGTGGCGGCTGGGCGTGCAGGTCGTTGCGATCGACCCCTCGGCCGCGTTCCGGAAAGCGTTGAGGATGTGGCTTCCCCGCACCGCTGTCGCGGTCGATCACTTCCATCTGGTGTCCCTGGCCAACCAGGCGGTGACAGAGGCCCGGCAGAACCTCTCCCAGCAGGTCAAGGGCCGCCGCGGCCGCGGCATCGACAAGGCCTGGGCCCACCGGATGCTGCTCCTGCGCGCCGGCGACAAGCTCTCKGACACCGCGGCCCACCGCCTGGCCGAGGTCTTCGCCGCCGACGACGCCACCGGCAAGCTCCAGGCCGTCTGGAAGGTCAARGAACAGCTCAGGGTGCTGCTGCGCACCGACTCGCTGGCTGACGCCGCCGCGGCGAAAGAGGACCTCAAGGCCCTCGTTGAGGCCGCCGGAAGGCCGGAGACCAACAAGCTCTACCGCACGGTCTGCCGGTGGTGGAACGAGATCGAAGTCCTCATCGTCACCGGCGCCACCACCGGCAAGGTCGAAGCCAACAACACCGGCATCAAGCACATCAAACGAACCGCCCGCGGCTACCGGAACCCYGGCAACTACAAATCGGTTATTCTCATGAGAAGTGCCGTCCGGACGGCGGCATGACACTCATCCGGGAATCAATTTCCCCATGAACCGCGAAGAGCCGCTATGCCGTCTGCTGCTGCCTGGTTGACGAGTTCCCGTAGGTCGATGTCGAAAATCACCGCGTCCGGATTGGGGAAGAAGTTGACGCGTACTCCATCGACGGGCCAGACAGCAAAGCTCTCAAATTCGGCAAGACCGTGTCTGTTGGGCGGCAGGGGTGAATGGCCATCACTGGTTGTCAGTCTCCAGCCGCTGCGGTGCAACATCTCAAACACTGCATCCCAGTCATGTTCTGCACTCCCGAGTACCTCGCCATCAGGGAGCACGCCGGGGTCCTCCCCGAAGGCCCTATGGAAGCGCGTCCAATCAAGATCTGATGTCATGGGCACAATCATCGCTCAGATCGTGTAAGGGGCGTTGGATTGCTCTATTGGGAGGCTCGAAGCGACGTCCGTAAGCCGATCCCCTTGGGCAGGCTCGACATGTCCACCGGCTGGGTGGGAAAGTGAGGGCCATGTCATTCTTTCCGGAGGTTGAGCGGCCGGCAGATCCGTGTCCTGCACGAGTAGAAACGCCGATCTGGGTACGTCCGCCGGAGAATGAGTTGCCTGTTCCGGTCCCGGTGACGACAGTTCTTGCCCGCCGGCCTGGTGCCGCCTTGTGCCTGCGTCGCGTCGACGTGTACCGCGCGGGCTGCGTGTTCGCTTTCTCCGTCCGCGCCAGCCGTCAGGCCGAGATGACTGACCAGCAGTGGTTTGATCTGATGGATAATCTCCAACCGCGCCGTCCGTTCCGCAGAGGAACTGCCGAAGGATCCCTCCGGGTGGGAGTGGAACTGCCTGACGGATCCAAGGCCATCGGCGGCGTCATGGCTCACCGCTATCCGCTCCACGGAGCGGAACCACAGGGCCCGCAGCTGTCCATGAGCGGAAGCGGGGGCGGAGGCTCGGACGAGAACTACGACTATCGAATGAACGCCTGGTTGTGGCCGGCGCCGCAGGCCGGTTCGCTGCGTCTGGTTTATGACTGGGCCGCCCTAGGGTTCAATGAAGGGTCGATCACCATCGAAACGACACCGCTGATCACCGCTCAGGAAAACGTCCGGAGCATCTGGGCCGAATAACTCAAGCCCGCGGCCCGTACAGGGCAGGCTATTGGTGCGACCACTGCATGCACGAACCTGCACGCCGAGTGGTATCGATAGCGTCCCGCAGAGGGATCCTTCACCGTGCTCGTTGATCAATGGGGGCGCATCGTTTTCTCCTGCAGCATCCCGATTCAGACGGCGGGAACCCGGTAGCCTAACGCCATGCGACGTAGCGGGATGAACACGGAGGGACGTGAATCATTTTCCGTCGCCGGGATATCGGTTCTGGGGATTCTTTACCTGCTCTTCGGCTATGTGGCGTGGGCCTCTCCTTCGCCAATCCGGCCTTCCATGCCGTGGGCCTGGCTCCTCCTTCCCGCGGCCCTGGTCATCCTCTTTCTGACAGCGGCGCAGAGGGCAGCCAGGCGGCGCGCCCGTGAGGAACTGAGGCGTTCTAGGGGTGCCGTGCCGGCCTGGACGGCATACGTCGAACCCTCGTCAGCGTCGGTTCTGTACGGGACCACGGTTCGGGGCGGCAATGTAATGCTGCCAGGAACCATCACCTTTCAGGACGGTATTTTGACCTGGCAGTTCCGCAAAACCCGGGGCTCCTCGTCCCTGTCCCGGCCCATCCAATGGAGCATCGATGATGCTGCGGACCTGCATGAGTTCCGCAGCATTGGCCGAAAAGGCATGCTCACGCTGTCGTTTTCGGGTGGTGCGGAGGCCTGCATCTCCATTGAAAATGCCGAGGACTTCAGCAGAGTCACGGGTATCCCTCTCGGTTCGAGAGCCTGAGGTCGCCCAGATCCGACGACAGTAAGAAAGGCGGCACCCCGACGGCCCGCTATAAGCACTCCGCATTGAGCACACGCAGGACGCCACATCGTCAAACGCCTGTTGTGCTAAGCGGCGGTTACCTGAGGGTCGGATCCGGGGTCAGCTCGGCTGTCCCGTAAGCGATGTGCGTACGCGGGTCCATGATCGTGACGCTTCGGATTGTGAAGGGCGGGGACGGGGGCAGGTCGAATCTTTGGGAGCCGGGACCGGGTTTCAACTGGCCACCGATGTCTAAGACCTTCGGGTCTTCGACTACCATGTCCCCCGATGTGTCCTTGGACAGGGCTCCTTCATTGAGGATGATCTTCAAATCCGGGTTCGGGGTTGTCGAAACGCCCTCCAGTGTGAGGGTGGCACCCGTTGACGTCCTCGCGATGCGCACGACCCCGACAGTCCGGGCGCCCTGGCTAATGAACCGGCCTGACGAGGGGGCAGCCCACGAGGCGGCCGCTGAGGTCGAAGCCGGACCGGGAGCCGACGCTCCAGACGCCGCCGGGGTTGGGTTGCCGGGCGGGGCTGCCGGTGCGGCATAGGTGCAGCCCGCTGCCGAGAGGGCGACTGCTGCGGCTATGAGAATCCGCCATATCCCGGCCGTGGTCCGCAGCGAGCGTAGGCGCTTAATTTCCGGGAAAGAGAGCGCCATCATCGGCCGGTGCGATTGCGGCAGGTCATTTTTCTGCGGGTGGTAACCACTCATCAGGGAAGTCCGTTTCAGCGCGCGGAGCGCCCACTGCGCACCCAATTCCGACAACCTACCAGTTAGTTAATAAACCGAAAGTGTCAGTCACGATTGCCGACCCACCGGGAAATACCGATCCATGCGCTCGAAGGCGGGCAGCGGCCGTCCCCGGCGGGGCGCAGCGTGCCCCGCCGGGCCCCGGCACCGTGGAATAGACTGCCCGTGGGTCTACGCGAGGTGGGGAATGAAGGATCAGCAGGGGAACGATGTGCCCGTTGAGCACGTCGGCGAGGCACTGCCGTCGTCGCGCGAAACGGTCGGTGGCGAGGAGCCCGGGTCTTTCGCCCTGCCCGACGGGTTGCGTCTGAAGGCCAGCCCGTACCTGGCGCAGCAGGCACCGGCTTGGCTGGGCAGTTCCCTGCGTCGAAGGATGCGCCTGACCGTGGCGGTGTTTGCTGCTGCCCTCACCGCTGTGGTGATCGCCGCCGGGTTCGCACTCGGTGCAGCACTGGCACCCTTCAGCGCCGGGTCCGTCCGCACGGGCGGCACCGTGACGAGCCAGCAGCCCACCCGCTACAAAGGCAGCGACTACTGCACACTCGGCATCGCCTACGCCCTGGGCGGTCAACAGCAGCACGCCACCGCCGAATCCGGCGGCGCCTGTAAGGCAGCCCTTCCGTGCGGCACGCACGTCCAGCTCGCGCTCAACCCCGACAACCCGGGTGACATCGCCGTCCTCGGACACGGGTACCCCCGGGAGAACGAATGGAAGGGCATAGCCATCTTTGCCGCCATCATGGCCGGGATCCTGGGGCTATTCGTGCTGTTATCGGCATTGTCCTACCGCAACACAAGGCGCCTGTTCGCCACAGGAGGAGCATGGCGGGAACTGATCGCCACCGTCCGCGGCCGGACCCAGTCCAAGAGCGGAACGACACTATATTTGGAAGCCCAGGACACCACTGGGAACGACCGCATCTTCACCATGGACTTCACGGACGGAGGCCCACGGCCGAAGCCAAAGCCCGGCGATAAGCTCGACTTTGCCCTTCTCGCCGACGGAGCGGCACACGCCGCAGTGTCCGTCAAAGGCGAGAACCGGCTCCGCCTCGTAAGCTTCTCGGTTCCCAACGACTTCCAACTCCGCGCCATCGGTCTATAACGCCCAGACCTACTCCCCGAGGAGGTCGCAGTCCGGTGCCTAGCGACTCCCGCTGCACCAGTGTGGCGTCTGGTCAAGAACGCTGCAGTTGTAGCCCTTTTTGCGTATCGCGGCTCGACTGGGTCATCATCGCCAACTTAGCGTCCGGTGAAGGATCCTTAAGCGGACACCCGCACTTCTTTGATGGGACATTTTGGCTGATTGGTGGAATCTCGAGATTGACATGCTCCACGTTCTCGATTGAGAGTTAGCCCATGGATGAAGCAGATCGCATCTGGAATCGATCACTTGAGCTTGGGCGCACGCATGAACGCGCGGGAGACATCGCGTTGGCCGCCGCGTTGACGTTCCACTCATCGGCGATGAATGGGGGTGTGCTAGATGCTGTGGAACGCCGAACAACTGAGTTGCTTCAGGCGGCTCAGGCCGCGTTTGTCTGGCTGGGCCTTGAACCGGCGGCCAAGATCATCGCAGACGTGCGAACCGAAATCGATGCCGGCGCACTAGACGACGACGAGCGGGCCGAGCAGCTCGAGTGGTCAGCCGACGAAAGATACAACAGCCTTCTCCCATCGGACGCTGCCTTGGAATCAGCATTTCGGGTGCGGCTCGTCGAAATGCCCGAGGCTTTCTCGCCGGCGTGACTCACCATGTTCAAGATGGGTTAGGCGGTTGTGTCGAGGCGTCTCGCACGCGGATCGTTGAACGGACACTGTGGACCGGGAGAATGCAGACCGTCGTTCTGTGATCGCTGCCTACTGAGTTGTGAGAACTGCCTGTCGAATCATCGTCCTTGACGAATTCCTTGGAGCTCGGGTCCGAGGCTCGACTGCAACCGTGGTTCGGCTTGGCGCTGGGTTCCCCTCCGCAATCTCAGACCGGAACTTCTCCCCACCACGGCTCAGTGACAACGACGTTGTAGCCAGCTCCCAGGGCAAGACGAACCTGGCGAAGAAGATGCGCTCCTTCCGCGACCCAGCCATCGTCTCCCGGCCCTTCGAGAGGGAGCTTGTCCTCTTCGTATTGAGAGTTCCAAGACGTGAGTTGCTCGGCAAGCTCGCGCGGGAGCCCCAGAGATCGCAGATCCGCAGGTTTTCCTTGCTCCCACAGTGGACCCGGACCATAGTCCGGCCAAAACTCTAGTTGCATCACTGTCTGATTATCACCCGCTAGTGAACGTCGGCGGTGGCTCCCTGATTTCAACCGACCACCCTCAAGTATTCTCCAGGTGAAGGATCCTCCTCCGGGCGTTTGCAGCAGATAATATGGGTCACCCTCGTGGAATCCGTCAATAAGACGGCGGCCATATTCCCACAGTCGTTTACGGACTCGGCGGAGTTAGCCTGGAGCGTTTGGCCCTTGGGTAGGCGCTTCTCATTAATTCTAAGAAGTACTCACACGCTTCAGCTTCCGACGGAAACTCGTGTTCGTCGATTCGGGACCCCCGCTCGGTGTAATAGACGAGGAACTTTCTGCCTTGCTGTTCGATGTTCAATGTGTCGTTCCGGTCACTGCCGTGCACGACGCACGAATCCGGTGGGAAACCTTCTGCTGCGAGGGTAAGTTCGAGCTGCTTTCTGTCCATGCCTTGATTATGGAACCAGTAACGGCAAAACGTGCTTCAGACCGGTCGTCTCGTTCGCAGCCGACGGCTCCAATTGGCAGGCCTCAAGCTGTGCGCTCATCCTGGGCCGCTTCAGCGTCCGGTAAAGGATCCTTTAGCGGGCAATCACCCGCCTTTCATATCCGGACCACCGATGCGAGGTGCACTGGTGTGAGTTGTTCGTCCCAAGTGGCTGTGAGCGTCCTCTCCGGAAGGGAACTTTCGACGAGATCAAGTGCCCGACGAACCGACAGCTCCAGGTCCTTGGCGTGGATGGTTGTCACGTCACCCGCGGTGTCGGGAACCGCTAAGCCGATGACAGGAACTTTGGTGTCGGGCGTCCCCGTACTCCGCAGATGCACGGCCTCGGGAATCAATTCAAGCTTCCCATCGACCTCGAAGGATTGGGGGGCCTGTGGCTGGCCGGTCAAGATGGTGGCGGCCAAAGCGGACGCATAGACGGGGTCACCCGTAGCGTCGTAAATCCATCTCGTTCCGAGAAAAGAGTGCTCCATAGTGCCGACCAGGCACAGGTCGGCACCTTGAAGAGGCGAACCCCGGTATGTCAGCGGAACCTGAAAAACCGCACCTTCGCTCGCAACGAGAATAGTTTCGATGCCGACCTCACCGTCCGGATCGTCAAACCTGAAGGAGCCGACACGCGCCAAGTTCGTCGACCCGTTGCCCCTGAACCACAGTTGGTTTGGTAGCCACTGTTTGAGGAGCTCCATTTTCGATGGAGTCAGAGTAGCTCTGTGAACAATAGCCATAGGTTCAGCCTAAGGGCGGGCGAAATGAGGGGAATAATACTCCGCACACTCCCGCCCAATACTTGCGCGTAAGTCGGTCCCCCACCGCGACACCCTCGACCCGCTCCCCCACCGCTAAAATTCCCATATAGATGCTGGGATCCGAGATTCGCGTATACCCGGCCCGCAAAACTGTCCCGCTTAGGTCACTCAACCGCTACGGCTGCGCCGATGACGGCGCACATCATCGGCTACGCCCGGTATCTACCAACGAACAGGACCTGACCGCTGAACGTCGACCGGGTTCAGTGCGTCTTTCTGAACTCCTGCCCGGCGCGTGTACCTCCGTCGACGAGGATGTCGGTGCCGGTGAGGTAGCCAGGGGCTTCACCGGCACAGAAGGCGAGGACGGCGGCGATCTCTTCGGGTTGTCCGAAGCGTTTGATTGCGGAGACTTTCAGGAATTCGGACGCGCCGTGGTCTTTTTCGAGTTGTCCCATCGCGGTGTCGAAGCTTCCAGGGGACACCGAGACGATGCGGGCGCCTTTGCTGCCGAACGCGCCCGCGAGTGAGCGGGTGTACCAGATCACGAATGCCTTGCTGAGACCGTAGGCGACGCCGGCGTGCAGCTTCTTGCCGAAGACGCGGGCGCGTTTGACGATGACGCGTTCGAACGCGGCGGGATCGGTCTGTGCGAGCGGGAAGCTTCGGAACGGGATGAATACTTTGGGTAGCCCGTGGCCAGCGGTGGAGGCGACGTTGACCAGTACGCCGCCCTCCGATGCGCGCTCCAGGAATGCTTGAGTGACGTTGACCGTGCCGATGCCGTTGATGCGCGCGATCCGGTCGGGCGTTCCCATCTGCGGGCTGATACCAGCGGTGTGCACGACCGCACGGACGTGATGGCCGCCCTCTTCGGCGCTCTCGAAGAGGCGGTTCACGGAGGATCGATCGGTGATGTCGCAGACGAAACCGGCGGCGTCGATGTCGTGCCCGGCCAGATCGCTGACCGCCTGGTTGATGCGGCCTTGATCGAGGTCGGCGATCACGATGCGATGGTCCCGACCGAGAATCCGTGCGGTAGCGAACCCCATTCCTCCGGTTCCTCCGGTAATGACGGCTGTCTGGGTCATGCAGTTCTCCTGGGAGGTGTTCGAAATGGTCCGCGCGGCGGGTGTCGCCGCGCGGTTGCGGGCTGGAAGGAAAGGTCCCTGCACGACATGTCGGGGGTGCAGGGACCTCCGCCGTATGGCTTACCCCGCGGGCGAGAGGTATTTGGCGGGCGAAAGGTGCTTGCTCACGAACGCCGCAGTCTCGGCGGACACGGCCGCTTCTTCGGGCGCGTTGCCGTAGCCAGCGTGCGGCCGGGCGTCGAAGATGTGCAGGTCTGCTTCCACGCCAGACTCGCGGAGCTTGCGATGCATGCGGACCGTGTTGGACAGGAACAGATCCCGGGTACCGGAGATGAGTAGCGTGGGCGGGAACCCGGTCACGTCGCCGAACAGCGGCGAAAGGTAGGGGTCGCTCAGGTCGTGGCCGCCGGCGTAGAGGAGGTTGGCGTCGCGGAGGCTCTGCAGCCCGACGCTGACGTCGGCGAGGGTGACGAAGCTGTCGCCGGACTCGGTGAGATCCACCTCGGGGGTGAGCAGAACGAGCCCGGCAGGCATCGGCAGACCCTCCGCTTTGGCGCGCAGCAGCAGCGCGGCCGCGAGGTTGCCGCCAGCCGAGCCTCCACCCACAATGATCTGCGCCGGGTCACGCACCTCGAGCAGGGCCTTGTACACCGCTACGACATCATCCAGCGCAGCCGGGAACGGATGCGTCGGCGGCATCCGGTAATCCGGCGCCCAATGCACGACAGGTGCGCTCAGCGCACTGATCTCGGTCATCACCCGGGTGAGGTCGCCGCCCCCCCCATGATCAAGCCGCCGCCATGGATGCTGAGGAAGACGGGTGAATCATCGCCGGTCGGTGCGCCATCCGGCGTCACGACGTGCGTGGGGACCCCGCCGATCTGCTGCAGCTCCGAGGCCATCGGCAACGACATTCCACCCAACATCCGGGCGATCATAGCGTCGCTCTGTTCAACCATCGCCGTCCACCCCGCGGCGTCATCCAAAGCGGGGTTCGGCATTCGGACAATGGGCACTTCCAATCCTGCGCGGGCGGCAGCACTGAGGAAGCTGGGAGCGGGCGGGGGGTTGATCGGTCCGATCATGACATCTCCTTCGACGTGGACACGGCCAATTGAATACGCATCGTCTCCTAAATGCAAGGGGTGGGTGTTAGCATCGGCTTTATGAGCGCATCGGAAGTTCTTTCGTCGCCGAAGCGGGGACGTCCACGGGATCCTGATATCCGGGAGAAGATTCTTACCGTCGCGGCAGCATTGTTCACCGAGCGCGGATATGACGCCCTGACGATGGAGGCGATCGTTACCGGCAGCGGGGTCGCCAAACGGACCCTGTACCGGTGGTGGCCCACGAAGTCAGCGGTCGTCGCCGACGCGATCCTCGGCGGATACCTCAACGTGCCCCGCAACCCGGTCCCGCACACCTCGGACGTCTGGGCAGACCTCGAGGCCTGGCTCGGTCTGGTATCCGCCGCGATGCGCGGACCCTACGGTGAGGTGCTGCGCACCTCGACCGCGATCAGCGCGACCGACCCAGCGCTCGGCGCGCAACTCTCTGAGGCATTCGGTCGCCCCGCGCTAACAGACATCCACGCGCGCCTTGTCGAGGCCGTCAACGCCGGGCAGATCTCGGAAAGCGCTGACCTGCCAGCGACGATCGATCTGCTGATGGCGATCATCGTGTACGTGGGCGCGACCCGCCAGGACGTCGCCAGGATCCCTGCAGTCATCGCAGTCCTACGATCCGGCATATCGGGATGAGCGGGCAGGCAGAGAGTAAGAACACTTCCTTGCAGAGAACAGCAAGCAACGCACCCGCGCGACCGACTGGGTCCCGAGTCCCCACAGCCGCTCCGAGAGGATCAGCTCATGAGTAAGTACCGGAAGATCGTAGCCCTGGGCAGCTCGTTCGCAGCCGGTCCAGGAATCGAGCCGGTCGAAGACGCGAACGCGATGCGTTCCTCCCGCAACTACGCCCACCTGCTGGCAGATCGCCTCGGCGCGAACCTGGTTGACCTGTCCGTCTCCGGCGCGACGACAGCCACCATCCTCGACACACCACAGCTGACCATGGCCGGAGTCGAGTTTCCACCGCAGATCGACGGCGTGCACGCCGACACCGACCTCGTCACCGTGACCGCCGGCGGAAACGACCTTCAGTTCGCCGGGTCCATGCTCTACGCCGCCTGGTCACGGTTCCAGCCCGGCAGCCCGATGGTCACCATGCTCTCCCAAGGCTTACCCGCCGGCATTCCCGAGCCAACCGAACAAAGCATTGACGCGGTAGCGCACGGACTCGCCAAGATCGTGAACGAAGTCCGTGCCCGCGCAAGACATGCCCGCATCGTTCTGGTGGACTACCTGACCGTGATTGACGGACAAGACCACCCCCAGCCTTGGCCGTTCTCGCCCGCCGACACGGCAACCTTCCTGCGCATCCAGGAAGCCCTGGTCCGCGGCTACGAAATCGCAGCCGACCGATCCGGCGCCGAATTGCTGCAAGCCTCGAAGCTGAGCGTGGACCACGGCCTCGGATCGGCAGAGCCCTGGATATTCGACTTCCAGCCTGCGCTCGAGAAAACCGGCTCGTCGTTTCACCCCAACGGCGCCGGAATGTCAGCGATCGCCGCCGCCCTGGCGCAACAATTAGCCCATGCAACCTCTTTCCACGGTTGACTCCGCCACCACCTGAGTGTTGCACTGAGCGACCTTTACGCGAGGCCGGTGCGTGCGCGCCACATAGCGATCACAGAACGCCGACAAACAGCGATCAAGTCCACACGCCAGCCGCGCCTAACCCGCGCTGTCCTGTCGCTGCACGTTGTCTTGCAGTACCTGCTACTCCTGGAACCGCCTGCGGCGGGAGAAGAATCTTCCTGAACGTTCCTTCCCGTGCCCCGTTCGTCCCGCCGGCGTAGAATCGTGCCGGACAAAGGAGCGCCGGCCCATACAAGGAGGACCCTATGCGCCACGCAAAGACCAGCCCTGAAGCTGCCGCCGCCGCACAGACCCTGTTCCGGGTCGCCCTCGGAGGCGTGCTCATCGCTCACGGATCCCAAAAACTCTTCGGCTGGTTCGGCGGAGGAGGCATCGAAGGCACCAGCAAGGGCATGCACGCCATGGGCTTCCGCCCGGCAAAACCCAGCGCCATCCTCGCAGGCGTGGGTGAAGCAGGAGCCGGCGTTGCCCTGGCCCTGGGGCTAGCCACTCCGGCCGCCGGCGCCGCCGCTGCCACCACGATGGGCGTCGCGGCCAGCGTCCATGCCCCTAAGGGCTTCTTCGCCGCAGAGGGCGGCCTTGAGTACCCCGCGGTGCTGGGCCTGGCGGCAGCATCGTTCACCATCGGAGGGCCCGGCCCCTTCTCCCTGGACTCGCTGACCGGTCATGTCCTGGACCGGTCCTGGATGCGGGCGGCTGCCTTAGCCGTGATACCGGCAGCCATCGGGATCCAGATCTACCGCCGGCGTAAAGCCCTGGCCAACGACACGGTGGCATCGGATTCCGGATCCCCGGCGGAAGAAGGCTAAACCCATCCCGACACGCCCTGGCCACCCATGCATTGGCCAACCAAGCCACTACGTAAGCAGTTTCCCAGGGGGAAATCTGCCACGGGGTCAGCGCCAGCCGAGCTGCGGTGCCACATACTTCAGGATCGACTCGATGACGTGGGCGTTGTAGTCGACACCGAGCTGGTTCGGGACCGTGAGCAGTAGGGTGTCTGCCGTGGCGATCGCCTCGTCCTCGGCCAGCTTCGCGGCCAGCTCGTCCGGGGCACCCGCGTAGGACCGGCCAAAGACCGCGCGCGTTTTCTCGTCGATGTTGCCCACCTGGTCGGAGCTGTGGCGGTCGCGGCCGAAGTATTGCCAGTCGCGCTCGTCCGTCAGTGCGAAGATGCTGCGGCTGACCGAGACGCGCGGCTCCCGCTCGTGCCCCGCCTCCTTCCAGGCCTGCCGGTAGAGCTCGATCTGCTCGGCCTGCTGGACGTGGAAGGGCTTGCCGCTCTCATCATCCTTGAGCGTGGAGCTCTGCAGATTCATGCCGAGCTTCGCCGCCCAGATGGCCGTGGCGTTCGAGCCGGAACCCCACCAGATGCGCTCGCGCAGGCCCTCCGAGTGCGGCTCCACACGCAGCAGGCCCGGAGGGTTCGGGAACATCGGGCGGGGACTCGGCGCCGCGAAGCCCTCGCCAGTGAGCACCTCGAGCAGGCGCTCGGTGTGCCTGCGGCCCATATCGGCGTCCGACTCACCCTCGTCGGGGGCGAAGCCGAAGTGACGCCACCCATCGATGACCTGCTCGGGTGAACCCCTGCTGATGCCCAGCTGCAGCCGGCCGCCCGAGATCAGATCGGCAGCGCCGGCGTCCTCCGCCATATAGAGCGGGTTCTCGTAGCGCATGTCGATCACGCCGGTACCGATCTCAATGCGGCTTGTCCGTGCCCCGATCGCAGCGACGAGCGGGAACGGGGAGGCGTATTGCTGCGCAAAGTGGTGGACGCGGAAGTAGGCGCCGTCCGCCCCCAGCTCCTCGGACGCGACCGCGAGGTCGATCGCCTGCAATAGCGCATCCGACGCGTTGCGCGTGCCGGACTCCGGGTGATCGGTCCAATGGCCGAAGGACAGGAATCCGATGTTTTTCACACCACAAAGCAACCTCTTGGCGGGGGTTCTTATTCCCGCGGGGCCTCAGCCTCGCACCCCCTCCCGCGGCACGGGCCGCCTCCGCAACGACCGGAGATGCGGACCGTCCGTCGCCTCCCTTACAGTCGCACAGGGGCAGCGAATCGTTCAGGGCCGCGGTTTCCAGTCAGACGACGCGCGGCAGTTCATGCAAGGGTTCCGGCGTCCCGCCGGTCCGTATGCCCGTCTCAAGGAAGTCGAAGGCTTCGTGAACCGCCGCCGGCACCCCCGTGCCCTGCGTACCCGATCACAGCCACCAGCCGTCGCCACGATTTCTTAATCCCGAACAACTCGCTGTTGTGAGACTGCCTGTTGTTGGACGGCATTTCGAGACAGCTGCCGTCCTTTATCGGGCGGGAACTCCCGCAGGCCGGGCGAGCCGCCCGCTTGTCTCACAAATCGATCGTATTTGAGATGCTCGAGTGCGTGTCGGCGACGGTCAACATGTCCCTTCCACAGACGCTGATTCCGATACGCAGATCGCGGCCACGGATCACGCGAAAGGACCGACGGAGCTGGAGATTAGGCGTGTGGGCGGTCGCACGAGCGGTCGTTCGTGACGGCTGAGTTCTCCACCATCGCTAGCGTGCGCAGTCGAATGCCGTCGCATCTCCCGGCAGCTAGACGACTCGGTCGCGTCGGGCGAAGGTCAGGTGAATGACACCGCTGGGTGAGGGTGCCGCTTCAATGTCGAAGCGTTGCTCGAGTCCTTCGAGGCCGCCCCAGAGTCGTTCGCCGCGGCCGAGAAAGATCGGGACAAGAACGATGTGCATCTGGTCGATCAGGTCGGCCTCGAGGAACTGGCGGATCGTGGTGACGCCACCGCCGATTCGCACGTCGAGGTCGCCGGCGAGGGCGCGTGCCCGTTCGAGTGCCTCGGCGGGTTTGGCGTCCACAAAGTGGAAGACGGTGCCGCCGTTCATGGTCTGTGGCGGCCGTGGGTGGTGGGTGAGGACGATCACCGGTGTGTGGAAGGGCGGGTTGTCGCCCCACCAGCCCTGCCACTCCTCGTCAGCCCACGGGCCGCGCTGAGGCCCGAACTTGTTGCGGCCCATGATCTCCACGCCGATCCCGGAGGCCCATCGGCTTGCGAAGGTCTCGTCGATTCCAGTGGAGCCCTCCCCCTCGCCTGGGGGGCCCATCTGCCTAAACGTGCGTGTTGGAAGAGCCCACTCGACCAGGCGCATCCCGGCGTGCCCGAAAGGTGCGTCCATCTCCTGCCACTCACCGGTACCGAATCCATCGAGCGAGACGGAGAAGTTATGAACGCGAACGAGTGACATCGGGCTCCTTAGGCGTGGTCGGGGCGTCGGAGGCTACGCGCGACACGGGCCACCTCACCCGTTTGCAGTCTGCAATCGCTGCGCCGAACGTAACGCAGGCTGCTAGTAGCCTGCAAGCAGTTCAGGGAAGTGCATGGTGCCGGAGCCGCGGCCGGCTCGGCGGCCCACTTCATCCGGGCCCGCCAGGGTAAGCGTGGGCGTTTCGTGCGTGGCCGACCGGCGCAGTTCCAAGCTTCCCTTTGTCCGTTGACGGCAGCTACGCTCACGATGAGACGAACTTGGGGGAAGCGAGCGCCATGGGCGATGACGAAAGGCCAAATGATCATGGTTGATCCCGTCCTAAACCTCCTTGAACGTGCGACTAACCAGACAGCCGCCGTCATCGCGACGATAGGCTCCGAGCAGGCCGGGCTGCCGACACCGTGCGCGGACTGGGACGTGGAGTCGCTCGTCCGGCATCTCGTAACCCAGGATCTTCCCCATTTTATGGTTTCCGCCCGCGGCGAGACTCCCGACTGGACGTCATCTCCCGGCGCACTCCGCACTGACTGGGCTCAACAATTTCGCGAGGGCGCACAGTTGCTGTTGGGTGTTTGGGCGGACGCGGACCTCGAACGGCCGGTCCCGATGTCGGGAGGCGGGCAGGGACCTCTTCGTCTCCGTGCCGACCAACAGATCACTGAGCTGACAGTGCACAGCTGGGACTTGGCGAGAGCCACGGCCGCCGCCGTGGACCTGGACTCCACCCTTGCCGAGCACGCGCTGGCTTGGTCCAGACGGATGCTGAAGCCTGAATTCAGGGGACCTGACAAGGCATTTGACCGGGAGATTCCCGTCCCGCAGGATTCCTCCGCCTACGACCGGCTGGCTGGCTGGTTTGGTCGTGATCCAGCGTCCAAGTGACACCCCCCTCGGACTGTCCTACTTCGGAAGCTATGGGTATGGATGTTAGCGCCGTGTGGCGGCGTTCGTTGATCGCTCGGTGTCGTATCAATGCCCTGAGGGGACCCTAACCGGGCGGAATGTGTCCCTCAGGCGGGAGGGGCCAAGAACCACTCCGGTGCGCGGACCAAGGGGAGGTGGCCAAGACTGCGGTGACTATGGGCCAGTGGAACGCGCCGGAGTCCGTCCTGCCGGCAGGTTGCGCGCCGACCGGAGCCATCCACGTCGCTTTCGACCCGCTAAGCGAGGACGTGGAGTACCCCAAGGGCTTCTACCTCCGGGGCGTGGACGGACAGGCATGGCTGAGGGGTTATCGGTGCGATGACACGTATGTGTGGGCGCCGGACCATCGGCTTGCATTCCTATCGCCAGGTCGCTAATGAGACGCGCTCATTATCCGACCACAGGGAGGACCGGCGGTAACGGAACCCATCAGGTCCCGGTACTAGTGGAGGAACACCTCGGCGGTGACCGCTTCGAAGCAGGCGCCGTGGGACCGGAACCAGTGCGCGGGAGCGCCCGGCGGCACGGAGCACGCCGCCCACACTGAGCAGGACAGCATGATCCGTCGCTAGGTCATCTGGCGCAACCACCACGCCTGCGACGGACGCCTCCGGAACGCATCAGCCCCACACTCACGCTGCCACCCACCCCCGCTTCTAAGGTTCACTAGACCGAACACAGCTGGACGACGCTGCCCGACACGTCCCAGGGTCAGAGGTCCTTATCTCATCCACTTGCCCGCGTTTCGAGCACATCCACATCAACAAGGCGAACGACACTCCCGCTCCAAAAAGGGCGGCAAGCGCGTAAATGGGCGGCTGCCCGAAAGCACGAAAAAGCAGACTTAAGTGTGGACACTGTCCACACCCAATTTGGTCGGACAAATAAGCCAAAGGCGCCCCCTCGCCGCCCGCCGGAAGAAGCCCTCCGAGAATTTTCGCGTCAGTTCGCCAAGAACATGTCGTACCCGCACCTGTGACCCATGAACTGGTGTTGGACACCCACGCCCAACCCGACAGCACCGGAAGGAGGAACCGCATAACCCCAGTAGAAAGCAAGCGGAGCGCCCACCAGCCAGGGCACTGGACCCGCCACTCACACACCTGAATAGGCCCGCGGCGGCCAGGCCACAGCCCGCGACCCAACCCGTCAGAAGACGCGACCGCAAGCTTTGTCAACACGTTAAAGCAAAAACCCCTCTGACGAGGGGAAATGCTGTGCCCGAGGTGGGACTCGAACCCACACACCTTTCGATACCGCATTTTGAGTGCGGCGCGTCTGCCAATTCCGCCACTCGGGCGCGGAGTACACCGTGTAACAATCAGCCTGCCACAGTGCTGTGAGCAACGCGATCGCTTCCAGTGCGCGGAATTACTCTACATGCAGATAGGCTGAATTCCAGAATCGCGCCAGTGACGCCGCATCGAACCAAACCGGTCCAAGTACATCGGCGGACGAAACCTATGATGGTGTAGTTCCCGCCGTACCTTTCCAAGGAGTTCCCGTGTCAGAACAGACGGAGTCATCCCCCACTTCCCAGCCGGCTCGCCGCGTTGTTGTCGCCGAGGATGAGACCCTCATTCGCCTGGACATCATCGAGATCCTGCGAGGCGAAGGCTACGACGTCGTCGGCGAGGCGGACAACGGCGAGAAGGCCGTGCAGCTCGCCGAGGAGCTCAAGCCCGACCTGGTCCTGATGGACGTCAAGATGCCCGTTATGGACGGCATCACGGCCGCGGAGAAGATCGTCAAAGCCCGGATCGCCCCCGTGGTCCTGCTGACGGCGTTCAGCCAGAAGGAACTGGTGGAGCGCGCCCGCGACGCCGGCGCCATGGCGTACGTGGTCAAGCCGTTCACCCCTGCGGACCTGATCCCGGCGTTGGAGATCGCCCTCTCCCGCCACGAGGAAATCAAGGCCCTCGAGAGCGAGGTCACCGACCTGCAGGAGCAGTTCGCCACCCGGAAGCTCGTGGAGCGCGCCAAGAGCCTTCTCACCACCAAGATGGGCCTGACGGAGCCGGAGGCGTTCCGCTGGATCCAGAAGACCTCGATGGACCGCCGACTCAGCATGCGCGAGGTAGCCGAAACCATCATCAACCAGGYCAACTAGCCAGAGCCCTGCCGCGCGGAAGCACCGCACCGAGACAGCAAAAGGGAGGATCCCCGCCAACCGGCGGAGATCCTCCCTTTTGCGCTTAAGCGTTCATGCGCTCGGAACTAGGCCTGAACCCGGTTCTTCTTCTTCTTTTCCGGCCACGGGCCGAGCTTGTCCTTGGTCACGGCGTTCTCGCCGTGGCTGCCGGCGTCCGCCAGGTCGCCCACCTTGTGGACCTTCAGCATGTTGGTGGAACCGGCCTTCCCGGGAGGGGAACCGGCGGCGATAACCACCATGTCACCGTCTTCGACGAGGTCCATCTCGAGCAGGTTGCGGTCAACCTGTGCGGTCATCGCGTCGGTGTGGCCCACCATCGGGACCAGGACCGGCTGGATGCCCCAAGTCAGCGCGAGCTGGTTCCAGACGTGCTCCACCGGCGTGAAGGCGAAGACCGGGCGGATCGGGCGCAGCCGCGAGAGGCGGCGGGCCGAGTCCCCGGACTGGGTGAAGGTACAGATGTACTTCGCTTCCAGCTGGTCGGCGATCTCGACGGCGGCACGGGTGATGGCGCCGCCGCGGGTCTTGGGCTTGGTGCCCAGCGGGGGGACCCGCTCGAGGCCGTGGACCTCGGTGGACTCGATGATCCGGGCCATGACCTTGACGGTCTCGATCGGGTACTTGCCCACGCTGGTCTCGCCGGAGAGCATGACCGCGTCGGCGCCGTCGAGTACCGCGTTGGCGCAGTCGGAGGCCTCGGCACGGGTCGGGCGCGGGTTGTCGATCATGGACTCAAGGACCTGAGTGGCCACGATGACCGGCTTGGCCCAGCGGCGGGCCAGTTCAACTGCGCGCTTCTGGACGATCGGGACTTCCTCCAGCGGCAGCTCCACGCCGAGGTCGCCACGGGCGACCATGATGGCGTCGAAGGCGTCGATGATCTCGGGCAGCTGCTCCACGGCCTGCGGCTTCTCGATCTTGGCGATCACCGGCACGCGGCGGCCTTCCTCGTCCATGATCTCGTGTACGCGGACGATGTCCGAGGCGTCCCGGACGAAGGAGAGGGCAACCATGTCCACGCCGCGGCGCATCGCCCAGCGCAGATCATCCTCGTCCTTTTCGCTCAGCGCCGGCACGTTGACAGCCACGCCGGGCAGGTTGATGCCCTTGTTGTTCGATACCCAGCCGCCCACGATCACCTGGGCGACTACCTTGACGGCGTCGACCTCAATGGCGCGCAGGGCGACCTTGCCGTCGTCGATCAGCAGGGCATCGCCGGGCTGGACGTCTTCGGTGAGGCTCTTGAGCGTGGTGGAGCAAATCTCCTTGGTGCCCGGAACGTCCTCGGTGGTGATCGTGAACCGGTCACCAACCTCCAGGAGGTGCGGGCCGTCGACAAAGCGGCCCAGGCGGATCTTCGGGCCCTGCAGGTCGGCCATGATGGCTACGGCCTTGCCAAGCTGCCCGGCAGCCTTGCGGACGTTCTCGTAAGTGTTGTCGTGCACGGAGTAGTCACCGTGGCTCATGTTCATGCGTGCCACGTCGACGCCGGCTTCCAGCACGGCGAGCGTGTTGTCAAAGCTTGCAATTGCCGGTCCGAACGTTGCCACGATTTTAGCGCGTCTCATATACCTACCCTAATGGTCTGTTGCTTTGATTAAGTTGAAGCGAGTGTGAATCCCTGATGACCTGAATCACCCGTAATCTGTCGGACTACAGCACAGCCATCGCACGATCGGTCGGCGCCACGGGGGCCGGGAGGATGGTGCTGCCCATCAGGAACTTGTCCACCGCGGCGGCACAGGCGCGCCCCTCGGCGATGGCCCAGACGATGAGCGACTGCCCGCGGCCGGCGTCTCCGGCGACGAAGATGCCCTCGGTGTTGGTCATGTAATAGCCGTCCCGGGCCACGTTGCCGCGGCCGTCGAAGTCGGCGCTGACCTGCTCGGTGATGCCGGCCGGCTCGGCGCCCGTGAAGCCGAGGGACAGGAAGACGAGGTCCGCGGGGATGATCCGCTCGGTGCCGGCCTTCGGAAGGCGCTTGCCGTCGACGAATTCCGTCTCCGCGACCTTGACGCCGGTGAGCTTGCCGTTTTCCCCGACGAACTCCACGGTGGAGGCGAGGTAGGTGCGTTCGCCGCCTTCCTCGTGCGCGCTGGCAACCTCGAAGAGGGTGGGGAACGTCGGCCACGGCTGGTGGCCGGCCCGCTCGACGGGCGGCTGTTTGCCGATCGCCAGGGTGGTCACGGATGCCGCCTGGTGCCGGTGTGCAGTACCGAGGCAGTCGGCACCGGTGTCGCCGCCGCCCAGGATCACCACATGCTTGCCCGCGGCGTTGATCTGGTTCTGCACGGTCTCCCCCGCCACCACCCGGTTCGCCGGCACGAGGTAATCCATGGCGAAGTGGATGCCCTCGAGCCCGCGGCCCGGGATGGGCAGGTCACGCGGCACAGTGGCTCCGGTGGCGATCACGACGGCGTCGTACCGGCGCCGCAGCTGTTCCCACGTCACATCGGTACCGACGGCCACCCCGGTGCGGAACCGGGTGCCTTCGGCCTTCATCTGCTCGAGCCGGCGGTCGACCTGCTCTTTTTCCATCTTGAAGTCGGGGATGCCGTAGCGCAGGAGCCCGCCGATCTTGTCGTCGCGCTCGTACACGGCCACGGTGTGGCCCACCCGGGTCAGCTGCTGGGCGACGGCGAGCCCGGCGGGGCCGGAACCGACGACGGCGACCGTCTTGCCGGAGAGGCGTGCGGGCGGCAGCGGGTTGACCCAGCCGTTCTCGAAGGCCTGGTCCACGATCGACACCTCGACCTGCTTGATGGTCACCGCCGGCTGGTTGATGCCCAGCACGCAGGAGGCCTCGCAGGGTGCCGGGCACAGGCGGCCCGTGAACTCGGGGAAGTTGTTGGTGGCGTGCAGCCGCTCCATCGCTTCCTCGCCCTTGTCCCGCCAGACGAGGTCGTTCCATTCCGGGATGAGGTTGCCCAGCGGGCAGCCCTGGTGGCAGAACGGGATGCCGCAATCCATGCAGCGGCCGGCCTGGCTCTTCAGGACACCCTTTTCCTGTGCCTCGTATACCTCTTTCCAGTCCATGATGCGGACGGGAACGGGACGGCGCGGCTGGGTTTCACGCTGACGTACTTTCAAAAATCCGCGTGGATCAGCCACCGGTCACCTCCAGGATTCGAGACCAAACTTCTTCGCCGTCGGGGTCCAGGCCCTCTTCGATGGCGTCAAGACGGGTTTGCAGGACGGCCGCGTAGTCGCGCGGCAGCACCTTGGTTATGCGGGCTGCGGTGTCATCGAAGTTCGCCAGGAGCCGGGCCGCGTGGAGCGACTCGGTTTCCTCGGCGTGCCTGACGAGCAGCCCGTGGACGATGTCGCGGTCCTCGGCGTCGAGCTCGAGCAGCTTCAGCTCGCCGGATTCGAGGGCCTGCTTGTTGACGCGTTCGGTCTGCAGGTCCAGCACATAGGCGGTGCCGCCGGACATCCCGGCGCCGAAGTTCCGGCCGGTGCGTCCGATGATGAGCGTCTGGCCGCCGGTCATGTATTCGCAGCCGTGGTCGCCGATGCCTTCGGCCACCGCGGTGGCGCCGGAGTTGCGGACCAGGAAGCGCTCTCCCACCTGGCCGCGCAGGAACATCTCCCCGCTCGTGGCGCCGTAGCCGATCACGTTGCCGGCAATCACGTTACGCTCGGCCGGGAACACGTTGGTGCGGTCCGGCCGGACGATGATGCGTCCGCCGGAGAGACCCTTGCCGACGTAGTCGTTGGAGTCGCCGAACAGCCGCAGCGTGATGCCGGCCGGCAGGAACGCCCCGAGCGACTGCCCGGCCGTGCCGTTGAGCGTGATGTCGATGGTGTCCGTGGCCAGCACGTCGGTGCTGAAGGTCTTCGTGACCACGTGGCCGAGCATGGTGCCGACGGAGCGGTCGGTGTTGATGACGTTGACCGAGATCTTCACCGGCGTGCGGTCGCTGAGGGCTTCCGCCGCCATGGCGATCAGGCGCTGGTCAAAGTGCTTGTCCAACTCGTGGTTCTGGCCGGTGAGGTTGCGCAGCGGGGCGTCATCGTCGAACTCGAGCCCGTGGAGGATCGGATCCAGGTCCAGCCCTTCGGCCTTCCAGTGACTGATCGCCTCACGGGAGTCCAGCATCTCAGCGTGGCCGATCGCCTCCTCGATGCTGCGGAACCCAAGCTCCGCGAGGATTTCGCGGACCTCCTCGGCGAGGAATTCGAAGAAGTTCACCACAAACTCGGGCTTGCCGGTGAACCTGGAGCGCAGCTCGGGGTTCTGCGTCGCGACGCCCACCGGGCAAGTGTCCAGGTGGCAGACGCGCATCATGATGCAGCCCGAGACCACCAGCGGGGCGGTGGCGAAGCCGAACTCCTCGCCGCCGAGCAGCGCGGCTATCACGACGTCGCGGCCGGTTTTGAGCTGACCGTCCACCTGCACCACCACGCGGTCGCGCAGCCCGTTGAGCATGAGCGTCTGCTGCGTCTCGGCCAGGCCGAGTTCCCACGGGACGCCGGCGTGCTTGAGCGAGTTCAGCGGCGAGGCGCCGGTACCGCCGTCGTGTCCGGAAACCAGGACGACGTCGGCTTTCGCCTTGGTGACGCCGGCCGCGACGGTGCCGATCCCGACCTCGGAGACGAGCTTGACGTGCACGCGGGCCGAGGGATTGGCGCGCTTGGCGTCATAGATCAGCTGCGCGAGGTCTTCGATCGAATAGATGTCGTGGTGCGGGGGCGGTGAAATGAGGCCGACGCCGGGGGTCGAGTGCCGGGTTCGGGCGACCCAGGGGTAGACCTTCTGCGCCATCAACTGGCCGCCCTCGCCCGGCTTGGCACCCTGCGCCATCTTGATCTGGATGTCGTCAGCGTTGGACAGGTACAGGCTCGTGACGCCGAAGCGGCCCGAGGCGATCTGCTTGACCGCGGAACGGCGGGTGGGATCGAGCAGCCGGTCCACGTCCTCGCCGCCTTCACCGGTGTTGGACTTGCCGCCCAGCCGGTTCATGGCGATTGCGAGGGTCTCGTGAGCCTCCTGCGAGATGGAGCCGTAGCTCATGGCGCCGGTGGAGAACCGCTTGACGATGCTGGAGACGGGTTCCACTTCCTCGAGCGGCACCGCGGGCCGCAGCCCGGACTTGAACTTCAGCAGACCGCGCAGGGTCATGAGGTTCTCGGACTGGTCGTCAACTCCGCGGGTGTAGGCCTTGAAGATGTCGTAGCGGCGTTCACGCGTGGCATGCTGCAGCCGGAAGACGGTCTCCGGGTTGAACAGGTGCGGTTCGCCGTCGCGGCGCCACTGGTATTCCCCGCCGCCGAGCAGCGGCTGGTGCGGCAGTTCGATGCCGTTCTCGGGGTAGGCCATGCGGTGGCGGGCCAGGACTTCGGCGGCAATGACATCGAGGCCGACGCCGCCGAGCTGGGAATGCGTGCCGGAGAAGTACTCGTCCACCAGGTCCTGGCCCAGTCCGAGCGCTTCGAAGGTCTGCGCCCCCGTGTAGGAGGCCACGGTGGAGATACCCATCTTGGACATGATCTTCAGGACGCCCTTGCCGAGGCCCTTGATCAGGTTGTAGACGCCGTCCTGCGGGGTGACCCCCACGACGTCACCGGAAGCGATGAGCTGTTCCACCGATTCCATGGCCAGGTACGGGTTGACGGCGGAGGCGCCGTAGCCGATCAGTACGGCGACGTGGTGCGTCTCGCGGACGTCGCCAGCCTCCACCACGAGGGCGGTCTTGGTGCGGTTGGCGCTGCGCAGCAGGTGGTGGTGCACGGCGCTGACAAGCAGCAGGGACGGGATCGGCGCCCACTGGGCGTTCGAGTCACGGTCCGAGAGCACCACGTACTGGACGCCGCGGTTGATGGCCCCGGAGACCTGCTCGCAGATTTCGGTGAGCCGGGCGCGGAGGGCGTTCTCGCCGCCTTCGGGCCGGTACAGTCCGCGGACTTTCATGGCGACCCGGTCGCCGTCGGCGCTCTCGATGTTCGCGATCTTGGCCAGCTGGTCATTGTTGATCACGGGGAACGGCAGCGAGACTTGCGGCTGCCGGACCCGCTTGGTGTCCAGCAGGTTGCCGTTCGGGCCGATAGCGCACGTCAGGGACGTGACGAGCTCTTCGCGGATGGCGTCCAGCGGCGGGTTGGTGACCTGCGCGAAGGACTGGACGAAGTAGTCAAAAAGCAGCCGCGGGCGCTTGGACAGCACGGCCACGGGCGTGTCGGAGCCCATGGCGCCGAGCGGTTCGGCGCCGGTGCGCGCCATCGGGCCGAGCAGGATCCTCAGTTCCTCGGTGGTGTAGCCGAAGGTCCGCTGGCGGATGTTGACCGACGCGGCGGTGTGGACCACGTGCTCGCGTTCGGGGAGGTTTTTGAGGTCGATCAGGTTGTCCTTGAGCCACTCGGCCCACGGGTTCGCCGCGGCGACCTCGGCCTTGACCTCGGCGTCGTCAATGATCCGGCCGGCCTCGGTGTCAACGAGGAACATCTTGCCCGGCGAGACGCGGCCCTTCTTGACCACCTTGGAGGCCTCGACGTCGATCACGCCCACTTCGGAGGCGAAGACGATCAGCCCGTCCTCCGTGATCCAGTACCGGCCCGGGCGAAGCCCGTTCCGGTCCAGCGTGGCACCGACCAGGTTGCCGTCCGTGAAGGACACGGCCGCGGGGCCGTCCCACGGCTCCATAAGCATGGAGTGGTACTCGTAGAAGGCGCGGCGGGCCGGGTCCATGGTGGCGTGGTTTTCCCACGCTTCCGGGATCATCATCATGATCGAGTGGGTGATCGGCCGGCCGGAGAGCCAGAGCAGTTCCGCCACCTCGTCAAAGGAGGCGGAGTCCGAGGCGCCGGGGGTGCAGATGGGGAACAACTCTTCGGGGGAATCCCCCAGCAGCGGGCTGGACAGCTGGGACTGCCGTGCCCGCATCCAGTTGCGGTTGCCCTTGACGGTGTTGATCTCGCCGTTGTGCGCGATGGTGCGGAACGGCTGGGCCAGCGGCCAGGACGGGAACGTGTTGGTGGAGAAGCGCGAGTGGACGATCGCGAGCTTGGTCTTGAAGCGTTTGTCCGACAAGTCCGGGTAGAACGGCTCCAGCTGCGCGGTGGTCAGCATGCCCTTGTAGACGATGGTCCGGGAGGACAGCGACGGGAAGTACACGCCGAATTTGTTCTGCGCGCGCTTGCGGATCCGCCAGGCGCGCGAATCGAGCTCGTTGCGCTCCAGGGTTTCCCCGGTGCTGGAGGCGAAGAACGGCTGGGTGAAGTGCGGCATGCAGGCACGGGCCATGGCCCCGACCAGGTCGGCCACGATCGGCACTTCGCGCCAGCCGAGGACGGTGAGGCCCTCGTCCGCGGCGAGGCCTTCGATGCCGGCCCGGGCGGCGTCGGATTCGCGCTGCTCGGAAGGCAGGAAAGCGGTTCCCACGATGTACTGGCCGGGGGCCGGGAGTTCGAAGTCCGTGACTGCGCGGAAGAACTCGTCCGGCACCTGCATCAGGAGGCCGGCGCCGTCGCCGGTACCTTCGTCGGCGCCCACGGCGCCGCGGTGCTCGAGGTTGCGCAGGGCGGTCAGGGCGGCGTCCACGATATCGTAGCCAGGCTCGCCGCGGAGCGTGGCGATGATGGCCAGGCCGCAGGCGTCCTTCTCGTTATCCGGGTTGTAGAGTCCGGCAGCGGCCGGAATCGCCGCGAAGCGCGCGAAGGGTGACGTGGCGGCCGCGGGCTGGTCCGGATCGGACCAGCTGGGGCTGTGAAGAGTTTGGGTCATTGGAGACGTCCTTCCTCCTGATCGTGCGTATGGGAGGGACAACATTGGCCCCACTCAGTGAGCCGGTGTGACGGGCGCAACAAAGTGTTTTTCTAACTGGAATTGTAGGCCAGCCCGGCCTCCTGTACTAACAGTTACGCAGGTGCTGGCCCGGGCTTGCTTGGACAGCGCCTATCTGCTGTCCGCAACAATCCCTCTTGCCACGACGCTGTGGGGGTCGGGTCCTGCGAGCGGTAGCTCCGCAACCCGAGTTGCCGGTGCCGAGCTACTTGGTGCCCTCGGTCTCCGGAGCGGTTTCTGGTCCGCTTTGGTTCTTCCGGAGATTAGCACGGGATTCACTATCTGAGACAGCAGAGTCCGCATTGCGGATGGTTGCCGCGTCTGCGGGCACGGCAGCCGGGACGGTCACGGCGGAGCGGCGGCCCGCGTCGGCGGGACGGTCGACGTCGGCGGAGCGGTCGACGTCGGCAGTGCCTGCTCTGTCCGCGTTGACGGTGCGGTCCGAGTCGCTGCCGGCGCTGTCAGAGTCGCTGTCGGCATCGGTGCCGGCCGGGATCGCCGCGGCGTCCGCCTGCGCCACGGCCGGTTCGCGGCCCGGAAGGAAGGGGGTGTCGGGCCCGGAGTCCTTGCGCAGTCCGAGCAGGATGAAGGCGATAAGAGCACCTGCGAAGACGAGGATGCTGGTCCAGACATTGAGCCTGGTGGTGATCCCGAAGAGGCTGATCTGTTCGGCGTCGTCGATCCGCATGGCTTCGATCCAGACCCGGCCCAGCGTGTAATACATGGCGTAGAGGCAGAAGAGGCGGCCGCGGCGGAAGCTGAACTTCCGGTCCAGGGCCAGCAGGATCAGGACGCCCGCGAGGTTCCACAGGGACTCGTAGAGGAACGTCGGGTGAAAGAGCGTGTCGGACGGCATCCCGGCCGGGAAATTCGGGCTGTTGGGATCGATCTGCAGGCCCCACGGCAGCGTGGTGGGGCCGCCGAACAGCTCCTGGTTGAAGTAGTTCCCCCAGCGGCCAATTGCCTGGGCCAGCAGCAGCCCGGGCGCCGCCGCGTCCATGAAGGCGCTCAGCTTCACCCCGGCCCGCCGGCAGCCGATCCAGGCGCCCAGGGCGCCCAGCACAACGGCGCCCCAGATGCCCAGGCCGCCGCGCTGGATCTGCGGAATCAGGGAGAGGTCACCGGTGCCATTGAATCCGGGACCGAAGTAGGCATCGGGCGAGGAGAACACGTGGTACAGCCGTCCGCCGATGATGCCGAACGGGATGGCCCAGATGGCAATGTCCCAGACGCTGCCCTCCGGCGCGCCGCGGCGCGCCCACCGGACGGACGTGAGCCAGAGCCCGGCAACGATGCCGGCGAGAATGCACAGTGCGTAAGCGTGGATGCGCAGTGACCCCCACGGCAGCGGGATGTCGAATCCGGACCAGCTAGGGCTCGGAATGCTCGCGGGAATCATCGCCGCCGCGTGGAGGACTGACTGCATTGCTTACGCTTCTTCCTTGGTAAGGCCGGTGCTGAGGTCTTTCGTCAAGGAGGCTACCGCATCGACGCCGCCGTCCCGGATGGCCGCGACGAGGGCGGTGCCGACGATCACGCCGTCGGCGTATTCGGCGATCTCGCGGACCTGGTCCGCGTTGGAGACGCCAAGGCCGACGCAAACCCGCTCGGCGCCCGCGGCGTACGCGGCGGCGACGACATCCTTGGCCGCCGAACTGACCGAGGTCCGGGCGCCGGTGACGCCCATGATGGAGACGGCGTACACGAACCCGCGGCTCGCCTCGACCGTGCGCTTCATGCGTTCCGGGGAGGACGAGGGTGCCACGAGGAACACCCGGTCCAGTCCGTACCGGTCCGAGGCAGCCATCCATTCGGCGGCCTCGTCGGGGATGAGGTCGGGCGTGATCAGCCCGGCTCCCCCGGCGTCGGCCAGGCGGCGGGAGAACTCGTCCACGCCCATGCGGACCACGGGATTCCAGTACGTCATGACGAGGACGGCCGCGTCGGTCTTGCTCGTGATGCCGCGGACGACGTCGAAGACCTCCCGGACATGGAAGCCGTTGGCGAGGGCCTCGGTGGTGGCGGCCTGGATGACCTGGCCGTCCATGACGGGATCGGAGTACGGGATGCCGATTTCGATGAGATCCGCGCCGTTTTCGGCCAGGGCGATGCCGGCGGCAATAGTGGCTTCAACGCTCGGGTAGCCGGCGGGCAGGTAGCCGATCAGGGCCGCCCGGCCTTGGGCGCGGGCCCGGTCGATGGCCGCGGCCGATTTGCTGGCGTGCTGCGCGGCAGGCGTGCTGGCGTCGTGCGCGCCGTCCTGGGTGGTGCTCACAGCTGTTCCCCCTCTTTGGCGATTTCGGCTTCGGGCGAGTCCTTGTCCAGCAGGTCGAACCATTCCGCGGCGGTTGCCACGTCCTTGTCGCCGCGGCCGGAGAGGTTCACCATGACGATCTTCTGTGACGGGTCCGTTGCCTTGCCTGCGTCCGCGGCGAGCCGCTGGCCCACCTTGATGGCGCCGGCGAGGGCGTGAGCGGATTCGATCGCGGGGATGATGCCCTCGGTGCGGCACAGGAGGCGGAAGGCTTCCATGGCTTCGCTGTCCGTGATGGGCTCGTAGCTGACCCGGCCGATGTCGGCGAGGTAGGAGTGCTCGGGGCCGACCCCGGGGTAGTCCAGGCCCGCGGAGATGGAGTGGGACTCGATGGTCTGGCCATCGTCGTCCTGCATGAGGTAGGACCGCGCGCCGTGCAGCACGCCGGGCTTCCCGAGCGTGATGGTGGCTGCGTGGCGTCCGGTCTCGACGCCCTCGCCGCCGGCTTCGAAGCCGTAGATCTTGACCGAGGGGTCATCGAGGAAGCCGTGGAAGATGCCGATCGCGTTCGAGCCGCCGCCGATGCAGGCACATACGGCATCCGGGAGCCGGCCCGTCTGGTCCAGGATCTGGGCGCGGGCTTCCTCGCCGATCACCTCGTGGAAGTAGCGGACCATGGCCGGGAACGGGTGCGCGCCAGCGGCGGTGCCCAGCAGGTAGTGGGTGTTGCCCACGTTCGCGACCCAGTCACGCAGAGCCTCGTTGATGGCGTCCTTGAGCGTCTGGGAACCGCTGGTCACCGGGATGACCGTGGCGCCGAGGAGTTCCATCCGGGCCACATTGAGGGATTGCCGGCGGCAGTCCTCGGCGCCCATGTACACCACGCATTCCAGGCCGAGCAGGGCTGCGGCCGTCGCGCTGGCAACACCGTGCTGGCCTGCGCCGGTCTCCGCGATGACCCGGGTTTTGCCCATCCGCTTGGCGAGCAGCGCCTGGCCCAGGACGTTGTTGATCTTGTGCGAGCCGGTGTGGTTAAGGTCCTCGCGCTTGAGGAAGATCCGCACGCCGCCGGCGTGTTCGGCGAAACGCTTGGCCTCGGTCAGCAGGGAGGGCCGGCCCGAGTAGTTCTTGTTCAGGTCGGCGATCTGGGCAGTGAACTCGG
The DNA here is from genome assembly GCF_052113245.1 of Arthrobacter sp. YAF34. Lineage (NCBI taxonomy): Bacteria > Bacillati > Actinomycetota > Actinomycetes > Micrococcales > Micrococcaceae > Arthrobacter > Arthrobacter sp. YAF34. Next base: position 28,891 of record NZ_JBFRCV010000009.1, read on the forward strand.
GATCGGCCTTGGCCTTCTCGAACGTGTCCTCGAGCTCGTCCAGGGCCGCGATGAGAGACTCCGGCATCCAACGGCCGCCATAGTTCCCGAAGTAGGGTCCCGGGGCGTGCCGCAGGGACGGTTCGCCCTGCGTGAGGTGTTCCTGGGGCCGGTCGCCCTGCAGGAACGCGTCCACGGCACTTTCGTCAGAGCCGGCTGCTGGCGCATTGACCATCAGTCTCACCATCCTGTTCCACTGCTAGCTTTGCGGATCTGCAGACGAGATCCGCTCATTGGCCGGGCAACTGCGGGCCCGGTACCGCTCGCGGCCCGGGCGGAACGCCAGGACCGGCCGCCTTCAGGCTCGGGCGGCGATTGCCTTGGCGCCGACGGTCATGAACTCGGCGATCCGCTCGCGCGGCGTCGCATCGCTGACCAGTGCCTCGCCGACCAGGACCGCGTTGGCCCCGTGGGAGGCGAAGTGCCTGACGTCCTCGATGTCGCGCACCCCGGACTCGGCGACCACGAGGGCCCCTGCCGGTATTCCGCCGGCCAGTTCCGCGAAAACGGAACGGTCGACGTCGAGCGTCTTGAGGTTGCGGACATTGACGCCGATGATCCGGGCGTCGGCGGCCACGGCGCGCTCGATTTCCTCGGCCGTGTGGGTCTCCACCAGCACGTTCATGCCCAGCTCGCGGCTGAGGGCCGTGTACTCGCGCAGCTGGGCGTCGGAGAGCGAGGCCACGATCAGCAGGATCAGGTCGGCGCCGTGGGCCCGGGCTTCCCAGATCTGGTACTCGTCGATCATGAAGTCCTTGCGCAGCAGCGGGATGTCCACGGCGGCCCGGACGGCGTCGAGATCGGCCAGCGATCCGCCAAAACGGCGCTCCTCGGTCAGGACGCTGATGACGGCAGCCCCGCCGTCGGCGTACTGCGCGGCGAGGGACGCGGGATCGGCGATGTCCGCGAGCCGGCCCTTGGAGGGGCTCCGACGTTTGACCTCGGCAATCACCCTGAGCTGGTCCCTCGGGTCCGAGTTCCCGCCGAGGGCCGCCCAGGCGTCACGGGCCGGCGCCGCAGCGGCGGCACGCTCTTTCACTTCCGCGAGTGTGACCAGACGCTGGCGCGCCTGCATATCCTCCCTGACACCGGCATTGATGTCGTCGAGAACGCTCACGCTCAGTGGCCGGAGTTCTTCAGCTTGCTGCCACCGACGCCGTAGCCGGCCTTGCGCATGGCCCAGCCGGCGAGCAGACCGATCACCATGACCGCTGCGCCCGCAATGAAGACGGGCGTGTTGGCGATGACGAAGGCGATGGACGCAATGAGGGCGCCGATCAGCATCACGATCACACAGGTCCACGCCGCCGGGCTGTTGCCGTGACCCGGAGCTTCGCTGTGGTCGACGTCGTCGAAGACGCCCTTCGGCGCAGCGGACGTGGATGCGGGAACAGTGGCTTTGCTCATTGAAATCTCCTCAGGATGAATACTGCTTACATTCTGCCATTTTTTGGCACTCTTTTTGGCCGCGTTACCGGGCCGCCGGGCTGCGGGACTGGCCGCAGCAGCGGCTTAGGTGGGGTCGTCACCGCGGGACAACCGGTCCCAGCTGTCAATCTCGTCCGTGGGCGCTACCGTCTCACCAGTTTCCCCGGCGGCCGGCGCGGCGGCTGCCGCGTCATATTTGGTGCGGCTCTTCCAGTAGCGGCCGGCCGGCACGATCGCGAGGGCACAGATTCCCAGCAGGGAGCCCGCGACGACGGCAAGGACGGGGAAGACTGTGAGGTCCACCTGGACGCTGCTGCCGCTAATCCCCGTAGCGGCCGCGATCGATCCCTGCGCTGCGGACAGCGGGTCCGCCAGCACGACGGCTGCTGCGGCGACGATGCCGGCGGCGGCCAGCAGGATGATCGCCGTGATGACCCAGCGTGCGACGCGCCCGGCGATGGAGGCCGCGAGGCCCCCGGCGAGGGCGACGAGGGCCAGGGCCGTCACGGTGGTGGCGGCTTTGCTGCCCTGGACCTGCAGGCCGTTCTGGCTGGCCACGGCCGCGCCCAGCTGCGCCGGATCGAGGTGCACGGTGAGCCACGTCTGGGTGGTCGTCCCGAACACTGCCAGCGCAAGGGCGGCTATCACCAGGACAAGGGTGGACTTGCGGGCCCAGCCGGGCACGGCCCGAGTGGTGGTCTTGACGGTAGCTTCCGGCGTCCCCATCAGGAGTCCGCCCCGGCGTTGGGCACCGACGCGGAGTCCGTAACCGACCCGGCGTCGGGCAGCGAATCTGCGGTGATGGAATCTGCGGTGATGTTGTGCAGCGAGCTCGCGGTGTGGACGGCGCGGAGCGGGGCTGCGGCCTTGTTGACCGTTTCCAGCGCCTCGGTGGGGTTGACCGAATCGGCCACTATGCCGCCACCGGCCTGGACGTAGGCGCGTCCTTCCCGGAGCAGAGCCGAACGGATTGCGATCGCCATGTCCATGTCCCCGGCGAAGTCCAGGTACCCGACCACTCCGCCGTAGATGCCGCGCCGGTGCGGTTCAAGTTCGTCCAGCAGGCGCAGGGCCCGCGGCTTCGGCGCGCCGGAGAGCGTGCCGGCCGGGAACGTGGCCTTCAGGACGTCGTAGGCTTTGGCCGCCGGGGCGAGCTTGCCGACCACCGTGGACACCAGGTGCATGATGTGGCTGAAGCGTTCGACTTCCATGAATTGCGTGACGTCGACTGATCCGGCGACGCAGACCTTGGAGAGGTCGTTGCGGGACAGATCGACCAGCATCAGGTGCTCGGCGCGTTCCTTCTCGTCCGCCAGCAGTTCCTCGGCCAGGGCCTTGTCCGCCTCGACGGTCTTGCCGCGCGGCCGTGAGCCGGCGATGGGGTGGGTGATGACCTCGTCGCCGGTCACGGTGACGAGGGCTTCGGGCGAGGAACCGACGATCGTGTACTCGCGGCCGGCGGCGTCCTCGAAGCTGAAGAGGTACATGTAGGGGCTCGGGTTGGTGTTCCGCAGGACCCGATAGACGTCGAGGGGGTCGGCGCCGCATTCCATTTCGAAGCGGCGGGAGATGACCACCTGGAAGACCTCGCCGTCCACGATCGCCTCTTTGCCGCGGTCCAGGGCGGCCAGGTAGTCGGACTCGTCCCAGCGTTCCTGCACGCTCGATGCGAAGTCCAGGGCCGCGGGTTCCAGCACGGAGACCGGCTGCTCCACGGGCCGGCTGATTTTTTCCAGCAGGGCCTTGACGCGGGCGACGGCGTCATGCCACGCGTCGTCGACGCGTTCGGCGCTGTTGTCGAAGTTGATGGCGTTGGCGATCAACAGGACTGTGCCGTCCATGTTGTCGTGGACCGCCATGTCCGTGACGAGGTTGAGGGCCATTTCCGGCAGCTCGAGGTCGTCCTCCGGCGGGCTCGTCAGCTTTTCCCAGTGCCGGACGGTTTCCCAGCCCAGGAATCCGACCAGGCCGGAGGTGAACGGCGGAAGGCCGTCGAAGCGGTCCGTGCGGAGCGCCGCGACGGTATCCCGGATTGCGTCCACGGGGTTGCCGTCCAGCGGCACACCGACCGGGGGCTGGCCCAGCCAGTGCGCGTTGCCGTCCTTGGTGGTCAGCGTGGCCCGGGAGCGGGAGCCGATGAAGGAGTAGCGGGACCAGGCTCCCCCGACCGCCGCCGATTCCATCAGGAACGTCCCGGGCTGGCCGTGGGCGAGCTTGCGATAGAGCCCGATCGGGGTTTCGGCGTCCGCCAGCACCTTCAGCCGGACAGGGATGACGCGGCTGTGCCCCGCGAGTTCACGGAACTCTTCGAGGCCGGGGCTGATGATTCCAAGGTCCTGCATGGCTGTGCTTTCTGCCTGTTCTGTCTGGGGCCTGCGGCGGATCCGTCATGCGATCCTACCGGCGGTCCGGTTCGTGAAGCTGTGGGAGTGCCGGGCGCGTGGCCGGCTTTCCATTGCCTGGCTCGCTCAGCCTCCGTGGCCGACGACGGCGTCGAGCTCGCGCCCGTCGAAGCAAGTCCGGGTTCCGGTGTGGCAGGCGGCGCCTACCTGGTCGACCCGGACCAGGAGGACATCGCCGTCGCAGTCCATCGCGAGGGACTTGACCCACTGGACGTGGCCGGACGTGTCTCCCTTGCGCCAGTACTCCTGGCGGGACCGCGAATAGAACGTCACCCGGCCGCTCGTCATGGTGCGGTGCAGGGCCTCGTCGTCCATCCAACCCAGCATCAGGACCTCATGGGTATCGAACTGCTGGACAATCGCGGCCACCAGGCCCGCGCTGTCCCGCTTGAGGGCCTCCGCCAGACCGGCCGGAAGCGGGCTGCCGCTGACGGGGCTGCCGCTGACGGGGCTGCCGCTGGCGGGGACAGCACTGGCGGGGACGGCGCTGGTGGCGGGGCTGGGGACGGGTGCGGGCTGCTCAGACATCAGATCAAGTCTAGTGCCTCCGGGCAGGCGTCCGGCCTGCGGTTCCGCCACCCCGCTTAACAGTGGCGCGTTCGCCGCGGCGCGCATTCGCCACGGCTTCCGGGTTCGACCGCCGGATGTAGACGCCAGGCACGGTTGCGGCGGCGATTCCTGTGCCCACGAGCGGCCGTCTCGTGCTAGTTTCACAAGTGATGCATTTCGTCGAACCGTCCCGAGAAGTCCTGGCCGAAACCCTGCTGGCGGCCGGTCCTGATGCTGCCACGCTCTGCGCGGGTTGGCTCACCCGCGATCTTGCCGCGCACCTCTACCTGCGCGAGCGAAAAGTCGCCGTCGGGCTGGGCCTGCTGATCAAGCGCCTCTCCAAGGCCTCGGACCAGGCGACGGCGGAGCTGGCCGCCACCCTGAATACTCCCGAGGACTACTCCAAGCTGGTCAACACCTTCCGTGCCGGTCCCCCGGCGCTGTCCCCGTTGCGAATCAAGGCCCTGGACGAGAGCTCCAACCTGATCGAATACTTTGTGCACACCGAAGACGTCCGCCGTGCCGTGGACCGCTGGGCCCCGCGGGCCCTGGACCAGGCCTACTCGGAGGCTCTGTGGGACGAACTCGTGAAGCGCGCGGCCATCCTGTACCGCGGCGTGGACCTGGGCATCGTGCTGGTGAGCCCGTCCGGTCCGCGGCATGTGGCCAAGCGCGCCCCCGTGTCGGTGGCGATCGTCGGCGAGCCCGGCGAACTCCTCATGCACGCCCACGGCCGCACCCGCCACGCCCTCGTGACCTTCGAGGGCCAGCCGGACGCCGTCGCGCTCCTGCAGTCCGCCGAGGTCGGGCTCTAAGCTGCCACTCCCCCAAACACAGCAACGCGGGGTCACTTATCGCCCATAATCCCCTCCGGGATGGGCGCTAAGTGACCCCGCGTTGGTTTAAGCGGGGGGGGGCGGGTGGTGGGCCCACGCCCGCCGAGTTCCCTGTCCGAGCCTGCGAGGATAGGGGGCGGGTGGGGACTAGCGGACCTCGAAGCCTGCCTGCCGGATCGCAGCTTTGACCTGGGCGATCATGTCGAGGGGTCCGAAGTGGAAGACCGAGGCCGCCAGGACGGCGTCGGCGCCCGCTGCCACCGCCGGCGGGAAGTGCTCCGGCTTGCCCGCGCCGCCGGAGGCGATGAGCGGGACCTTGACCGCGGCCCGGGCCAGGCGGATGAGCTCGACGTCGAAGCCGTCCTTGGTGCCGTCGGCGTCGATCGAGTTGAGCAGGATCTCCCCCACCCCGCGGTCCGCCGCCTCCCTGGCCCACGCGATGGCGTCGATCCCGGTCCCCTGGCGTCCGCCGTGGGTGGTGACTTCGAAGCCGGAGGCGGTGGGCTGCGATCCCGGGCGGGTGCGCCGGGCGTCGAGGGAAAGCACCAGGACCTGGGAACCGAAGTGCCGGGTGATCTCGTCGATGACGTCCGGCCGGGCGACGGCCGCGGTGTTGATGGCCGCCTTGTCCGCGCCGCAGCGCAGGAGTTTGTCCACCTCGGCCACCCCACGGACGCCGCCTCCGACCGTCAGGGGGATGAAGACTTCCTCGGCGGTGCGGCGGACGACGTCGAACGTGGTTTCGCGGTTGCCGGAGGAGGCGGTGACATCGAGGAAGGTCAGTTCATCGGCGCCGCTGTTGTCGTAGCGGTGCGCCAGTTCCACCGGGTCCCCGGCGTCGCGAAGGCCTTCAAAGTTGATGCCCTTGACCACGCGGCCGGCATCGACGTCGAGGCACGGGATGACGCGCACGGCTACAGTCATGACTTCTCCTGGTCTGCTGGAGGGTGTTGCTGGAGGGACTCGGCGGCTGCCGCGCCTAGATGCGGCAGGCGTGGATGCTGCTGACCAGGATGGCACGGGCGCCGAGGTCGTAGAGCTCGTCCATGATCCGGTTGGTTTCCCGCTTGGGCACCATCGAGCGGACGGCCACCCAATCCGAATCGCGCAGCGGCGAGACGGTGGGCGATTCCAGGCCCGGGGTGAGTCCGGCGGCCTGCTCCACGAGCTCCTTGCGGATGTCGTAGTCCATCATCACGTACTGCCGGGCCACCAGGACGCCCTGAAGCCGGCGGATCAGCACCTCAGTTGCCGGGTTCTGCTCGCCCTTGCGGCCGATCAGCACCGACTCGGAGTTCAGGATCGGCTCGCCGAAGATTTCCATGCCGGCGGCTTTGAGCGTGGTGCCGGTCTCGACGACGTCGGCTATCGCATCCGCGACGCCGAGGCGCACGGAGGATTCCACGGCGCCGTCGAGGCGGACCACCTTGGCTTTGATGCCGCGCTGGGCCAGGTAGCCACGCAGCAGCCCGTCATAGCTCGTGGCGAGGCGCTTGCCCTCGAGCTGGTCGATGGTGGTGAAATCGCCCACCGGGCCGGCGAAGCGGAAGGTAGAAGCGGCGAAGCCGAGCGGCAGCAATTCCTCGGCCTCGACCTCGGCGTCCAGCAGCAGGTCGCGGCCCGTGATGCCGACGTCGAGCGTTCCCTGGCCGACGTAGACGGCGATGTCGCGGGGGCGCAGGAAGAAGAACTCAATATCGTTGTCCGGGTCCACCATGACCAGCTCGCGGGCGTCGCGGCGCTGACGGTAGCCGGCCTCGGCGAGCATGGCCGAGGCGGCTTCGGACAGGGATCCCTTGTTCGGGACGGCAACTCTAAGCATGGGAAAAGTCTCTCTTGGGTTTGGAAGGATCTGTGGGGGCACATCGGCCACGCGGTGCACGGGATCCGCCGGATGAGTCCGGGCGTCCGGGTGCGTGCGCGGCTAGAGATGCTTGTAGACGTCTTCCAGGGTGAGTCCTTTGGCGAGCATCAGAACCTGCAGGTGGTACAACAGCTGCGAAATTTCCTCAGCGGCAGCTTCGTCGGATTCATACTCGGCAGCCATCCAGACCTCGGCTGCTTCCTCCACGACCTTTTTACCAATGCCGTGGACTCCGGAATCCAGTTCGGCGACGGTGCGGGAGCCTTCCGGGCGGACGGCTGCCTTTTCACTCAGTTCTGCGAACAGCGACTCGAAATTCTTCACGCCCCCAAGCCTACTTGCTTCCGGCGCGGGTTCGCCTGCCGGGCCGTTGCGTGACGGGCGGGATGTGAGGCATTGCACAGCAGGTCACAAACACCCGGGCAGCCGGCGGGGTGCCGGCTGCCCGGTGCTAGCCGGTGCGCCGGCTCAGCCGAACTGCTTGAGGGTCACTGCCGTGGCCAGTGCGGCGGTGACGGCCTCGTGTCCCTTGTCCTCGGTGGAACCCGGCAGGCCTGCCCGGTCGATCCCCTGCTGTTCGGTATCGCAGGTCAACACGCCGAAGCCCACCGGGACACCGGTGCGGACGCTGACCTCGGTCAGGCCCACGGTGGCCGCCTCGCAGACATATTCGAAGTGCGGGGTACCACCCCGAATGACGACGCCCAGCGCCACGACGGCGTCGAAGTGCGGCGCCAGCCGGGCCGCCGCAACGGGGAGCTCAAACGTGCCAGGCACCCGGAGGACCGTCGGTTCACTGATGCCGGCGTCCTTCGCGGCGCGCAGGGCGCCGTCGAGGAGACCGTCCATGATCTGGGTATGCCAGCTCGCTGCCACAATGGCCAGTTTGAGCTGGGACGTTTCTTCCGGCTTGAAGGTGCTGAGGTCAATCTGGGGGGCGCCGTGGCCGCTCATGAAGTCTTCCTTGCTGTTGAGGCTGATGATTGGTCCGCCGGCCCTCTGCCCTGCCGGGCAGCCGGCATGACGCGGGAAAGGGGGGTGGCGGGTGAATCGGGGGCGTCGGGGCCCGGCGGGCTCCGGTCAGTCCTGGTCGTGCTCGAAGCCGGCCAGGCCTGCGGCGGGCGCGGGTTCCACGTCCAGGACCAGCAGGTGGTCCATCCGGTCCTTTTTCGTCTGCAGGTAGCGGATGTTCTGCTCCCTGGAGGGAACCTCGGTGGGGACCATCTCCACGACCTTGACGCCTGCCTGGGCGAGCCGGTCCTGCTTGTCCGGGTTATTGCTCAGGAGCCGGACCTCGTGCAGTCCCATCTCCGCGAGGATCTGGGCCGCGGCCTTGTAGCAGCGCGCGTCGACGGGCAGCCCGAGCTGCTCGTTGGCCTCGACGGTGTCGAACCCAGCTTCCTGGAGGGCGTAGGCCTTGATCTTGTTCGCCAGGCCTATTCCGCGGCCCTCCTGGCCGCGCAGGTAGAGCAACGTGCCGCCCAGTTCATTAATCAGCTCGAGCGCATAGGCCAACTGCTCGCCGCAGTCGCAGCGATAGGAGCCGAACACATCCCCGGTGAGGCACTCCGAGTGGAGGCGGACCAACGGGGCCTGGCCGTCAGTGGGGGCCATCGGCGAACTGACTGCCAGGTGCTCCGCACCGGTGGCCAGATCAGTCCATGCCTGCGCCACGAAGTGGCCAAACGCGGTGGGCAGCTGGACGATGGGGCCTGCGCTGACCGGATGCGGCTTGCGCGCCCCGGCCATTTCTTCTCGGGTCTCCGAAGTCGTCACTCTTCCTCCTCCATCAGACGGAATCCGGCGTGTGGCTGCCGTGCTGTTTCGTTTCAAGGTACTCCACCAGATCCGCAATCGAAATCAGGGGGCAGCCATGCTCCAGGCCGAAGCTGCGCAGTCCGTCCAGCCGCATCATTTCTCCGTTGTCCTCCACAAGCTCTGCAATCACTCCCACGGGCTCCAGCCCGGCCAGCCGGCACAGGTCCACGGCCGCCTCCGTGTGGCCGGGACGTTCCCGTACTCCCCCCTTAACGGCGCGGAGCGGAAAAACATGCCCGGGACGGGTCAGCGAACTCGGCTGGCTTTGCGGATCGGCCAGCGTGCGGGCCGTCAGGGCGCGGTCCGTGGCGGAAATTCCGGTGCTGACGCCCACCGCGGCGTCGCAGGACACCGTGTAGGCGGTGCCCTTGGAATCTTCGTTGATGGCTACCATCGGCGGCAGCGCGAGGGCGTCGGCCCGGCCGGCGTCGAGCGGCACGCAGATCACGCCGGAGCTGTAGCGGACCGTCCAGCCCATGAGCGCCGGCGTCGCGTGCTGGGCGGCGAAAATGATGTCGCCTTCGTTCTCGCGGTCTTCGTTATCCACCACCAGGACGGGACGTCCGGCCGCCATGGCACGGATGGCATCCTCGATCGGATCGAGGGCTGCCCGGCCGGAGCCCGGAACAAGGGTGGCACGAAGGTCCCCGGCCAGGTCCTGGCCGGGCTGGTCTTTGACGCGGCTCATTTCCCGCTCCCGTCGCTGGGTGCGGCTTCCGCGGCGGGAACCGACGATGCCCTGTGAGCTGCTGGCGACGATCCGCCGGCAAAGGCCAGCAGACGCTCGGTGTATTTCGCCAGCACGTCGACCTCGAGGTTTACCCGGCCGCCGAGCGGTTTGCCGCCCAGGCCGGTCTCAGCCAGTGTGGTGGGGATCAACCCGACCTCAAACCAGGGGGCGGGATCATGGGCCGGGCTGACGGCGCTCACGGTGAGGGAGACGCCGTCGACGGCGATGGATCCCTTTTCGGCGATGTACCGTGCCAGTCCGGCCGGCACACCGAACCGGAGCCGGTCCCAGTTGCCGAGTCCCTCGCGTTCCAGGAGCTGGCCGACGCCGTCGACATGTCCCTGGACAACGTGGCCGTCCAGCCGTCCCCCGGCGGGCACGCAGCGTTCCAGGTTCACTGGATCGCCCGCAGCGAGTTCCCCGATGGTGCTGCGCACAAGGGTCTCGCCCATGACGTCGACGCTGAAGTCCTTGCCGTCGATCTGGGTGGCCGTGAGGCAGACGCCGTTGACGGCGATGGAACCGCCCAGGGCGAGGCCGTCCGTGGTGCCGGGCGCGTGCAGCCGAACGGTGGCACTGACGTCGCCGTTACGCTCAATGGACAGCACCTTCCCTTGCTCGGCAATAATTCCAGTAAACATCAGTTGCCTCCTGCGGCGGTGTCCGCGCCGGTGCGGTGCGGGGTGGTATCGGATGAAGGAGAGGTGGCGGCGGGGCCGGCCGGGCGAAGGTGAAGCCGGAGGTCGCGGCCGAGGATCTGGACGGCACCTCCGGATGCCGGATCCCATTCCCACTGTTGGGCGTCGGCCAGCGTGGTGATGCCGAGGTCCTCGAGGGCCGCGGTGCCGGAGCCAAGGAGCGTCGGCGCGAGGTAGACAATGAGTTCATCGACAAGGCCGGCCGCCAGGAACGCGCCCAGAATCCTGGAACCGCCTTCCACCATGACGTGCCGGACGCCGCTTTCGAACAGCTGGTCCAGTGCCTCACGCGGATCGCGCGTGGCGAGGTGCACGACGTTGCCGTCGCTACCGTGGATGGCCGCGCCGTCGGGAATGCCCCGGTATCCCATGACGGCGCGCAACGGTTGTTTGCCGGCCGCTTCGCCGTCGGAGTTCCGGGCGGTGAGGCGGGGGTTGTCGATGAGCACCGTCTGGGTGCCGACGAGGATCGCGTCAATCCGGCCCCGGAGGGCGTGATTGTCGGCCAAGGACTCCGGGCTGGAAATCCACTGGCTGGTGCCGTCGCTGGCCGCGATGCGGCTGTCCAGGGTCTGCGCGATGTGCAGGGTGACGAAGGGCCGTTTGGCGGCGACGGCGTCGAACCAGCGGCGGTTCAACTCCAGCGCGGCCTCGGCCGCCAGCCCGGACCGGACCCGGACGCCCGCGGCGCGGAGCGTCCCGGCTCCCCCGGCGGCCGGATCGTGGGGGTCGTCGACGGCGTAGATGACGTCGGTGATGCCCGCTTCGATGATCGCCTGGGCGCAGGGCCCGGTGCGTCCGCAGTGGTTGCAGGGTTCCAAGGTCACCACGATCGCAGCGCCGCTGAGGTCCAGGCCGGCCGCCTTCGCCTGGGCGATGGCGTCGGCTTCGGCATGGGGCGTCCCGGCTCCGCGGTGGTAACCGCTCACGAGGGGCGTTCCGTCGGTGCCGATCACCACGGCGCCCACGAGGGGGTTGGCGCCCCGCGGGCCTTGCGCCGCGGCCGCGAGGGCAGCCTGCATCGCGGCACGCTCGGCGGCGCTGAACGGAACTTGGGCGTCGGGCCCGGCGGCATCCGGCGCACCGAATGCGGACGCCGCGGCGAGATGACCGCTGCTCATGCCCGGACCGCCAGATCAGAGCGGGCAACGTCAGAGTCCGCTACCTCCGATTCAGACCCGGCCGCAGGCTGGCCGGCGGGCACGGCCGCAGCGCGCGGCACCTTGGCAGCGCGCCACCAGACGAAGAACCCGGCCAGGGTGAAGAAGCCGTAGAACAGGTACATGACGGCACTGGCGTAGTACCCGGCGCTGAAGAGCAGCGGGACGCCCACGATGTCCACTGCGACCCAGATGAGCCAGAATTCCGTCCAGCCGCGTGCCATCCCGTAGGTGGCGAGCAGGGAGCCCACGAACGTCCAGGCGTCGGCCCAGACGGGCGGATAGGACCCGAGCGAATCGAAGAGCGGGGTGAGCGCAACGGTGCCTGCCACCAGTGAGGCCGCCAGGATCAGCCGGGTCGTGTTACCGGCCCAGCGCGGCGCGATGGCTGCACCGGCGTCGTCCGCGTGTGCGCCCTGCCGCCAGCGATACCAGCCGTAGAAGGCGACGCCGATGAACATGATCTGGCGTCCGGCCTGGCCCCACAGGGTGGCCGGCGCGGCCGAACCAAAGACGTTGCCGAGGAAGACGGTCAGGAGCAGGAGGTTGCCGGCGATGCCGACCGGCCAGGCCCAGACCCGGCGGCGCATGCCGCCCAGGGCGCTGGCCAGGCCAAAGATGTTGCCAAGCACTTCGCGAAGAATCAGGACAGATCCGCCAACCGGGATCTGTGCTTCGAAGAGCCATCGCAGAAAGTTCATGTGTGTGTCGTTCCTTCCCTCAAGAACCGCGATGGCTCCGGGGGTTTACGACAGCACAATCATGCGACGCCTTGAGGGCGCCGCAGTAACAGCTGTACGTGCTTCTCTCATCCAGACTTTAACTGTCGGTACCGGAATTTCACCGATTCAACCGTTTGCCGGCGTCCTTCCGGGGAAGGGCACTGGCGCGCGGGTCGCGGACTGTCACCGCCGGTTCGGACTTACACCGACCCCGGAGCACGTATGTGTGTTGTTATTCTGACACAACCGGGGCCGGACTCCGCCTATTCCCGGCTCCGCACATTACGGTCCGGGTCATGTTTGCGCGCCGTTCACTGACGGTAGCTCTCTGACGACAGTTCCCTGACCGGAGCCCGGCTGGCTCAGCGGCTTCCGGCTGCCCGGAGCCGTTCGATCGCGTCGGCAGGGTCTTCCGCGCCGTAGACGGCCGATCCTGCCACGAACACGTCCGCTCCGGCTTCGGCGGCCCGGAAGATGGTGTCCTCGGTGATGCCGCCATCGACCTGCAGCGCCACCTTGAGGCCCGAGCCGTCGATTGCCGCCCGGGCCCGCCGGATTTTGGGCAGCGTCAGGTCCAGGAATTCCTGGCCCCCGAAGCCCGGCTCCACGGTCATGATCAGCAGCACGTCCAGTTCGCCCAGCATGTCCAGGAACGGTTCGACGCCGGTCCCGGGCCGGAGCGCGAGCCCCGCCTTGGCCCCGCGGGCCCGCAGTTCCCGCGCCAGTTTGATCGGGGCGATCGATGCCTCGGCGTGGAACGTCACGGAGGCCACGCCCGCGTCGGCATAGGCCGGAGCCCAGCGGTCGGCGTGTTCGATCATCAGGTGCGCGTCCAGCGGCACGGGGCTGATTTCCTGCAGGCGCTGCACCACGGGCAGGCCCAGCGAAAGGTTGGGCACGAAGTGGTTGTCCATCACATCGACGTGCACGGCATCCGCGTTGCTGATCCGGGCCAGCTCCGCCTCAAGGTTGGCGAAGTCGGCGGAAAGGATGCTCGGGTTGATGCAGCACTTGGTCATGCGGGATTCCTTCTCGTTTTGATGAAGTCTCGTTCTGATGAAAGTCGTGGGCCACAAGGCGCCTTGCAGGACGCGTCCTGCAAGGCGGCTCCTGGCTAGTATCGCTGGGCGTTCAGGCTTTCTTGTGGATGAGGGCCAGGAACATGGCATCCGTGTGGTGCACATGCGGCCACAGCTGGGCGGTGAGCTCGTGGCCGGCCCCGAGGTGGCCGGTGAGGCTGACGCTGTCCAGCGCCGCGCCGGCGTCGAGCAGTTCCAAGTCCTCGCGCTTGCGCAGGACATCACTCACGACGGCGGTCGTCTCCGCCGGGTGCGGGGAACAGGTCACGTAAGCCACCACGCCACCGGGCTTGACGGCATCGAGGGCGGAGTTCAGGAGCTGCCGCTGCAGCGGACCCAGATCCACGAGGTCCTTGGGCGTGCGCCGCCAACGCGATTCCGGCCGGCGGCGCAAAGCCCCGAGCCCGGTGCACGGGACGTCGACGAGGACCCGATCGAAGGACTCGGGCTGCTCGGCCCCGAGGTCGCGGCCGTCTCCGGTCCTGACCTCCCAGGTGTCCCGAGGAACGGCGGCGAGGGCTTGGCGGACCAGCTTGGCACGGTGCGCGGCGGATTCGTTGGCCAGCAGGTGGGCGCCCCGCTGCAGGGCGAGGGCACCGAGCAGAGCGGCCTTGCCTCCGGGCCCGGCGCACAGGTCCAGCCAGCGCTCCCCCGCATTGTTACGTCCCGGCCCCTGTTCCCCGCCGCCGTCGACGTCGTGATCTTCTGGATCCTTTGCGACTGGCTGCCCGCCGGGCTGCCCGCTGCCGGCGTCGAGGTCGACGGCGGCCATGGCGCGGGCAACGAGCTGCGAGCCCACGTCCTGGACCCGGGTGCTGCCGTCACGGACCGAGGCGAGCCGGCCAAGGTCACCACCACTGGACAGCGCCGATCCCTCGACGAGTTCGCCCGGGGTGGCCCCGCCTTCCAGAGCCTCATCCAGGCTGCCGATCCCGGGCAGCGCCACGAGGTTCACCACGGGCGCGGCGTTGTCGGCTTCGAGGAGATCATCGATCTCGGCAGCCGGCCGGCCGTGGGCCACCAGCGATTGGCGAAGTGCGCGGACGATCCACTCCGGGTGGGCGAAGCGGATGGACGCGACCGTGGTGGCATCGGTTTCGGAGCTGAGCAGCAGTTCGAGCCACTCATCGAGGGTGTGGGCTGAGACCTTGCGCAGCACGGCGTTGATCAGCGCCGACGGGCCGGCACCGATCACCGCGCGGGCCAGCCCTACTGTCTGGTCCAAGGCCGCATGGGCGGGCACCCGCATGGCGAGCAGCTGGTGCGCGCCGATCCGGAGGGCATCCAGGATCGCGGGGTCCAGCTGATCCAGCGGCCGGTCGACACAGCGCGCCAAGATGGCGTCGTACGTTCCCTGGCCGCGGAGGGCGCCGTAGCTGAGTTCGGTCGCGAAACCGGCGTCGCGCTTATCCAGCCCGTGGTGCCGGATCCGGGCCGGCAACACCAGGTTCGCGTAAGCGTCCTCGGCTGCCACGGCGCGGAGCACTTCAAAGGCCACGAGCCGGGCCGGATCGGCCCGCCGGGTCCGCTGGGAGGGCGCGTTCTCGGTGAAGCCGCGCTGCGGTCCGCGGTTGCGCTCCCGGCCCTGGGCGTCACGCCGGGCGCCGCCGCGGGCACCCTGGCCAGCGCTCTGGCCGCCTGACCGGGAGCCGGACTGGCCGCCACCCTGGCCACCGCTTTGGCCGCCATTCTGTCCGCGGGGCTGGTGGCCCCTGCCGCGGCCGCTGCCGCTTGTCCCGGACTCACTCATTCGAATACCACGCTTTCAAGTGTTGCCTGTCCGCGCGCCCAATCGGCGGCGGCCATCATTTTCTTGCCCGCAGGCTGGATCCGGGTCAATTCCACCGGGTGGGAGCCCGTGCCCACCAGAACGCGTTTGCCGTCCAGGGCCAGCTGCCCGGGCTTCAGTGCAGCCGACTCCGGGGCGGGGCGCACCGGCTCCAGCTTGATCCGTTGGCCGTCCAGCATGGTCCAGGCGCCGGGCTCGGGCGTGACGCCGCGGGCCCTGCGTCCGATCGCCAGTGCGGGCTGCCGCCAGTCCAGCCGGCCGTCCTCGAGGCTGAGCTTGGGTGCGAGGCTCACGTCTCCCTGTTGCGGCAGCGCGACGGCCTTGCCCGCATCGATGGCGGAGAGCGTCTGGGCCAGCAGGATCGAACCGCTGTGGGACAACCGTTCCAGCAGCGCCCCGGCGGTGTCGCCGTCGTGCACGGTCTCGGTGAGTGTTCCAAAGACGGGGCCTGTGTCCAGCCCTTCCTCAAGCCGGAAGGTGACGGCACCGGTGACGTCGTCGCCGGCGATCACCGCGCGCTGCACGGGAGCGGCGCCGCGCCAGGCCGGCAGCAGGGAGAAGTGCAGGTTCACCCAGCCGTGGCGGGGAACATCCAGGGCCGCACGGGGAATCAGTCCGCCATATGCAACGATCGCCGCAACGTCCGGCGCAGCGCCGGCGATGCGGGCAGTGACCTCGGCATCCACCTTGGCGGCGTGGATGATCTCGATGCCAAGCTCTGCGGCCCGGGCCGCCACGGGCGACGGCGTCAGCACCCGTTTGCGGCCCAGAGGCGCGTCCGGGCGGGTCAGGACGGCGACGACGTCGAACCCAGCGTCAATCAAGGCGTCCAGTGACGGCACGGCAACGGCCGGGGTTCCTGCGAAAAGTACCCTCACGGGGTGGATCCGAAGCTGGACCCGCCGAAGCTCGATCCCACAGTCTTCGCGCGCTTCGACGTTGTTTGCTCGGTGATGGCGTCGTAGTTGGCATTGCGGATGGCGCGCAGGGCCGCCTTGCGGTCATCGCCCTCCAGCCGGTCCGTGTAGAGGACGCCGTCCAAGTGGTCGGTCTCATGCTGGAAGCAGCGCGCCAGCATGCCCTCGCCCTCGACAGTGACGGGGTCTCCGTGGAGATCCACCCCGGTCACACGGGTCTGGCGATGCCGGCGGACGGGGAAGCCGAGGCCCGGGATCGACAGGCAGCCCTCGACCTGGTCCGGCTGGAAGTCCTCGCTGTTTTCCAGGACGGGGTTGATGATGTGGCCCTCCACGCCGCCGATCCGGTAGGTGAAGACGCGCAGGCTCACACCGACTTGGGGGGCGGCCAGGCCTGCACCCTCGACATCCTCCATGGTTTCGGTCATATCGGCGACGAGCTTTGCCAGTTCAGGCCCGAATTCCGTCACGGGATCCGCGACTGTGCGCAACACAGGATCGCCGATGATGCGGATATTCAAAATGGCCATGTGCAATCTGTCCTCACGATGGGCGGCTAGGGATCCAGTCCAGTTTAGTTGCACTTCGTTTCGCTTGGTTTACACTGCGTTTCGTCGGGGCCGTCGCGGGCGGCAGCTTGGTTTCAGTACGTTTGTCCAGGATCCCGCGGGCGTTTCAGTACGTTTCGTGAAGACCCTGCCGGCGTTGCGGGCCGTCCGGGCGTCGCGGTCCACGGCGTCAGAGTCCAGCGCGCCAGAGTCCAAGGCGCCAGGGTCCAAGGCGATGCGCCTGCCGGTGGTGATGGACGATGCCCGCCAGGAATGTCTGACCTCCCAACTAGATTTGAGTCATGGAAGCCGCCAGGGATTTCATTCCTTTCGAAGACGAGGGGCTGGGTGCGGACCGGGACACGGTCCGGGCCCGGCAGCTCGGGGTGGACGGCGCCCTGGCCGCGCTCCGGGCCGTGAGCTCCACGGCGGTCGAGGACGCAGCGTCCTGGGGATTGGCGGCGGCATCGGACTTCGCCGGCAGCGTGGAGGAAATCTCCCGCACAGTGGAGTACCTTCAGGTCGTCGCGGCGTCCGCGGTGGACCGGGCCCGGAAACAATCCGCGGCGGACCCCATGAAGGCGAACACCTCGTGGACCACCGGCTGGCGCGACGACGCCTCAGGGTCCGCGCCGGCGTCTCCTGCGGCAGCCGCCGAGACCGTCACGGCCGGCGCGGCTGGCCTGGCCGGTGCTGCTGTGGCCTGGGAGGATGTTTCACCTGGGGCGGTGTCCCCGGCTGTAGCCGGCGGGGCTCCCGCTGTGGCCGGCGGGGCTGCCGTGGATGACGGGTATCGGAACACCGTGGAGTTCCTGCGGGCGCGGCTGCTGATCGGCGCGGCGGAGGTCCGGCGCCGGCTCGCCCTGGCCGAGCGTCTGCTGCCCCGGCAGGGGCTGGCCGACCGGCTGGTGACCGCCGTGCACGAGGAACTCGGCGCCGCCCTCGCCGCGGGCGAGATCGCCTCCCGGGCCGCGACGATCATCACCGCCGCACTGGACCGGGTCGGGCATGTCTGTGATGCGGAGGCCGCGGCCCGGATGGAACACGCCCTGACCCGCACGGCCGCCGATAACGATCAGGACTTCCTGGCCCGGGTCGCCCGCGGCTGGACCGACGCGCTGGACCAGGACGGCGCCGAACCCTCCGAGGAGGTCCTGCGCCAGCTCCAGGGCGCCTTCATCCGCCGCCAGCGCCACGGCCTGCACCACCTCGAGATCTTCGCGACCACCGACCAGTTCGAACACCTCCTCACCGTGATGAACACCGGCGCCAACCCCCGCACCGGCACCGTAAACACGGACACACCCCTAGCCGCCGGCGCGGCCGAGGGCCCCGCCTCCGGCGAGGGCTCCGCGACGGGCGGCGCCTCCCACGAGGGAGCGGCCGGCTGGGGTTCCGGCTCCGGTGAGGGTTCCGCGACGGGCGTTTCGAGGGGGTGGGATTCTGATGCCGGTGAGACTTCGGCCGCCGGCACTGCCGCCGGCTGGGGTTCCGCCGTCTTCGCTGCTACCGGCTGGAATTCCGCTCCCGTCGGCGCTTCCCCGGACGGGACGGTCAGCGCCGCCCCTGGCGCGTCGGCCTGCGGATTCCAGGCTGCCGGCGTTTCGGAGGATTTGGGCATCCCGGACACCGCCCCTGATCAGGCTGCCATGCCCGCCGTGCAGAACCGTCCCGCAGTGGAGGACCGTCCCACAGTGCAGGATCGTCCCACAATGGATGACCGTCCCGGCGCGGAGGATCCGGGCGCTGCGGGCCTGGACCTGCGTTCCCGGGCGCAGAAGCTGCTCGACGGCCTGGTCGGGGGCTGCAAGGTGGCCCTGGCCGCCGGCTCCCTGCCCGCCGCCGGCGGGCTGCGCCCGCAGGTCATGGTCACCATCGACTACCGGGACCTGCTGACCCGGCTCGGCACCACCGCCGAAGGCACCGCCGCCGAAAGCACCGCCGGACCTACAGACCCGGCAACGACAGCGGCCGCGGCTGACAACGGAACGGACCCGGCAGACCGGGCGTTCCGGCACCCGGGAGCGGTGCAGGAGACCGGATCGCTGCTGTTCACCGGCCCGGTCACGGCCTCGACCGTGCGGAAAATCGCCTGCGACGCCGACATCATCCCCGTCCTGCTCGGCGGCGAGGGACGGATCCTGGACATCGGCCGGGCCTCCCGAATCTTCCCGCCACACCACCGCAAGGCCCTCATCGCCCGCGACCGCGGCTGCGCCTTCCCCGGCTGCACCATCCCGGCCACCTGGTGCGAGGCCCACCACATCACCTACTGGTCCCACGGCGGAACCACCGGAACCGAAAACGGCGTGCTGCTCTGCTCCCACCACCACCACGTGATCCACAAGGAACACTGGACCATCCACGTCAGACGAGGCATCCCCTGGTTCATCCCGCCACCCCACCTCGACCCGCGCCAACGGCCCCGCCGCAACCACTCCTTCAACCCCGCCAACCTCACCACCCCCGCATAGTCACGGGCTAATAGTCATGGCCGTCCAACCGCAGCCAAGAAAAAGTCCAAGTGGGGACCGACGCCCGGGATGACCGCCGCAACACAGCGACCCGCCCGCGGCAGCGTCAATTCAGGCCATACAGTGCGGCAGCGTCAATTCAGGCCATACAGTGCGGCAGCGTCAATTCAGGCCATACAGTTCAGAAAAGGATGGCGGGGCAGCGCGGCGGCCGAGACACCAGAAAGAATCCCTAAGGCATAAGGACGGTCCTAGCGTGGCTGGCCCGGGAGATGATCGCCACACTACGCCCCAAGCCCCAGCTGCGGCGCGACTTGACTCGACTCGACTTGGCTCGAACAGGTCAGGGCAGACTCAGCGCTTAACGGGAGGCGCGAGCGGGAGCAGGGCTGCCCCGGCAGCGGCTGTGTCGGCGGACATCTCCCAGACCCGGCGCAGCGCACAGAATTTCCACCAGTGGTGTTTCAAAACGTCGGGGTTGGCCCGCTGCGGACGGACTTCCGTCTCGCCCACCGCCACGGCCAAGAGGATCGGGGACTCGCCGTGCTTCCACGCCTCCCACTCCCCCGCCACGGGATCAACCAAGCTTTCCTCTGCCTTCATGCCGGCCACGAGCTGCATCACCACTTTGTCATCCAGCGGTTTCACGGTGCCGTCCCGGCTGGTCCCTTTGGTCTTGTAATCGATGAGACAGGTCCGACCATTGATTCTCGCCACAAGGTCCAAGGTGCCGGCATAGCCGACCGTCTTGTTCCACACCGTGATTTCCGGAGCAACGGGTTCGACCTGGAAGAGTTCCCACCATTCGTCAAAGCGTGCCGCGAAGGCTTCTTCACCATTGGCGGCCAGCGCTTCGCGTGTTTCCTTCATCTGATGCGGCCGGCCGAGTGCGCGCAGTGCCACTTGCTCGCAATAGTTGTGGACCCGGTCCCCTCGCTTGGCTGCCTCGTCCCGGTAAGATTCGGCGGCCTTGGCTGCCCGACTAACCGCCTGACGCAGTTTGGCGGGGCTCCCCAGGATGCCAGGGAGCTCAGGGTCCTGGGCCAGGCTGTTAGCGCCCATGTATCCGAACCAGCCGTCCAGCCCGTGTGGCTGCTGGCCGATCACCGTAGTGATCGAGGGAACGGAGAACTGTGCCGATGTTGAGCGTGCGTACATGCGGCCGTGATCAGTGGCATGAGCGAGGAGTGGGGCGGTCATAAAGAAACTCTTTCACGGGGGTCAGACAACGGTGAAAAGCAAAATGGCCCGTTCCGCTGATGCAGCGGAACGGGCCATTTCGTTGGTGGGCGATACTGGGTTCGAACCAGTGACCTCTTCGGTGTGAACGAAGCGCGCTACCACTGCGCCAATCGCCCCAACGACATTGAATGCTAGCCCACCCGGCCGGATTTTAGAAATCGGCCGCGCCACATTGGTCCCGCGACGCCACAGTCTTACCCGGCGGCACTCTCTTACTCGATGCCCGGACATCGCTTTCCTCCTCGCCCACTTTCCTCCTCCCCGACTGCCGCGCAGAAATCCTCGCCCCGAGACCCATGTCCCAAGCGCGGACCGGCATTGTGGGCCGCCGCCCCTGACCAAAGGCCATCGCAGCGGGAATTACAGGGCTGTAATTAGCAAAATCGCCTAGAAATCAAGGAAGTAAGGGCATCGAGACGGGGTCGAGGCTCCTCGATTTGTAGATTCCCAGAACCTCCTATAGAGTTCTTACTCGTTGGAACGCGAGGAAATGCCGAATGCGGCACGGAAATCCACTCCAATAATGCGGACGTAGCTCAGCTGGTAGAGCACCACCTTGCCAAGGTGGATGTCGCGAGTTCGAATCTCGTCGTCCGCTCGCAGGACACTGTCACGGCAAAGGTTCTTCGGAATCCTGCTTACACGGTGGGTTGGCCGAGAGGCGAGGCAGCGGCCTGCAAAGCCGTATACACGGGTTCGAATCCCGTACCCACCTCGGTGAAAACCATGGTGTCCGGTTTAGGCCGGATGAAATGGGCGATTGGCGCAGCGGTAGCGCGCTTCCCTGACACGGAAGAGGTCACTGGTTCGATCCCAGTATCGCCCACCAAAGCAAGGAAACTTGCTTGATGCAGCACCACCGGCCAGGCCGGCATGGACTTCATATTGCGGACGTAGCTCAGCTGGTAGAGCACCACCTTGCCAAGGTGGATGTCGCGAGTTCGAATCTCGTCGTCCGCTCTCTTATGTATTAGATTCACATAAATCCACTCCGGATTCTTCCGGTTGCGGGCGATTGGCGCAGCGGTAGCGCGCTTCCCTGACACGGAAGAGGTCACTGGTTCGATCCCAGTATCGCCCACCATCAAGCAGCTCCTTCTGGAGCTGCTTTTTTCATGCCGCTTGACCCCTTACCTGGGCGCATTGGGGTCGGACCCGCGAGATCCCGAGACCGCTACGGGATCTGATTTCCCAGCACCTGCGAATCGGTCTGGGCCACAAGACTCTTGACAGTTGTCCTGAAATTGGCCGCCGGCTCTTGGCATGACCTGTACCGGTCGGTAGTATCGAAAGCCGGAGGAGCGAACTGGCTCCGCGACCGAAGGGAGGTGCCCGTGGGTTTACTTGACGATCTGAAGGGCAAGGCTCAGCAAGTCATTGGTGGCAACGAACAGGCCATCAAGGACGGCATCGACAAGGCCGGCGATTTCGTCGACTCTAAGACCGGCGGCAAGTACGCCGACAATGTCGATGCAGTGCAGAAGGGTGCTTCCAACTTCGTGGATAACGCCGACGACCGGCCCAAAGCGGCCCCGGTCGCCGAGCAGACTCCCGTCGCGGATGTGCCCCCTGTAGCCGGGACTCCCCGGCAGCAGGGCCTCTGACCCAGGTACGTCAGCGAGGTGTCGGTCCCGCCGAGAGGCGGCGCCGGCACCTTCGGCGTTTAACGGCGCAAAAGCAGGAAACTGGCGCCGCAAGAGCAGGGAACACTGGGCCACTTACGGCCCATCCGAAACCTCAGGACGGGCCTGGAGTGAACCCGTGATGCAATGCCCGGAAAGCTACCGGCGTACCGGTTTCCTTTTCGGCTCAGGATGGCTCGTGGTTCTGCCCCTCGCGGGCCAGCGCGGTCAGCCGGGAGACGGCGCGGAAGTACTTCTTCATGTACCCGCCGGTCATCATTTCCTCGGTGAACAGCTGGTCGAACGGCACGCCGCTGGCGAGGATGGGCACGTCTTTGTCGTACAGCCGGTCCGCCAGCACCACAAACCGCAGCGCCACGGCCTGCTCCGTAATGGTGTGCACGTTCTTCCAGACCACGCCTTCGATTCCATCCAGGAGCTGCCGGTAGCGGCTGGGGTGCACGCCGGCCAGGTGGTTGATCAGCGTGCTGAACTCGTCGCGGGCCACGGTCTTGCCGTCGAATTCGGCCTGCATGTGGTGGGTCAGGTCATCGTTGCGCAGCGGCGCAGGCGCCGCCGGGAGGCCGCGGTGCCGGAAGTCCTCTCCGTCGATCCGCACGACGTCGAACTGGTCCGCCAGCACCTGGATTTCGCGGGCGAAGTCGACGGCGGCGAAGCGCCCGTCGCCCAGGGAACCCGGCAAAGTGTTGGAGGTCGCGGCGAGCTTCACCCCGGCGTCGGCGAGTTCGCGCATGAGCCGGGACATCAGCACAGTGTCGCCCGGATCGTCGAGTTCGAATTCGTCGATGCACACGAGCCTGTAGTGGCTCAGGGCTTCAACGGTCTTGCGGAAAGAGAGCGCCCCGACGAGGTTGGTGTATTCGACGAACGTGCCGAAGGCCTTGGGCCCGGGGGCGGCGTGCCACAGCGACGCCAGGAGGTGGGTCTTGCCGACGCCGAATCCGCCGTCAAGGTAGATGCCCGCCCGGGAAGTGTCCTTCTTGCCGAAGAGCCGCTTGAACAGGCCGTCACCGTCGCGCGCACCTACGCCCGCCGCGAAGTGCTCCAGCGCGCGGACCGCGTGCGCCTGGCTGGCCTGGGCCGGATCGGGCCGGTAGCTGGAAAACGAGACCTCACCGAACCGGGGCGACGGATAGAACCCGTTGAGGAGCTCGTCCACGGAGACTGACGGCGTGCGGGCGGCGAGCTGTTCGATATGTACCAAGGTGGTCCGTTCTGCTGGTCACTTGTCCCCAGCAAGAATACCGGCACAGCGCCCCCGCCCCGCGTGCGCGGGCGCGAACCGGCGGCGGGCGTGAGCAAGACCACATTTCCCCGCGTGAACCCGGTGGAGCATTCCCGCCGGCCCGTGACTAGTGTTGTAAAAGGCCCGGCGCCGCGCATGCTTTTTTCTGCGCCCGGCCTCCTGACCGTTTCAGTGAAAGGCCATCACCATGTCC
Organism: Arthrobacter sp. YAF34; assembly: GCF_052113245.1. Classification (NCBI taxonomy): domain Bacteria; kingdom Bacillati; phylum Actinomycetota; class Actinomycetes; order Micrococcales; family Micrococcaceae; genus Arthrobacter; species Arthrobacter sp. YAF34. The sequence goes on from NZ_JBFRCV010000009.1 coordinate 52,268, forward strand.
TACCCCGTTGAGCAGAACGAGAAGTTCGCCGCCTACGCACACCCCGAGCGTTTGGTATCCACCGACTGGCTCGCCGCGGCGATTGACGCCGGGGGGCTCGACGGCGGCAAGCTCGTGGTGGTGGAGTCGGACGAGGACGTGCTGCTGTACGAAACCGGCCACATCCCGGGCGCGGTCAAGATCGACTGGCACACGGACCTCAACGACGAGGTCACCCGCGACTACGTCGACGGCCAGGCGTTTGCCGCCTTGGCTGCCGCCAAGGGGATCTCCCGGGACAGCACGGTGGTCATTTATGGCGACAAGTCCAACTGGTGGGCTGCCTACGCCCTGTGGGTGTTCACGCTTTTCGGCCACGAGGACGTCCGGCTCCTGGACGGCGGCCGCGACAAGTGGATTGCCGAGGGCCGCCCCTTCACGACCGAAACCACAGTGCCTGCTCCCGGGACGTACCCGGTGGTGGAACGCAACGATGCCCCGATCCGCGCTTTCAAGGACGACGTGCTTGCCCACTTCGGCAAACCGCTGATCGATGTCCGCTCAACCGAGGAGTACACCGGCCAGCGCACCCACATGCCGGCCTACCCGGAAGAAGGGGCACTGCGCGGCGGGCACATCCCCACCGCCGCCTCCATCCCGTGGGCCCGTGCGGCGGCCGAGGACGGCACGTACCGCGACCGCGGCGAGCTTGAGGCGCTGTACCTGGGCGAAGCCGGGCTCAGCGAAGGCGATGACGTCGTGGCCTACTGCCGGATCGGCGAGCGGTCCAGCCACACCTGGTTTGCGCTGAAGTACCTGCTGGGCTTCGACACGGTCCGCAACTACGACGGTTCCTGGACCGAGTGGGGCAACGCCGTGCGCGTCCCGATCGTCAAGGGTCCTGAACGCGGCACGGTTCCGGCCGGCCGCTAGCCCAAAGTCCCCGGATCACGGCCTTCACGCATGAATCCGGGATGCAACCTTCGGCCGCGACCGGGACACTCTTGCCGTGCGTGCGTAAGCTGGGAGTGATGAATACTTCTGCCCTCCCCGCCGCGCTGGCGGATATTGTTGACGATTTTCAGGCCGTGACCGAACCCGAGCGGCTGCAGTTGCTCCTGGAGTTCTCGCAGGGACTCCCGGAGCTTCCGGAGCGGCTCCGGGACCACCCGGAACTGCTGGAGCAGGTGGTGGAGTGCCAGACTCCGCTGTTCCTCACCATTGAGACGGAACCGTCCGACGGCGGGGCGCCGGAGCGCGTCCGGCTCTACTTCAAGGCACCCAAGGAAGCCCCGACCACCCGGGGTTTCGCGGGGGTACTCCATGAAGGACTGGACGGCCTGAGCGCCGCGGAAATCCTTGCCGTGCCGGATGACATGCCCGAGCAGCTCGGCCTCACCCGCGCCATCACTCCCCTGCGCATGCGCGGCATGACGGCCATGCTGGGCCGGATCAAGCGCAAGGTCGCCGCTTTGGTCCCGCGGCAGCCGGCACAGTCCTGAGCCCGGGCGACAGGAACGTCACCCGGCATGGCCCGCAAGCTTCCGTCCCAGGGAACTCCGGCCACCGCGGCACTCGCGGCCGCCGGAGTTCCCTTTGTCGTCCACCCCTATACCCATGATCCGGCGGTGGCCAGTTATGGGCTCGAAGCGGCGGAAATCCTGGGCATCGACCCGGCCCGGGTCTTCAAAACCCTGATGGTCGACGTCGACGGCCGGCTCGCCGTCGGCGTCGTGCCTGTCAGCGGAACCCTGGACCTCAAAGCCATGGCTGCCGCGCTGGGCGGCAAGAAGGCCGCGATGGCGGACCCGGCCGCGGCGCAGCGGCGGACCGGTTACGTACTCGGCGGCATCTCCCCGCTCGGACAGCGCCAGTCCTCCCCCACGGTGGTGGACGACAGCGCCCTGGAGCTGGCGACCATCCTCGTCTCGGGCGGACGGCGCGGGCTGGACATTGAGCTTGATCCGGCCGAGCTCATTCGGCTCACGGCCGCCCGCACCGCCAGGATCGGGACCCGGCACGACTGATGCCCCAGAATGGCCGCGGCGCGACGCGGCGGCAGGAGGCGGCAGCGGCGGCGGCGGGGTTGTCCCAAGCAGCTGCCCAACCCGGCCAGATTCGCCGTGTCCCGTCAGTCCGGCGTGGAGTTCCCGGCCGCAGGCTCCTGGTCCCCGGGGTTGGCGCGGGGCGCCAGCTGCCGCCGGAGCCACGCCGTGATCTGCCGCTCCCAGTGCTCCGGATCCACGTTCCATTCCTTGGTGTGCAGGGCGGTGTTGAAAGGCTCGAACGTGACCATTTCAGGGTTCTTCTCGGCCAGCTCGGCGGAGGGCCCGTACGGCACGTATTCGTCGTCCACGCTGTGCACAATTAAGGTCGGCGTGCGCAGTTCCACGGCCCGTGAAACCCAGTCCATCGCCTTGAGGTCCACCGGAGCGGCCAGCCCGGTCAGCCGCCGGCCCAGGGGGTGGCCGAGCATGAATTGCCCGTAGCGGCCCACGGCGGACGGGATCCGGTTCAGTTCCGCATGGTGCGCCAGCACGTTGACCCAATCGATCACCGGGGCGTCCAGGACCATTGCCCGGATCAGGTGGCGGTGCCGCGAGAGATCGGCTGTCTGGAGGCAGATCGCGCCGCCCATCGACCAGCCGAAAAGGACCACCTCGCGGGCGCCGTGCTGCAGGGCATAATCGATGGCGGCTTCGACGTCGCGCCACTCCGTGGATCCCAAGCCATAACGCCCGTCGCTGGCGGACGGGGCCATGCCGTCGTTGCGGTAGGAGATCAGCAAACTGGACATGCCCAGTCCCCGCGCGGTCTGGACGGCCCGCAGACCCTCCTGCCGAGAAGCGCCGCGCCCGTGCACCATGACCGCCCAGACGTCGGGCGCCACCTCGTCGGCTGCCGGACCGCCGCGGACAAGCCAGGCCGGCGCCGTCCCGCCGTCGACGTCGATCAGCACGTCTTCCACCGGAAGCCCGAGCGCGGCGGGATCCGGGTAGGCGGCTCCGCTCCACCAGCCCCGCCGGGCGGAGGCCAGGTCGCCGCTGTAGACGGCCTCCACTTCCCGCAGGACGGTACGTTCGGCCGGAGAGTAGGAAAGAATCCGGCCGATCCGTGCATGGCCACGGCCGCCGTCGAAGAAGAACCCGTACACCCCGCCCACCGTGGCGTCCGGGGTGGCCGCGAAGATGACCCGCACGGCCTGGCCGTCGCGGATCACGGCCAGCACTTCCTGGTCCGCGTCGCGGACCTTGACCGGGGTGATGACGCGTCGGGCGAAATAGAGCGCGAGGGCCGAAGACCCTGCGGCGAGCACGCCTGCAGCCGCACTGCCTCCGATAATGCCTCCGAGCGCCCACTTGGCGTTGCCGGACGGCGCCGCCTCGAGGGATGCGGCGGGCGCTGCCGCTCCGCGGGCGGCGGGCCGGTACAGATCCGGACGGAGGCGCAAGGAGGAAGCCATGGCACCATTCTGACTGAAGGGTGCCCCAACCACGGCATTTTGGCTGCTCAGGCCGCACCACCGCGCCCGCGGGGACACGCCGCGGCGCCCGGCGGGGACACAACCATGCGGGGCACCACGAGCGCGACTAGGCTGGGGTCATGAGTGATCCAATCGTCATTTTGACAGAAGAGCCCCTCGGTGCGGATGACCGCGTCAACATTGAAACCCTGATTGCCGGCGGCGATGCGCCCCTGCTGGTGCTGGTGCCGGCCAATACCGAGCGGCACTTGGTGGTGGATTTCCTGGAAAACCTCTCCATGCTCGAGATCGCCAAGGCCTTCCGTGAACTGACGGCACACTCCGACCCCAACGAGGAGCGCGCCGAAGCAGCCGACACCCTCGCCGCTTCGCTGGCCGCGCTGGCCGGTCTTGGCGGCGGCGTTTCGGGCGAAATTGTCGAGGGCAAGGCGGTCGAAAGCCTGGTCGCCAGGGTCAAGGAACTCAGTGCCGGACAGGCCGTGGTGATCACGCGCCCGCATGCTCTCGCGGACACCTTCCACACCGACTGGGCCACCAAAGCCCAGGACAAGTTGGGCCTGCCGGTCCTGCATCTGTACGCCGGTTCGGGATTTATCGGCGACTCCTGAGCGTTATTGAAACTATGAGCATCTTCCACAACAGGTCCAAGTCCATGCCCGTAGCCGTCCCCCCCACGGATGTTGCAACCGAGTCCGGTGCTGCGCCGCTCCAGCAGGCCACCGGCGGAGAAACGTCCGTCAGCCAGGCGCCCGTCGAAAAGACGGATGCCCAGTGGCGCGAGGAATTGTCCCCGGAGGAGTACCGGGTGCTGCGCCAGGCCGGCACCGAGCGGCCGTACACCGGCGAATACTGGGACACGCACACCCGCGGGGTCTACAAGTGCCGGGCCTGCGGCACCGAGCTGTTCACCAGCAACGAAAAATTCGACTCGCACTGCGGCTGGCCGTCCTTCTGGGCGCCGCTCGCCGAGGGCACCGTCCGCTACATCCATGACCGCACCCTGGGCATGGAGCGGGTGGAAGTCCGTTGCGCCACCTGCGATTCCCACCTCGGCCACGTGTTCGACGGCGAGGGGTACGGCACCCCCACGGACCAGCGGTATTGCATCAATTCCGTCTCGCTGCAGCTCGTTCCCACGGACGACGCCGGGCACTAGCCCGCGTTTGGGCGGGAATAGCGCTGGGAGCGTACGGGAAGCCCGAGGGCCCCGCGGGCTCCGCAGGCTTCCCGCTCCTTCCGCTGGATGAGGATTTCCGAATCACTTGCCACAGACTTTCTTATGCTCGAGGCAATTTTTCATTAGAGCTTCTGATTGCTTGCTACGCTCGATTTAGATCCAGCGACACGCTCCACAGCAAACAGAAAGGCGACCGTCGACGATGACCACGACTGCTATCACCGCCCCCGCCCCGATCACAGCCTCCAACCAGGAATGGCTGCGCCTCAAGGCTGCCGCCACGGCCCTGCAGGCCCTCCAGATCAAGGACGGATCCGTACCGGACGCCGACGCCCACGAGGCCGCGGCCGGCCACGTGGCAACCATCACCGCGGCGGTTGCAGCCCTGGCCCCGTCCTTCCCGCACGATGCCCGCTATCTCGAACTGCTCGTCACCGACTTCGACCGGTGGGCCGGCGGCGGCTTTGGCGTTCCGGACTTCCTGGACTCCCTGCTGGCTTTCCAGCCGCAGCAGCACCGGGTCAACGGACTGCAGCACCTCGTCGTCTTCCCGATGTACACCCAGAACGGCAGCAGCAACCGCCTCGTCGAGGCCGTGCTGATCGAGGTCATCTGGCCCGAGTTCATCGGCGGCCTCGAAGCAGGCGAATACTCCAACAAGCTGTTCGTCCCGATCCGTTTCCTCGACTTCACCCCGGGCTACGACACCAACTCCGCCGTCCTCTTCCCGGAGACCGTCGCCGTCCGCGAAACCCCGACGTTCACGTGGGGTGCGATCTTCGCCGACCGCGAGGCCGCCCGCTTCCGCCGTGTCCTGCGCGCCGCCGCCGAGATCACGTCCCTGCAGCTGCCCGACGACGCCGCCGCTCTGCTGGAGGACCAGGAACTGACGCAGGAAACGTTCGTCATGTGGGATCTCATCCATGACCGCACCCACATGCGCGGTGACCTTCCCTTCGACCCCTTCATGATCAAGCAGCGCATGCCGTTCTTCCTGTACTCGCTCGAGGAACTGCGCTGCGACCTCACCGCCTTCCGCGAATCGGTCAAGATCGAAAAGGACGAGGACGCCGACCCGGAAGCACGCCGGCACGCCAAGCTCGTCCAGTACGCCGTGATCTTCGACCGCATCTTCCGCTTCGCTATCACCGGCACCCGCGTCCGCAACTATGACGGCCTCGGCGGTCAACTGCTCTTCGCGTGGATGCACCAGCACCACGTCCTGCACTGGACCGACAGCAAGCTCAGCATCGACTGGGACGAGGCGTCCGACGTCGTGGTTGAACTCGGCGCCCGGATCGAGGAACTGTACTGGCGCTCGATCGACCGCCCCAAGATGGCCCACTGGCTCGCGGCCTACGAGCTCATCTCCGGAACGGTCACGCCCAACCCGGCCTCCGTCTGGGCCAAGGGTCCGGACGCCCTCCCGCTGGACGGGCCGCCCCGCGGCCTGACGGACCAGGTCCTCGACGACGAGTTCCCGCTCTCGATGTTCTATGAGGCCCTTGAAAAGAAGATGCGCCCGGTCATTGAATCGACCGCCGGCATCACGGGGTCATCAGACACCGGAGCAGCCACCGGTGCAGAGTCCGGTTCCGCCGCGTCCTTGAACGCCGGATGAGCGCCGAACGCACTTTGAACGTGCTGGTCACGGGGGGCAGCGGACCGTCGGGCATTGCGACGGCCCGCGCCCTGCGCGACGCCGGCCACAGGGTCTTCACGGTCGGCTCTGATGCCGCCCGTATCGAGGCTGCCGCCGCCGACGCCGGCAGCGGCGTGACGCCACTCGTCTGCGACCTCGCCAGCCTTGCCGACGTCACGTCCCTGCGGGAGACCGTCGCCGGCATGGCGGGAGCCGTCGACGGCGTCATCCACCTCGTGGGCGGCTGGCGCGGCGCGAAGGGCATCTCGGACCAGAGCGACGAGGACTGGGAGTTCCTGGAACGCAACGCTGTCACCACGCTCAGGAACGTCACCCGGGTCTTCTTCGATGACCTGGCGGCCTCGGACACGGGACGCTTCGCCATGGTGTCTTCGACCGCGGTGAGCGCGCCGACGGCGGCGGGCGCCAGCTACGCCGCGGCCAAGGCCGCCGCCGAAGCCTGGACGCTGGCAGTAGCCGACGGTTTCCGGCGGGCACAGTCAGGGCATAAGGAAGGCCCTGTGGAGCAGCACAGCGCCGCCGTCATTTTCGTGGTGAAGGCCCTCGTGAACGCGGCCATGCGGGCCAACGCCCCTGAGCGCCACTTCCCGGGCTTCATCGATGTGGCTGACCTGGCCGCGGCCGCAGCAGGACTCTTCAGCTCTCCTGCCGGTGACCTGAACGGCCAGCGGCTGCTCCTGGGCAGCTGAGCTGCCCAGCCCACTGACCCCAGCCCAATGTTCCCGGGCCCACTGACCCCAGCCCACTGATCCCGGATCCAGCGGCCCGGGACCACTGGCCCGGATCCGGTGCCCGGGACTTAGCGCCCCGGACTTAGCGCCTGCGGCTTGACCTCTTAGACTGAAAGCGTGAGCAAAGCGATGACCAGCACGGTTGAAGTAAACACCGTTGAAACTGCCCCTGCCAGCACTGCGGTGCGGCTCCATGACCCCTCCGTCCGCGGCTTCGCCTCGGACAACTACTCCGGCGTCCATCCGGAGGTTCTCGCGGCCCTGGCCGCCGCCAACGAAGGCCACCAGGTCTCCTATGGCGAAGACCAGTACACCGCCCGCCTGCAGCAGCTCATGGAAGAGCACTTCGGCGGGGGCATCGAGTGCTTCCCGGTCTTCAACGGCACCGGTGCCAACGTCCTGTCCCTGCAGTCGTTGCTGCCGCGCTGGGGTGCCGTGATCTGCGCCTCCACCGCCCACATCAACATGGATGAAAACGGCGCACCGGAGCGGATCGGCGGCATCAAGCTGCTGCAGGTCCCCACGACGGACGGCAAGCTCACTCCTGCGCTGATCGACCAGGAGGCCTGGGGCTGGGGCGATGAGCACCGTGCCCAGCCGCTTGCGGTCTCCATCACCCAGACCACCGAGCTCGGCACGTGCTACACCCCGGAGGAGGTCCGGGCCATCGCGGAGCATGTCCATTCCAAGGGCATGAAACTGCACATGGACGGCGCCCGGCTGGCCAACGCCGCCGCGCACCTGGGAGTTCCGTTGCGGGCCTTCACCCGCGATGCCGGCGTGGACATCCTTTCCTTCGGCGGCACGAAGAACGGCCTGCTGTTCGGCGAAGTGGTGATCGCGCTGAACCCGGAAGCCGTCCACGGCCTGATCTACCTGCGCAAGATGAACATGCAGCTGGCGTCCAAGATGCGGTTCATGTCTGCCCAGTTCATCGCCCTGCTCGAGGGTGACCTCTGGCTGCGCTCGGCCTCCCACGCCAATGCCATGGCCGCCCGGCTGCGCGCCGGCGTCGAGTCGATCCCCGGCGTTGAACTGAGCCAGAAGACCGAGTCCAACGGCGTGTTCGCCGTCCTGCCCGCCGGTGTCGCGGACCGGCTGCGCGAATCTTTCCGCTTCTACGACTGGAACGAGGCGGCCCGCGAGGTCCGCTGGATGTGTTCCTTCGACACCACCGAGGAAGACGTTGATTCGTTCATCGCGGCCATCAAGCGCGAGCTCGCCGCGGCCTAGGCCCTGCCCCGCTTCCCCTGCCCGGCGGCGAGCCTGCCGGACGGGTGGCCCGCGGTTGCATAATCTTCCAAGGTGAGCTCCCTCGATCAGGTTCCGGCAGATTTCCTCTTCGCCTTGGGGACCCTTCGACAGGCACGGTGTCGCAGCGAGCTGCACCTGGACGAAATTCCGGCGCCGTCGCGGCTGGCGCCGTACGCGGTGGCCCTGGGGGCCGAAGTGATCGGACCGGGTGATGCCCCCGCGGGCGCCGCGGTCCACGGCCCGGCGGCCGCGGCGTTGGCCCGCGCGTCCGGGAGTGACGACGTCGAACTGGCCACCGGCCGCTTCATCCTGCTCCACGATCCCGACGGCTCTGCCGTGTGGGACGGGGAATTCAGGATCGTCACCTACATCCGAGCCCAGCTGGAACCCGAGATGGGCAACGATGAACTCCTGGGATCGGTCGCATGGACGTGGCTGGTAGAGGCGCTGGACAACCACCAGGCGCCCTACCGCTCCGCCGGCGGCACGGCCACCAGGGTGCTCTCGGAGAGCTTCGGAACGCTCTCGGACAGGCCGGATTCGATCGACATAGAGCTGCGGGCCTCCTGGACCCCGGCCACCCCGGACATCACCTCGCACCTGGAGGCGTGGTCGGACATGGTCTGCACCTTTGCCGGGCTGCCGCCTCTGCCCGAGGGCGTCACGCCCCTGCCCCGGCGCTCCCGCGGACACGCATGAGGGGCTTATTCGCCCACGGTCACGGCCTTATACGCCATGTTGTCGGTAAACTGTAGAGATCATGACCCCTCAAAATTCGGAAATCAGCACGGCCGGCGCCGTTCCCGCTACGGCTGAAGCCGCTGACACCACAGCCCACATCACCGTGGAAGGCTTCGACAGCCTGGTCCCTGAAGTGATCGACCTTGACGCCCCCCGCGACGGCGTGCCGCTGGTCATCGAAACGCAGTCCGGCCTCGAACGTTGCGCCGCCGCCCTCGCGGCGGGTCACGGCCCCGCGGGCGTTGACGCCGAGCGGGCCTCCGGTTTCCGCTACGGCCAGCGCGCTTTCCTGGTCCAGATCCGGCGCGAAGGCTCCGGGACTTGGCTGATCGATCCCGAACCGTTCGGGGATCTCAGTATCATCAACGACGCACTGCGCGGGGTCGAATGGATCCTGCACGCCGCCAGCCAGGACCTGCCGTGCTTGTCCGAACTCGGCATGTGGCCGGACAAGCTCTTCGACACGGAGCTCGCCGCGCGCCTGGCCGGACTGCCCCGGGTGGGCCTGGCCGCCGTCATCGAACAACTCCTGGGCTTCGGCCTGGCGAAGGAACACTCCGCCGCGGACTGGTCCACCCGGCCCTTGCCGGAACCGTGGCTGCGGTACGCGGCCCTCGACGTCGAGGTCCTCACCGAGCTGCGCGAGGAACTGATCGAGCTGCTGGTCGCGGACGGAAAACTGGAGTACGCCGAGCAGGAGTTCGCAGCCATCCTCGAAGCCGGGCAGGCGCCTCCCCGCGTCGACCCGTGGCGCAAAACCTCCGGACTGCACCAGATCCGGGACCGCCGCCAGCTGGCCGCAGTCCGGGAGCTGTGGCAGGAACGCGACTCCCTCGCACAGAAGCGTGACGTTGCCCCCGGCCGGCTGATCCCGGACTCTGCCCTCGTCGCCGCCGCCAAGGCCATGCCCACCACGGTTCCCCAGCTCCTCGGCACCAAGGGCTTCCACGGGCGGGCCGCCCAGCGCGAAGCGCCCCGCTGGCTGCGCTGCATCAGCGCGGCACGGGCCCTGGAGGACCTGCCCCCGCTGCACCTGCCCACCAACGCTCCCCCGCCGCCGCGCGTCTGGGCGGACCGGGACCCGGACGCCGCCGCCAGGCTGGCCACAGCCCGTCCGAAGCTCCAGGCGAGGGCCGAGGAACTGAACCTGCCCGTGGAAAACCTGCTGACCCCGGACTACCTCCGCCGGGTTGCATGGCGTCCGCCGGTCGAACTCAGCGAAGAGGGCGTGGCCGAGGAACTGGCGAACCTCGGGGCGCGTCAGTGGCAGATCGAAATCACTGCTCCGCTGATTGCCGAGGCCTTCCTGAACCCCGAGCCGCTGCCCGCGAAGGAGCCCAGGGTTCCCGCGGAGGCTCCATCCGGCACCGCCGGCTAGCAGGACTGTCCCGGACCTCCCACCCCCTTGCCAGCTATGTTACTGGCGAGTAACATTATGCATGATGTCGCCCGGAGCCTTCCCGGCTGTGGCAAGCCCTGCCCAGGGCTTTTTGCCGCTAGCGTGGTTCCGGCACCCATGTCTCAATGAGGAGTGTCACGTGAGCGAACCCCGTAGCAGCGGAAAGACCAGCAGCGGAAAGACCAGCAGCGCCAGCCCGGGCATCGGAAGAAGCCGGACCGTACGCGACGTCGTTTTTGTCGATGGCGTCCGGACCCCTTTCGGCCGCGCGGGTGAAAAGGGCATCTACGCCGGCACCCGCGCAGACGACCTCGTGGTCAAGTGCATCCGCGAACTGATGCGCCGCAACCCCTCCCTTCCGGCTGACCGGATCGACGAGGTTGCGATTGCCGCCACCACCCAGACGGGCGACCAGGGGCTGACCATCGGCCGTACTGCCGCCCTGCTGGCCGGACTCCCGCGGACCGTGCCCGGCTTCGCCATCGACCGCATGTGCGCCGGTGCCGTGACCGCCGTCACCACGACGGCGAGCGGCATCGGCTTCGGCGCTTACGACGTCGTCATCGCCGGCGGCGTGGAGCACATGGGTAACCACCCGATGGGCGCCGGCTCCGACCCCAATCCGCGTTTCATGTCGGAGCGGCTCGTGGACCCCGCAGCCCTGAACATGGGCAACACGGCCGAGAACCTGCACGACCGTTTCCCGGCCATCACCAAGGAACGCACCGACGCCTACGCCGTCGCCTCCCAGGACAAGCTGGCCGCGGCCTACGCCAGGGAACAGATCCAGCCCGATCTCGTGCCCGTGGCCACCATGAAGCCGGGCCAGGGCTGGACCGTCAACACGGTGGACGAGCCCCCGCGCCCGGGCACCACCGTTGAAGACCTGGCCGGGCTGCGGACCCCGTTCCGCGCCCACGGCCGGGTCACCGCGGGCAACGCCGCCGGACTTAACGACGGCGCCACCGCGGCCCTGCTCGCGTCGGCCGACGCGGCCGAGGAGCTCGGCTTGCCGGTGAGGATGCGCCTGGTGGCCTATGCCTTCGCCGGCGTCGAACCCGAGGTCATGGGCATCGGCCCGGTTCCGGCCACCGAGAAGGCGCTGAAGAACGCCGGGCTCGACATCGAAGACATCGGGCTCTTCGAGATCAATGAAGCTTTCGCCGTCCAGGTCCTCAGCTTCCTGGACCACTTCGGAATCGCCGACGATGACCCCCGCGTCAACCGCTACGGCGGCGCGATCGCCGTCGGACACCCGCTGGCGTCCTCCGGGGTCCGGCTGATGAACCAGCTGGCGCGGCAGTTCGAGGAGGACCCCACGGTCCGTTACGGTATGACCACCATGTGCATCGGCCTGGGCATGGGGGCCACCGTCATCTGGGAAAACCCGCACCACGCCGACTACGGCACTCCCTTTGACAATGCAACCACAGGCTACACCACCACCAAGACTGGAGCCGCAGCATGAGCGCCGCCGATTTCCACAAGCTTGCCGAGCTGTTTCCGAACGAGACGGTGACGCACTCCTACGTCCAGGACATCCGGCTCCCCGCCGTCAACGGCACGAGCCCCGGCACCTTCGCCCTGATCACGCTGGACAACGGCCTGGATCACTCCAAACCGACCACCCTCGGGCCCAACACCCTCGTGGAGCTCGGGACGGTCTTGGAAGGGCTGAAGGAGCGCGCAGCCCGCGGCGAGATCGCCGGCGTCGGCGTCACCGGCAAGCCGTACTTCCTCGTGGCCGGTGCCGACCTGTCCACCGTCAAGTCGGTCAGCGGCCGCGAGCAGGGCCTGTGGATGGCCCAGCTGGGCCACGAGGTCTACTCCACCCTGGCGAACCTGGGCGTGCCGAGCTTCGCGTTCATCAACGGCCTTGCCTTCGGTGGCGGCCTGGAGATCGCGCTGCAGTCCACCTACCGGACAGTGTCCACGGGTGCCGGCGCGCTGGCCCTGCCGGAAGCGTTCATCGGGCTGGTCCCGGGCTGGGGCGGGGTCTACATCCTGCCGCGGCTCATCGGCCCCGAGAATGCCGTGAAGGTCATGATCGAAAACCCGCTCAGCAACAACCGCACGCTCACGGGTCCGCAGGCCTTTGAACTCGGCGTCGCGGACGCCATGTTTGAACCGGCGGACTTCGTCGAGCAGTCCGTGGCGTGGGCCGCGAAGGTCATCGCCGGCGCCGTCGCCCCCGAGCGTGCGAACGCCGTCGACCCCGCCGATCCGGACGTCGCCGCACGCTGGGCGGCGGCCGTCGCCAAGGGGCGGGCCTTTGTCGAGGCCAAAACCTCCAACGCCTCCCCCGCCCCGGCCAAGGTCCTCGACGTCATGGAAGCCAACCGGACCCTGACCCAGGCCCAGTCCGCCGAGCTGGAGTGTGAGACCCTTGCGGAGCTCATGCAGACCGCTGAGTTCCGCTCCACCGTCTACGCGTTCCTGGACCTCGTGCAGAAGCGCTCGAAGCGTCCGGCGGGCGCCCCGGACCGCAAGCTCGCCCGCCCGGTGGGCAAAGTCGGCGTGGTGGGCGCGGGCCTGATGGCGAGCCAGCTCGCCCTGCTCTTCGCCCGCCAGCTCAAGGTGCCGGTAGTCATGACAGACATCGACCAGGCCCGGGTGGACAAGGGCGTCGGCTACGTGCACGCCGAGGTGGACAAGCTGCTGGCCAGGAAGCGGATCAGTCCCGACGCCGCGAACCGCACCAAGGCGCTAGTCAGCGGCTCGGTGTCCAAGGAAGCTTTCGCCGACGCCGACTTTGTGATTGAGGCCGTCTTCGAGGAACTCAACGTCAAGAAGCAGGTCTTCAAGGAGGTGGAGGCGATTGTGTCGCCCGAGTGCATCCTCGCCACCAACACCTCGTCGCTCTCCGTCACCGCGATGGCGGCGGACCTTGAGCACCCGGAGCGGCTCCTCGGCTTCCATTTCTTCAATCCGGTGGCGGTGATGCCCCTGCTGGAGATTGTCCGTGGGCCGAACACCGACGACGCCGTCCTGGCCACCGCGTTCGAACTTGCCAAGGGCCTGAAGAAGTCCGCTGTGCTCGTCAAGGATGCCGCGGCGTTCGTGGTCAACCGCGTCCTGCTGCGCCTCATGGGCGAAGTGACGGCCGCCTTCGACGAGGGCACCCCCGCCGACGTCGCGGACAACGCACTGCGGCCGATGGGTCTTCCCATGACCCCCTTTGTGCTCGGGGCGATGGTCGGCCTGCCGGTGGCGCAGCACGTCCAGGAATCGCTGCACGCGGCCTTCGGGGACCGCTTCAGGGTCTCGGCGAACCTGCAGTCGCTGATCGACAACGGCGTGAAATCCATCTGGGCTGCCGAGAAGGGCGCACCCGTGCCGGGTCCGGACGGCAAGCCGTATATTCCGGCGGAAACCCTCGCACTGATGTCCTTCGGCACCACGCCGTCCACCGCGGAGGAGGTCCTGCGCCGCACGCAGGATGCCCTGGCGGAGGAAATCGGCCTCATGCTCGAGGAGGGCGTGGTTGCCGGTCCGGAGGACATCGACCTCTGCATGATCCTCGGCGCGGGCTGGCCGATGTTCCTGGGCGGCATCACCCCGTACCTGGACCGGGTGGGCGCCTCGGAGCGGGTCAACGGCAAGAAGTTCCTGGCACCCGGGGTGGCGTCCGCACCTGCCGCCGGGTAGCCGACCCCGGAACCGCCATGTAGCGCCGCCGTCCCCACTGCACGTCTTTGCAGCCCGGGCGGCGGCGCCGTGGTCATTGCAGCGGCGTCGCGTCCTGCACGGCCGTTGCCCTGAGCGGGCGCCGACGCATGACCCGGCCGTCAGGCAGGGTGCTCAGACTTCCCGCAGGCTCCCGGCGTCGAGCCGAAGGATCCGGCGTGCAGTGGCACGGGCGTAGGCGAGGTCGTGGGTGACCATCACGACGGCGGTCCCCCGCGCCGCCGCGGCGTTGACGGCGCGGCCCAAATGTTCGAGGCCGGTCCGGTCCAGCCCGACGGTGGGCTCGTCCAGGGCCAGCACGGCGGGTTCGCGGGCCAGGACCGTGGCCAGGGCGAGCAGCCGCTGCTGCGAGGCGGGCAGTTCGGCTGGGTGGAGGCTCTCGGCCGCGGCGGACAGCCCGACGGCCGCCAGCGCCGCCCGGGCCCTGCCCTCGGCGCCGGCCTTGCCGACGAGCTGCCGGAGCCCGAACGCGGCTTCCCGGAGGACGGTTCGTTCGAAGAGCTGGTCCCGGGGATGCTGGAAGAGCAGGCCCACCGAGGCGGCAACCGTTCCCACCGGGACACCGGCGATGCTGCGCCCGCAAACCCGCACGTCCCCTTCCGAAGGCCGCAGCAGTCCGTTGAAGTGCCGCAGGAGCGTCGACTTCCCGGCCCCGTTCGGTCCCGTCACGGCAACAATCTCGCCGGAGCGGACGGCGAAGTCCACGTCCCGAAGGACCAGGGCCGGCGCCGGGTCCACGCGCCGCGGTGCATGCCGGCCGTAGCCGAACCCGACCCGGCACAATTCGAGCGCCACCGTGTCGGCTGGCCTCGCGTCGACTGCTCCCGTGTCGAGGGCCGCCGCGGCGGGGATGCCGCTCCCGGCGTGGGGTAGGGCGCGGCCGGGGCCGGCACCGGCGGCAAACCCGGGCACGAGCACGCCCGAGCGTTCGAGCTCAGCCACGCCGGCCAGCTGCGCCGGGGTCCCCGCGGCGGTGACCGTGCCGGCGTCGAGAACGGTCCAGTGCGTGGCTTCGCCGGCGAGCCGGTCAGCGGCCTGGCTGAGCAGGACGACGCCGGTCCCGTCGCGGCAGAGGCTGCGGACCAGGGCCTCAATCTGTGCCGCGCCGGCCCCATCCAGCGACGCCAGCGGTTCGTCGAGGACGAGGATGTCCGGTTCCGCGATGACGGCGCAGCCCACGGCGAGCCTGCGCAGCTCACCGCCGGAGAGCGTCGCCGGGTCCCGGTCCAGCAGCCCGGACAGGCCCGTCCGCGCGGCGGTGCGCTCCACGGCACGGAGCATGCTCATCCGTGGCGTGGCGCGGTTTTCCAAGCCGAAGGCCAATTCCTCCGCCACGGTGGCCCGGACCGTGGAAAGCATGGCTGCCGCGTCCTGCGGGACGTAGGCGACGCGGCGGGACCATTCAGCGGGGTCGATCCGGGGGTCGTCGGGCGCGCCGTGGAACTCCAGCCTGGTGCCATCGAGCTCCATGCTGCCGCGGAACTCCCCCGCGTGGCCGGCCCGGAGCCAGCCGGCCAGCAGTTTCCCGAGCGTGGATTTTCCGCTCCCGGAGCCGCCCAGGACGGCGGTCAGGGAGCCCGGGGTGACCTGCAGCGCCGCGTTGCCCAGCGCGGGCTGGCTCTCGCCGTGGAACGTGAAGGAGTCGATCCGGACCCGAAGGGCCGTCCGGGTCGCCGAGGTCACTGCATCCCTCCGGCCGGCCAGGAAACCACGAGCCGTGCGGCGACGGCGGCAGCCATGAGCACCAGGGCGGCCGCCCGGAAGCGCCGCTGGGCGGCCGTGTCTGCGACGTCACGGTAGCTGGTCCGCGGTCCCGCGCTGCCGAAGCCGCGGGCGTCGAGCGCCTGGGCGCGGCTGCCGGCGTCGTCCATCAGCGCCAGCACGAGGGGTACCATTTGCAGCCGGAGTGCGCCGATGCGGGACAGTATGCCGCCACGGACCACCATCCCGCGCGTTTCCTGCGCCTGCCGGATCCGGTCCAGGCGCGCAGCGGCTGCGGGCAGCAAGGTGAGGGTGGAGGCCAGGACGAAGCCGAACTGCGGCGGAATCCTGCGGGCGGAGAGGGCGGAGAGGAGGTCGGGAATGCTGACCGTGAAGGAGAAGAGCAGGAACACCAGTACACATGCGGTGGTCCGCGTCCCGAGCTCCAGCGCGAATCCCAGGCCCTCGGCTGTGACCCGGGCCGGGCCCCACTGGGCCAGGACGGTGTGGCCTTCGGGGAAGAACAGACCGTGCAGCACCAAGAGGGACAGGCACAGGGGAACAAGGATCACCGCCGCCGCGGACAGGACCCTTCCCGCCACTCCTCCGCGCACCGCAAGGAACACCGCGGCAAGGGCCACGGCGAGGGAGAGCGGCCAGCTGGCTGCCGCCGTCGTGACGACGGCGGCGCAAACCGCTGCGGTCAGCGCGGTGAAGGGGTGAAGGTGCGAGGTCACGGGATCAGGATGACAGGCTCGGGTTCGAGCCCGCCAGTTCAATCACGGGGTCAGGCGTCCGGTGCCGCCGGCGCCTTGCCGGCGAGCACCCGGAAGCGCCGGACGAACGGGAACTGGAAAGTGGTTCGGCGGGGCAGCGCATAGGCCAGCAGAGCCGCGATCGTGAAGACAATGGCCTTGTCCATCGGATCGGAGATCAGTGCCTGCTTGGTGATGGCGGCCAGCAGCGTGTCGCCCATGGCCCGGAAGGCGCTGACGATCGCCCCGGTACCGAGGCCCGAGGTGCCGCCGAAGACGAACGCGGCGATCGGTGCGGAGATCACACCGGCCACGATGCCCGTGGCGAAGCCTGCGACCGGTACGAAGTAGAAGCGGCGGAACAGGCCGCCGCGGGCGGCCACGCCGGCGAGGAAGCCGATCACGGCGGCCCCTGCGGCGAAGGGCAGCACGGTGGGGTTGAAGAAGGACCAGACGATGCTGCTCAGCGCGCCCGTGGCGGCGCCGGCGGCGGGGCCGGCGAGAACGCCGATCAGGACGGTGCCGATCGCGTCGATGTAGAACGGCAGCCCGGTGCTGCCCATGAGCTGTCCGAGGACCACGTTCAGGACCAGCGCCACGGGGATCAGGACCAGGGTGGAGGTGGGGAGGACCGGCAGGACGGCGACAATGAGGAGAACCGCGCCGAGCAGGAAGCCGCCCAGGGCCACGAGGGCCGAGAAGCTTGCCGGACCGTTGGCAATATCTGCGGGCTGGGTGAGCACCAGGAAGACGTAAGTCGCGGCGATGGCTGCGGCGCCTGCGATTTCGAGCAGGCGGCGGCTGCGGGCGGCCGCCTGTCCAGGGGCTTTGACGGTGAGGGCTGGCTGTGACATGGGGGTGTTCCTTTGGCTGGGTACAACAACAGCTGGGTACAACAACATCCGCCTCATGTCACCTCGGCGCAGCTACCATCCTAGCGAGCAGAGGACCCGCCGGGGAACACCGCCGGCCCGCCCGCTCCTCAGCCCGTCGGCGACTTTGAGGTCGCCGACCCGGCGCCCACGGCGCGCCCGAGGGCGCCGACCGAGGAAATCAGCTCGTCGAAACAGTGGGCGGGGTTGTTGTCGGAGACAATCCTGGCGTTTGGCGGCAGCCCCCACAGCCCGCGGAAGTCGGCCACCGTGGTGCCCACGAGCAGCGGGGATTCCGTTTCGACATCCACCGTGGCCGGCCGGGTGGCGAACGGCGTCCGTCCCGCCGCAACACAGGCCGCGAAGGCGTCGTGCACGTGCGCCACATAACCCTGGTCGTAGAGACGGTGGAACTCCATGTAGAACCGCAGTGCGTCGGACAGGCAGGCCACGAGCCGGTTGCCGGAGCGGCTGCGCAGGCCTTCGGGTTGCTCCGGGAGCACCAGTTCGGGTTCCGGCGCGCCCGCTGCCTCGCCGAGGCGGCGCAGGTGCTCCGGCCGCATCTCGATCCGCTCGGTGGTCTCCAGCGCGCAGACGATGGGCAGTTTGTCCTCGGGCAGGCCCCGGTAGGCGGCAAACACTTCCTTCGCGGCATGCGGGTCCACCGAGGTGTTCCATTCGGCGGTCGGCGTCGTGTTGCCCTGGTAGTAGAAGGCGCCGCCCATGATGACGAGCCCCTTGAGCAGCCGGGGCAGGTTCGGTTCGCGGCGCAGGGCCAGGGCGAAATTCGTCAGCGGACCGGTGATCAGCCCGGTAATTTCGCCCGGATGCGCCCGCACCTCCTCGACCCAGACGTCGACGGCGTGCCGTGCCGAGATCTGCTGCACCGGGGCCGGCAGTTCGGCGTAACCGATCCCCTGCGGCCCGTGGGTCTCCTCGGTGGTCACCAGCGGGATCTCCAGCGGGACCTCAGCGCCGATGGCCACCTCGATGCCCTCGCGTCCGCACAGCTCCAGCAGGGCCAGGTTGTTCAGTGCCACCTGCCTGGCGCCGACGTTCCCGGCGGTGCAGGTGATGGCCTGGAGCCGGATCTCCGGCCTGGACAACAGGTAGACCAGGGCCAGGGCGTCGTCGATCCCGGTGTCGACGTCCATCAGGATCGCGTGCGTGGCGGCAAGGTCCGCCGCGACGCTGCCCAGCGCCGGATCGTTTTGGGCCGGACCGCTCAGAACAGCGCCACCTTGGGCGTGCGCGGGAAGAGGTCGTTCAGCTCGGCGAGCTCGGCCTGGCTGGGCTTCCACGCCACGGCGGCGGCGTTCTGGCGCACCTGCTCCGGCGTGGTGGCGCCGGCGATGACGCTGCTGACGGACGGTTGGGCGGCGAGCCAGGAGAACGCGACCTGGACTTCGTTGAGCCCGCGTGCGGCGGCGAACTCGCCGAACGCACCCAACTGTTCCCAGTCGGCGTCGTGGACGAGGTTGGTGCGGGTGTGGCTGAGCCGCGACCCCTCGGGGGCACGGCCGGCCGAGTACTTTCCGGTAAGCAGCCCGTTGGCGAGCGGGAAGTACGGCAGGACGCCCAGCCCGTACGCCTCGGCGGCGGGCGTGACCTCGAGTTCGGCGCGGCGGTCCAGCAGGTTGTAGTGGTTCTGGCTGGAGATGAAGCGCGCTCCCCCGCGGGCCCGGGCCACGAATTCGGCCTCGGCGATCTGCCAGCCGGCGCGGTTGGAGTGGCCGATGTAGCGGACCTTGCCGCTGGTCACGAGGTCGTCGAGGGCCGAGAGGGTCTCGTCGATGGGCGTCAGCGGGTCCGGCGTGTGGAACTGGTAGAGATCGATCCAGTCCGTGCCGAGCCGGCGCAGGGAGGCCTCGGCCGCCTTGATGATGTAGCGGCGCGATCCCCGGGCGCCGAAGTCCTCGCCGTTGGCCCCGCGCATGTCCATGCCGAACTTGGTGCCGATCACGGCGGCGTCGCGGCGCGCGCCGAGGGCCTTGCCCAGCATCGTCTCGCTGAGGCCCGGCTCCCGGCCGTACGTATCGGCGACGTCAAAGAAGGTAATCCCGGCGTCGAGGGCCGCATGCACGACGGCGTCGGTCCCTTCCTGCGATTCGGTCACGGTCCCGGAACGGCCCAGGTTGTTGCAGCCAAGTCCCACGACCGAGACGGACAGTCCGGAATTTCCCACGCGGCGGTATTCAGTCATGGTTTTACCCTACAACGGCCCGGCGGGCCTCCCGTCCGGGCCGCCGCCCTGGGGTCGGTGGCCGTTACCCCGCGGGCAGCTCCAGTCCGTGCTCGTCCATGGCGTCCTGGAGCTGGGCGAGGGTGCGCGGGCAGACGCCCGGCATGCCGGCCAGCCGGCGGCGGCCAAGCAACACGAGGTGTTCGAGGGTTTCCACCCCCGCATGCGCGAGGGACTTGCGCGCGGGCGCGTCCAGTCCTGCCGGGAGTGGAGTGCTGCCTGGTCGAGAGGATTTTCGCGTCACTGCGTTGCCTTCCAGTCGGTTGCCCCCAAACTCATGTGAGCCGTGCCCGGCTCCTTGCCGGTGAAGCCTAGAGCGTGAAGCCGTTGGCCGGCTTCGGTGAATGCTTGAGCTTGAACGTCTCCTCGCCAAATGGCGCGGCGCCGATGCTCAGCTTGGTGAAGTCCAGGTCCTCGCCCCGGATGCAGACTTTGATGGCGTTGACGGTCTTGTTGACGTCCGGGGTGAGGCAGAAGATATTGAGCCTGGCGTCGGAGAACTCGCTGCGGTCCACAACGCCCAGGCCCCGCCACGCCAGGTGGCTGATCAAGGCGTCTTTGGCTTTTTCCTCAAGGTACCGGTCCCGGCTGGTCCCGTCCTTGGTCTTGAGCGCGTACTGGGCCACCACCCAGAACTGTTCCTGTTCGGGAATTTCGGCGTAGCCGTCCTCGGCGCACTGCACCGCGAAGGCGTCCATGAGGCGTTCGGCGGCTTCCGCGTTGTCGACGTCGGTTTCGTCGGTCGTGCTCTGGTGCCCGACGACGCCGTGGTTCATCACGAACTGGCTGTAGTCCTCGTCGAACCAGGCCTCCCTGAAGTGCAGGGTGCCCTCTTCGTCACGTTTGTAAACCCGAATAATTCCACTCATATGCCAGTTCCTTCCTGGGCCGTGCAGCGCCGCCTGGGGTGGCGCCATACGGGGTAGTGCTCAACAGACGTGCTGGCTACAGCAGCGGCAGGCTGCCGGTGCTGGGGTGTTCCTGGCCGGGCAGGGGACGCGCAAACGGCACCTTCGTGCCCAGGACCTGGGCGACGACGTCGTGGGTGATTTGCTGGGCGGTCAACCCGACGCGTTCGAGCACCTGGCTGCGGGTTCCGTGATCGAGGAACTCCACCGGCAGGCCGACCTCGTTGAGGGCGGTGTCCACTCCGGCGGCCCGCATTTCCTGCCGGATCCGGGAACCGACACCGCCGGCGCGCACGCCGTCCTCGATGCAGATCACCAGGCGGTGGCCCGCGGCGAGATCGATGATGGACCTCCGGACGGGAAGGACCCAACGGGGATCCACCACGGTGGAGCTGATGCCCTGGGCACCGAGGCGGTTGGAGACATCCAGCGCGAGTTCGGACATTGCTCCCACGCTCACGATCAGGACGTCGTTCTCGCTGGAGGTTGCGGGGCGGCGGGCCAGCACGTCCACGCCGTCGTCCAGGCGTTCGAGCGCCTCGACCTCGGCGCCGACGCTGCCCTTGGAGTAGCGGATCACACTGGGGGCGTTCTCGATGGCCACGGCCTCGCGCAGTTCCTCGCGCAGGCGGGTGGCGTCGCGCGGTGCCGCGAGGTGCAGCCCGGGCACGATCTGGACCATGGCCATGTCCCACATCCCGTGGTGGCTCGCGCCGTCGGGTCCGGTGACGCCGGCCCGGTCCAGGACGATGGTGACGCCGGCCTTGTGCAGGGCCACGTCCATGAGCAACTGGTCGAAGGCACGGTTCAGGAAGGTCGCGTAGACCGCGACCACCGGGTGCAGCCCTCCGAACGCCATGCCGGCGGCCGAGGTGAGGGCGTGCTGTTCGGCGATGCCGACGTCGAACACCCGTTCGGGGTGCCGGGCGGCGAACTTGTGCAACCCGACCGGGATCAGCATGGCCCCGGTGATACCGACGATGTCCTCGCGCTCGTCCGCGATATCGGCGATCTCATCGGCGAAGACGGCGGTCCAGGACTTGGCCCCGCCGGCTTCGGTGGGGACGCCGGTCTCCGGATCGATGATCCCCACCGCGTGGAACTGGTCCGCCTCATGGGCGCGGGCCGGAGCGTAGCCATGGCCCTTCTCCGTCATGGCGTGGACAATCACCGGTCCGGCGTAGTTCTTGGCGGTGGCGAGGGCGTTTTCCATCGCCTGGAGGCTGTGGCCGTCGACGGGACCGATGTACTTCATGCCGAGGTCCTCGAACATGCCCTGCGGGGCCCACCAGTCCTTGAGGCCCTTCTTCATGGCATGCAGGCTCTTGTAGGTGAACTGGCCCGCGGGACCGCCGTTCTGCAGTTTGCGCTTCCACCAATCGAGTGTTCCCTCGTAGGCCGGGGCGGCGCGGAGCGAATCGATGGTGGGGCGCAGGGACGCGAGGTAGTCGGCAAACCCGCCGACGGTCGGGGCATAGGAGCGGCCGTTGTCGTTGACCACGATGACCACGCGGCGTTTCTTGTCCGCCGCGATGTTGTTGATGGCCTCCCAGGCCATGCCGCCGGTCAGCGCCCCGTCGCCCACCACTGCGACGACGAAGCGGTCGCCGTCGCCGGTCAGCTGCCTGGCCCGGGAAATGCCGTCGGCCCAGGACAGCGACGAGGACGCGTGCGAGCTTTCGACGATGTCGTGCTCTGATTCGCCGCGGTCCGGGTAGCCGGACAGGCCGCCCTGCTGGCGAAGGGTGCTGAAATCCTGGCGTCCGGTGAGGAGTTTGTGGACGTAAGACTGGTGACCAGTGTCGAAGACAATGCTGTCGCGCGGGGAATCAAAAATCCGGTGCACCGCGATGGTGAGCTCGACGACGCCGAGGTTCGGACCCAGGTGCCCTCCCGTTTGGGAGACGTTGCCGATCAGGAACTCCCTGACCTCGGCTGCCAGCTGATCCAGCTGCGCCTCGGACAACTTGCTCAGGTCCTGCGGATTCCGGATGGTGTCCAAGATTCCCAACGGCCCCTCCTTCGGGTGGTAGACATGCCTTTTAACTCTAACGCCTCCGCACGGGCGCCTAAACCGGAATGCGGAAGGCCCCGGCCGGTCAGTGACCGGCCGGGGCCTTTCGTGCGTTACCGACAGCGGCCGGCGGCTCCGCTTAGTGCGCGGAGATCTGACGCAGGACGTACTGCAGGATGCCGCCGTTGCGGTAGTAGTCCGCCTCGCCCGGGGTATCGATGCGCAGGACCGCGTCGAAGGAGGTGACGGTACCGTCCTCGGCAGTGGCCGTGACCTTGAGGGTCTTCGGCGTCGTGCCTTCGTTCAGGGCGGTGACGCCCTCAACCGCGTAGGTTTCCGTGCCGGTCAGGCCCAGGCTGGCGGCGTTCTGGCCGGCCGGGTACTGCAGCGGCAGGACACCCATGCCGATGAGGTTCGAGCGGTGGATACGCTCGTAGCTCTCGGCAACGACGGCCTTGACGCCGAGGAGCGCCGTGCCCTTGGCGGCCCAGTCACGGGACGATCCGGAACCGTATTCCTTGCCTGCCAGGACGACCAGCGGGGTGCCGGCGGCCTGGTAGTTCTGTGCGGCGTCGTAGACGTAGGCCTGCGGGCCGTCGGCCTGGGTGAAGTCGCGGGTGAAGCCGCCCTCCACGCCGTCCAGGAGCTGGTTCTTGATACGGATGTTCGCGAATGTGCCGCGGATCATGACCTCGTGGTTGCCACGGCGTGAGCCGTAGGAGTTGAAGTCCTTGCGTTCCACACCGTTGGCCAGCAGGTACTGACCGGCCGGGGTGTCCGACTTGAAGGAGCCGGCCGGGGAGATGTGGTCCGTGGTGACGGAATCGCCGAGCTTGAGCAGCACTCGCGCCCCGGTGATGTCCTTGACCGGTTCGGGCGTGGCCTTCATGCCCTCGAAGTACGGGGGCTTCCGGACGTAGGTGGACTTCTCGTCCCACGCGAAGGTGTCGCCGGCCGGGGTGTCAAGCGCCTTCCAGCGGTCGTCGCCTTCGAAGACTCCCTCGTAGCCGCGGGCGAACATTTCCTTGTCGATCGAGGAATCGATGACCTGCTGGACCTCGACGGGGTTCGGCCAGATGTCCTTCAGGAAGACGTCGTTGCCGGCCTCGTCCTGGCCCAGGGCGTCGTTGTCGAAGTCGAAGTCCATGGAACCGGCCAGGGCGTAGGCGATGACCAGCGGCGGGGAGGCCAGGTAGTTCATCTTCACGTCCGGGTTGATCCGGCCTTCGAAGTTGCGGTTGCCCGAGAGCACGGCGGTGACGGAGAGGTCGTTGGCCTGGATGGCCTCGGAGATCTCGGCGTCCAGCGGACCGGAGTTGCCGATGCAGGTGGCGCAGCCGTAGCCCACGATGTAGAAGCCGAGCTTCTCCAGGTACGGGGTCAGGCCCGACTTGTTGTAGTAGTCGGTGACCACCTTGGACCCGGGAGCGACGGAGGTCTTGACCCACGGCTTCGAGGTCAGGCCCTTGTCGACGGCGTTGCGGGCCAGCAGTGCGGCGGCCAGCATCACGGACGGGTTGGACGTGTTGGTGCAGGAGGTGATCGAGGCGATCGAGACCGCACCGTGGTCCAGTTCGAACTCGCGGCCGTCCGCGGTGGTGACGCTCACCTTGTTGGACGGGCGCCCGTTGGACGTCGGTCCGTGGGAGTGCGGGGCCTGGTCCGTGACGTGGCTCGCAGAGCCCGTGAAGGACGGCGAGTCGGAGGCCGGGAAGCTCTCGTCGATGGCCTCGTCGACGCTGCCGCCAACCAGGTCTTCCTTCACGTAGTTGCGCAGGTCCTCGCGGAACTGGGCCTTGGACTCGGTGAGGATGATGCGGTCCTGCGGGCGCTTTGGGCCGGAGATCGACGGAACAACCGTGGACAGGTCCAGCTCGAGGTACTCGGAGAACTTGATCTCCTTGGAAGGATCGTGCCAGAGGCCCTGTTCCTTCGCGTAGGACTCCACGAGGGCGACGTTTTCCTCGGACCGGCCGGTGAGGCGCAGGTAGTCGAGGGTGACGTCATCGATCGGGAACATCGCGGCGGTGGAGCCGAACTCGGGGCTCATGTTGCCGATGGTGGCGCGGTTGGCCAGCGGCACAGCCGCGACGCCTTCGCCGTAGAACTCCACGAACTTGCCGACCACACCGTGCTGGCGCAGCTGCTCGGTGATGGTGAGCACGACGTCGGTGGCGGTGGCGCCGGCCGGGATGGATCCGGTGAGCTTGAAGCCCACGACGCGCGGGATCAGCATGGAGACGGGCTGGCCGAGCATGGCGGCCTCGGCCTCAATGCCGCCAACGCCCCAGCCCAGCACGCCCAGGCCGTTGACCATGGTGGTGTGCGAGTCGGTGCCGACGCAGGTGTCCGGGTAGGCACGCAGGACAGTGCCGGTTTCGGTGTCCACCGCGCGGGTCATGACCGTGCGGGCCAGGTACTCGATGTTGACCTGGTGCACAATGCCGGTGCCCGGGGGCACCACCTTGAAGTCGTCGAACGCGGTCTGGCCCCAGCGCAGGAACTGGTAACGCTCCCCGTTGCGCTGGTATTCGATCTCCATGTTGCGCTCCAGCGCGCCGGAGTTGCCGAACGCGTCGATCTGGACGGAGTGGTCAATGACCATCTCGGCCGGTGCCAGCGGGTTGACCCGCTTCG
Source organism: Arthrobacter sp. YAF34 (assembly GCF_052113245.1). Classification (NCBI taxonomy): domain Bacteria; kingdom Bacillati; phylum Actinomycetota; class Actinomycetes; order Micrococcales; family Micrococcaceae; genus Arthrobacter; species Arthrobacter sp. YAF34. Next base: position 77,512 of record NZ_JBFRCV010000009.1, read on the forward strand.
GGTCTCCGCCGAGCTCCTTGACGGCCTCGCGCATGGTGGCGAGGTCAACGACGCACGGGACGCCGGTGAAGTCCTGCATGATCACGCGCGCCGGCGTGAACTGGATTTCGGTGTCGGGCTCGGCGCTGGGGTCCCAGCCGGCGAGTGCGCGGACGTGGTCGGCCGTGATGTTGGCACCGTCCTCGGTCCTCAACAGGTTTTCAAGCAATACCTTGAGGCTGAACGGAAGGTTTTCTGCACCTTCGACGGAGTTCAACCGGAAAATTTCATATTCGGTTCCGGCTACATTAAGTTTGCCTTTTGAACCGAAGCTGTCCACAATGCTCATCGCAGGACTCCTCTCGCAACAGTTTCATCTTTGTCGCGCCGCTGAACCCTTGCTAGTTAGGTCGGCCTAACTAATACCTGCATCAGCGCACGGGTGTACTGATGCAGGTACGGAACGCAGGAAACAGCCGTTTAATGGAGCGCGACGACGGACTACTACGCCCATCCTAATGGCATCACGCTTCGGGAGTCAGTAACGCCACAGTCTCCATGTGATGGGTGTGCGGGTAGAGGTCGAAGGCGCGCAGCCCCGCCATCCCCCAGCCGCCCTGCCGGAAAGAGCCAAGATCACGGGCGAATGACGCCGGATCGCAGGAGACGTAGGCGATGGCCCGCGGACCGGCGTCGATCAGCTGCTTGACCACCGCTTTGCCGGCCCCGGCACGTGGCGGGTCCAGGATGAGGGCGTCGAAGTTCCGGGGTTTCTGCCGCAGCACCCGCTCGACGCGGCCCTGGACGATCTCCACCTGGGCGGCGTCATGGAGGTTCTTGCGGGCATCGCGGCTGGTTCCGGGCGCTCCCTCGACGGAGAGCACGGATCCCGTCTCCCCCACGGCGTCGGCCAGCGGTGCAGTGAAGAGCCCGGCCCCGGCGTAAAGGTCCGCCACCACGGAGCCCGCCGCGAGGTAGCCGCCGTCGTGCAGGAAGCCGGTGACGGCGCCGACCAGCGTCTCCGGGGCATCCCGGTGGATTTGCCAGAAGCCGTCGCCGGTCACCCGGTACTCGTGGCCTGCCGCGGACTCCTGGACATAGGTGCGGCCGCGCAGCTGCAGCACCTCGCCGGTGGCCGGGTCCAGACTGGCCACCGAGACGTCGTCCGGCAGGTGGGCCAGGATGGCGCTGAGCCGCTTGGACCGGGTGCCCGGAGCAGGTACCAGCAGCACGAGCGGACGGGAGCCGTTCGCCGGGGCGGCGACCTCGACGCGGTCGATGCCCTGCAGGTCGATCTCCCAGAGCCGGAGCGCGTTGATGCCGTCCACGGCCAGCGGCATTTCCCGCACCGGAAGGACGGCATCGGAACGGTGGGCGTGCATGCCGAGCTTGCCGGCCGGGGTCACGGCGAAGCCGGCGCGGGTCCGCCAGCCGAGGCCTGCGGTACCGGCTCCGGCGCCGTCCCCGGAAGCCAAGCCGACGGCTTCGACCGTGATCTGCCCTTCGGGCGGAAATTCGACGCCGGCGAGCCGCTTGAGCTGTTCGGCCAGGACGTCGGCTTTGAGGCTGCGCTGGCGGGCCAGTGAAATGTGGCCGAGTTCGGCGCCGCCCACGGGCGGGTGGCGGTGCGACCAGGAACGCGCGGAATCGGCGAGGTCCCAAAAGTGCGGCACCCGGTCCGGGGAGGGCTCCAGGACCTCCACCACGTCGGCGCGCCAGAATTTGGCGGACGGGCCGTCGTCGGTGAGCCGGACCCGGACCTTTTCGCCGGGGATGCCGTGGCGGACGAACACGACGCGTCCCTCATGCCGGGCCACGCAGTGCCCGCCGTGGGCGACGGGTCCGACGTCGAGCGTCAGCTCGTTGCGGGTCTCGTTGGGGGTCTGCATCCGGGTGTCGGGGGTCATTGGATATCCTGCAGTTTCTTGGCTTCTTCGGAGGACTTGAGCTGCCACGGCACGCTGGCCACCATGACGCCGGGCTCGAAGTGCAGCCGGGTCTTGATCCGTAGCGCGGTCTGGTTGTGGACCAGTTGCTCCCACCATTTGCCGACGACGTACTCCGGGATGTAGACCACGATCAGGTCGCGCGGCGAATCCCGGCGCATGTTCTTGATGTACTCCATGATCGGCGTCACCGTTTCGCGGAACGGGCTGGCGAGCACTGTCAGCGGCACCGGGATTTCGAGTTTCTCCCAGTCCGCGACGGTCGCCTCGGTTTCTTCCGGGCTGATGTCCACGGTGATGGCGTCCAGCCGCGACGGGCGGGAGGCCCGGGCGTAGGCGAGGGCGCGCAGCACGGGTTTGCGCACGTGCGAGACGAGCAGCACGGCGTGCACACGGGTGGGCAGGGCGCGCGGCGAGGAGTCCTCGTCCACGGCGAGCTCCTTGGCCACGTTGTCATAGTGCGCCCGGATGCTCCACATGATCAGGAACAGAATGAACATGGCCAGCAGGGCGATCCAGGCGCCCTGCGAGAACTTGGTGATCAGGACGATCACCAGAACCAGTGCAGTCATGCCGAAGCCCACCGTGTTGATGGTCCGGGACTTGATGATGCGCAGCCGCACGGAAGGGTCCTTGGACAGTTTCAGTTCCCGGCCCCAGTGCCGGATCATGCCCAGCTGGCTCATGGTGAAGGAGATGAAGACGCCCACGATATAGAGCTGGATGAGTTTTGTGACATCGGCGTCGAAGGCGAGGATCAGGACAAGGGCTCCGGCAGCCAGGGCCAGGACGCCGTTGCTGAAGGCCAGCCTGTCGCCGCGGGTGCGCAGCTGCCGCGGCAGGTAGCCGTCCTGGGCCAGGATGGAGCCGAGCACTGGGAAGCCGTTGAAGGCCGTGTTGGAGGCGAACACCAAGATGACGCCGGTGGCGGCCACCACGATGTAGAACGGAATGGAACCCGCCCCGAAGACGGTCTGCGCAATCTGGCTGATGGCCGGGTTCTGGATGTACCCCTCCGCCAGCGGCTTGCCGTTCAGGAGGAATTCCGTGGCCGGATCCTGCACGATGTGCACCTTGGTGGCGTTGGCCAGGTAGATGATGCCGGCGAGCATTGCGGAGGCAATCACACCGAGCAGCAGAAGCGTGGTGGCCGCGTTCTTGCTCTTGGGCTTCTTGAAGTTGGGCACACCGTTGCTGATGGCCTCGACGCCGGTCAGGGCCGCAGCACCGGAGGAGAAGGCGCGCAGCAGCAGGAAGGCGCCGGCCAGCCCGACGAGACCCTGATCGAATTCCGGTTGCGGCACGATCGTGAAGGCGGCCGACGGCGCCTGGCCCAGCTGGCCGGTCACGGCCTGGAAGACGCCCACCGCGGTCATGCCAAGGATCGAGGCCATGAAGATATAGGTAGGCACGGCAAAGACGCTGCCGGCTTCCCGGATGCCGCGCAGGTTAACGAGGGCCAGGATCACGACGCCGATCGTGGCAATCAAGGCCTGCTGGCCGTGCAGCGATGGCACGGCCGTGGTCAGGTAGGTCGCGGCCGAGGACATGGACACAGCCACGGTCAGCACGTAGTCAACCAGCAGCGCCGCGGCCACGGTGAGGCCCGCGTACTTGCCGAGGTTCACGTTGGCGATCTCATAGTCGCCGCCGCCGGAGGGGTACGCGTGGACGTTTTGGCGGTAGGAGGCCACAACGGTCAGGAGCACCACCATGACGGCGAGGCCCACCCACGGCGCGATCGTCACCGCGCTCACGCCGGCCAAGGCCAGGGTGAGGAGGATTTCGTCCGGCGCGTAGGCCACGGAAGACAGTGCATCCGAAGCGAAAATGGGCAGCGCGATGCGCTTCGGCAAGAGCGTGTGGGCCAGACGGTCGTTCCGGAAGGGTTTGCCTACCAGCACCCGCTTCACGGCATTGAAAATTGTCAGCACCACACAAAGCTAGTCTGATTCGGACCCGATGTCATGACGGCGAAGATTGCGTGCGCAATGATCCGCCCGGCCGCCCGCGGCCTTGGCCTTCCGGCCGCCCGTGGCCGGTAGAGTTTTACGCAGTATCAGACGCAGAACCTAGAGGAGGCCCATGTGGCGCACTTCGTGATCATGGGTTGTGGCCGTGTCGGGGCAACCCTGGCACACACGCTCGAGGACGCCGGCCATTCGGTGGCCATCATCGACCAGGATGACCGCGCCTTCCGGCGGCTCCGCACGGGATTTTCCGGACGAAAGGTCACGGGGGTCGGGTTCGACCGGGAGACCCTGAAGCGTGCGGGCGTCGAGGAAGCCTACGCCTTCGCGGCGGTCTCCAGCGGCGACAACTCCAACATCCTCGCAACCCGGGTGGCGCGGGAGACCTTCCACGTCCCCCATGTGGTGGCCAGGATCTATGATCCGGGCCGCGCCGAAATCTACCAGCGCCTCGGCATCCCCACGGTCGCCGCGGTCCGCTGGAGCGCCGACCAGGTGCTGCGCCGAATCCTGCCCGAACAGCACATCGCAGGCGACTTCCGGGAGCCCTCCGGCCGCCTGGTCCTCGCCGAGGTGGACCTGAACCCCGGCTGGATCGGCCACCCGATTTCGTCGATTGAGAAGGCGGCCGGCATCCGGATCGCCTATCTGACCCGGTTCGGCGAGGGCGTGCTGCCCGCTGCCGGCACGTCCTACCAGGACGGCGACACGATCCACGCCATGCTGAACGTGGACCGGAGCTCCGAAATCGGCCATATTCTCGCCAAATCCCCCGCCAAGGAGTCCTAAGTGAAAGTCGTCATCGTCGGTGCCGGAAGCGTCGGTTCCTCGATCGCCCGCGAACTGCTGGCCCATAAGCATGAAATCCTGCTCATCGACGAAAAGCCGGAGGTCATTGGCCGGAGCGGCCTGCGCGGCGCTCACTGGCTTGTCGGTGACGCGTGCGAGCTGAGCACCCTGCAGGACGCCAAACTCGAGGGCGCCGACGTCGTCGTCTCCGCCACCGGTGACGACAAGGTCAACCTCGTGGTGTCCCTCCTGGCCAAGACCGAATTTGGCGTCGGACGCACCGTCGGGCGCGTCAACAACCCCAAGAACGACTGGATGTTCGACGACTCCTGGGGCGTCGACGTCGCAGTTAACACCCCGCAGCTCATGACTGCGCTGGTGGAGGAAGCTGTGGAGATCGGTGACCTCGTCCGGCTCCTGACGCTGCAGACCGGGGTGTCCTCGCTGGTGGAGTTCACGGTCCCGCACGATTCCCATGTGATCGGCCTGACCGTGGGCGATGTCCAGTGGCCCGAAGACTCCGCCCTGGTCGCGATCCTGCGGGACCAAGCGCCCATCACCCCCAGCCGTGACGACGTCATTGACGGCGGCGACGAACTGTTCTTCGTCACCACGATCGCGGCCGAGGACGATCTCCGCTCCCTGCTGGCCCCGGAATCCCCGCTCGATGATCAGCATCCGGTGACCTCGGACCAGCACGGCCACGCCACCCAGCCGGGCACGGATGACGGATTCGACGGCTGACCCCTTCGTTCCCGCGTTAACCGCGGGTCAGCTCGGGCCGAACGGGTCAGCTGGGGTCGCCGGCCGCGGCCGGCACCCGGGCCGGCCGGGTCAGCAGCCAGGCAATCCATACGCCGAGGATGTAGAGCGGGGCGCCCATGAGAAGCCGCGTAGTGGCCAGTGCGGCAAAGCCCTGGTCGCCCATGAAGTAGAGTGGCACCTGCACCACGAGCCGCAGGACCAGCACGGCGACGATCACCCAGGTGCCGATCGCGTAGGCCTTGACCCGCTTCGGGTCCTTGCGCCATTCCAGGCCCTCGTTGCGGATAAAGCCGAAGAGCAACCCCGCAATCGGCCAGCGCACGGCGACGGAGATGGCCATGGCCAGGATGTAGCCGAGGTTGGTAAAGAACCCCAGGACGTAGAAGTTCTCTGCCTTGCCGGTCGAGGTGGCCAGCCAGGCGGACAGTCCGACGCCGATGAACCCGGCCAGCGCCTGGGTCAGCGGCTTGCGCTGGACCAGCCGGGCCACGGTGAAGGCGGCGGCCACGGCCAGGGAAGCGATGACGGCCAGCGTCAGGTTTTCCCGGTCGATGGTGAAGGCAATGAGGAAGACGAGGCCCGGCAGGATGCTTTCCGCGATGCCCTGGAGGCCGCCTGCGCTCTTGAGCACGTCAATGTTGCCGTTGCTTGTCCGGTGCAGACCGGCCTTTGCCGCATAGTCCTCCGCAAGCTGGGCAACCGTTGGCTGCGTGTCGCTATTCTGCGTGGCCTGGGGCTGCGTGCCTTGGGGCTGCTTCAGTGCGGGCGGAGGGGTGACGGAGGGCGAAGTAACCGGCCGGGTGACGTCGCGGCCGGCGCCGGAGGGCTCCCCCGGCGCCGGCTGCCCGGTGTCCTGGCGGCCGGTGTCCTGGGGGGCGGTGCTTTCGTTTGCTCCACCAGGCGTTGCCCGCTCGGGGTGTTCGGGCAGGGTCATTGCTCCTCCTGGCGGGAGAGTATTTCGTAGCGGGGATTGAAGATGGTGGGCAGCCCGTCGCGGATGGTGACCATGCCCTCGAGCCGGAGTTCCGTCCCGGCGTCGACACCGGGGATCCGGCGCCGCCCAAGCCACACGACGCGCAGCCGTTCCTTGGGGCCAGCGGGCCGCTGGCGCTGCGCGCCGGGGCGCACGCGCTCGTTCGACACCGGGGCGGCGGGCAGGCTACTGGCGGCAGCCGGGGCCCCCTTGGCGCCGGCGGCAAGGAACCGGGAGGGGGGAGCAGGCACGTCGTGGTCGATCACAATGGCAACGAAGGCTGCCACCTGGCTGGCCGGCATGTACGTGACGGACTCGATGAAGCCATGGCACAGCACCCGGCCGCGGTCCGGCAGATCCCGGACTGACGAGGCGGCGGTTGCTTTCCTGCCGGGGGCATCAGCCAATCTGGGTTATCTCCGGTCCGCGTTCGGGCTGTTCGAGGTCGGGGGCGGCCTGCGGGGACGGGGCGGCCGCGGTGTCCTTGGGAAGCCGGAGCTGCAGCAAATCACGCGGCGGCATGGGGTTCTCGCCGCGGACCACCACGATCTGCCGGAAGAGCCCTTCCAGCGGGGCGGCGGCATCGCGGTCGAGCGCTGCCTCGCCGCCAAAGACGCCGCGGAGGAACCAGCGCGGGCCGTCCACGCCGATGAAGCGCGCCACACGGTATCCCTGGCTGCCGTCCGCGCCGCCGGCGGGAAGCTTCGCTACGAGTTCGGTGCCGAAGCCGCCCTCGATTTCCTCAACCTGGCCGCCCTGGCTGCCGACCGACTGGCCGATCTGCTCCCGGATTTCGTCCCACAGGCCCTCTGACCGGGGTGCCGCGAACGCCTGGAGCTGCAGGCTCGAGCCCTCCAGGTCCATCGTGACGGCGACGACGCGCTGGCTCGCCTCTTCGACTTCCAGGCGGAGCTGGAGTCCCTCGCGAGGGGCGATCAGGAGCGCACCCAAGTCCACGTAACCGTCCTGGCCTTCAATTTCCGAGACGTCGTAGGGGCCCGTCGCGGCCCGGCCGGGGGTCTTGGCTGCGTTTCCTGCCGACGTCATGTCGTCAGCAACAGCTTCCGGGCCCACAGCTTCCTGGTCCGTATCCGGCCCGGTCAGCTGTTCCTGTTTGGCTTTCCTGCCGCGCCCAAAAACCATGGCGTTGTCTCCTTCAGTTGTGATCCTGTGCCGCCGCCCGGCGCCCTCCGGGCGCCTGCCCGCATGGCGGCCGGCCGCCCGGGGGTCGCCTGCTCAATTTTCCCTGCATCGCTTATCTTGCCGCAGTGCTTGTGCGGCACTGCAAAAATTCCGGTTTGACTCTCATGGCCACGCCTGGACCGGTATTCAGGCGGGGTGCTTAGGCCGGTCCGCCGAATCCGCCGGTGGAGCCGAAGCCGCCCCCGCCGCGAATCGAGCCGCCGAGCTCCTCGACGGGGAGGAACCGTGCATACTCGACGCGCTGAATAACCATCTGTGCAATTCTATCGCCGCGTCGCAGCTCGATCGCCGTGTCCCGGTCCGTATTGAGCAGTGTCACCGCGATTTCTCCGCGGTAACCGGCGTCCACCGTGCCCGGAGCGTTCACAACCGTCAGTCCGTGTTTGGTGGCGAGACCGGACCGGGGGTGGATCAGCGCAACGAAGCCGTCCGGCAGCGCAATCGATACTCCGGTCGGTACGAGGCGTCGCTCCCCCGGCGCGAGGACAACGTCCTCGCGGGCGCGAAGGTCGGCGCCGGCGTCCCCCGGGTGTGCGTACGACGGCGGCTCGAGCCCGTCGTCGAGCATCTTCAGCTGAACCGTCAAGGTGGGTGTTCCGTACTCTGCCGCGCCGGCCGCGGACGCGTCGCTGGCGACGGCGGTGTTTTCTTCAGTCACAGTCCCTCACTCTAATGCCCGCACGGAACATCGTCCTAAGCCGCAGCCAACCGGCCGGGGCGCGCCGCCCGCCGGGCGTCCGCGAGGCCGGGGCGGCGCCGAAGCCAAGGTGAAATACCCAGCGAAAGGTGAAAAGCTGGGCGTATGCCCGAATCCAGCGCAGCTGCCCCTGCCCCCAAGAGCGCCCCGAGCGACTCCACTGTTGTCTACACCGAGAAGCTCTGGCCGAACTTTTGGATCTGGCTGGTGTCCGCGGGGCTCTCCAGCGCCGGAATCCTCATGCTGGCACCCATCAGCATCTGGGCCGGCATTACCGCGGCGATTGTCCTCTTCATCATCATCTCCGTGCTGCTGGTGGTGTCCACGCCGTCAATCACCGTCACCACCACAACCCTGAGCGTGGGCAGGGCCACGATCGAGCGCGGCTACCTGGGCAAGGCGACGGCGTTCCGGGGCAAGGAAGCCACAGCCGAACGCGGCACCCGGCTCAACGGGCTGGCGTTCCTGTGTATCCGCGGCTGGGTGGACCCGGTGGTCCGGATCGAGATCGAGGACCCCTCGGACCGCACCCCGTATTGGCTCGCCTCAACCCGCCACCCGGAACAGTTGATCGCCGCCCTCACGTCCTGACTGCACTGAACCTGACTGCACTGATCTCACTGCGGCTCCCTACGGCGGCTGCCGGAAGCCGGGAACCCGCGGCCGGGCCTACCCCTCGCAGTCCTTGCAGTATTTGAGCCCGTCCTTTTCGCGGGCAATCTGCGAACGGTGGCGGACCAGGAAGCAGGAGGCACAGGTGAATTCGTCTGCCTGGGCGGGCAGGACCCGGACCAGCAGTTCCTCCCCGGACAGATCAGCGCCGGGAAGTTCATAGCCTTCGGCAAGGTCGGACTCATCTTCATCCACCACGGCGGAAGGCTTCTCCGTACGCCGCGCCTTCAGCGCCTCGATCGAATCCTCGCTGAGGTCTTCTTCGGTCTTGCGCGGCGCATCGTAATCAGTCGCCATTACTTGTAGCTCACACTCCGCATTCGTTCGGTTGGTTCGCCGTTCCAGTGGCCCTGCCGGGATGGTAACCCCGGGCTCCGGGAGCGGTTCACCGATGTCAACGCCGGACATGCGGTTTTTGTGCCCGGTGTCGGTCATTTTTGCTTAAGCGCCTGCCGATTGCCAGAGCCAGCCGGTCCGTTCCGCCCTGGATCGTCGGCAGGCGGGCCGGAATCGGCGGAAAGTCGCGGAAAATCACGGCGCGCCTGCCGTCCTAACCGGAAATGTGTCCCGCTGGTGGCAGAGTTTCGATTGTTAGTAATGCCAGGGTGGAGGATTTGTATGCAGGATCTACGGCTTGTAGGCGTCCACGACGACGGAGAGCATCTCCTGTTGAGTGGCACCGGCGGCGAGATGTTCCAGCTGCCGATCGATGAAGCACTTCGGGCTGCAGCCAGCCGGACGGCGGCCAAGGCCGCCTCCAGCGCTGCCGGACCGCCCGTTGCCATGTCTCCGCGCGATATCCAGACCAGGATCCGCAACGGGGCCACCGCCGCCGAAGTGGCGGAACTGTCCGGCATTCCCCTGGAAAGGGTCCAGCGTTATGAAGGACCTGTCCTCGCCGAACGCGAGTACATCGCCCAGCAGGCCCGCAAGGTCGAAGTTGCCTCGCCGGTCTCCGGTCACGACATGTACCGGTCAGTGTTCGGTGATAACCCGGCTTCCCTCAGCGACATGGTGGAGCACCGGCTGAGGGCTTACGGCGTCGAGCCCTCAACCCTGGAGTGGGATTCCTGGCGGCGCCCCGATGGCAGTTGGAACGTCGTGGCCCGCTTTGAGCCCGCGCCCGGCGGCCCGGCCGGGATCGGCGAAGAACCGCCCGCCATGTGGACCTTCCATCCCGCCCGGAAATCGTTGCAAAACGCGAACCGCTGGGCCCAGCAACTGAGCGAGCTCGAACCGCTCGAAGGCCCCGTGCCGACGCGCCGGCTGACCGCCGTCTCCGACCGGCCCTTCGACTTTGAAACCGATGCCGAGGCCGCGGCCCGCACGGCGACCGGCCAGCACAGCATCATCCACCAGATGCTGCTGCAACAGGACCGGATCCACCAGGAGCAGGACGCCGACGGGCTGCTGGACATGCTGCGGTCGCGCCGGGGTCACCGGATCGGCGTGGATGAGGATGCGGACGACGCTCTTGCCATGCTCCTGACCACCGGAGTCCCCGCGGCCCACCCCCGGCCAGCCGAAGTGCCCGGCGCACCTGAGCTGCCCGAGGCGGCGGAAGAGGAGTCCTCGCCTGCCACCACTGACCCCGACGACGTCGACTCCCACGACTCTGGCGAGGTGGACACCAGCACCGTCGAACCCGGGCCGTCCGCTGTCCCGGCGGCGGAGTCCGCCCCGGCGGAAACCGACGCCTTCACGCGGCGGCGCGACGGCAGGCCGTCCATGCTGTCCCGGCTGAGCCTGGCCCCGCGCCTGCCGGAGGAAGATGACGCCCTGAAACTGCACGACGGCGTCAGCACCGAAACGCGGGAAATCACCATCGCGGCCTCGCAACTGCGCCCCGCGGGCAAGGGACCGACCGCCAGCCCGGGCCTGGACGAACTGATCGGCGGCGGAACTTCCCGCCGGCAGCACCGTGAGTCGCAGGGCTCAACCCGGAACGACGCCACCTCCGAGCAGCCCGAGCGCCAGCCGGCGAAGCCCAAGAGGTCCAGCGTGCCCAGCTGGGACGAAATCGTGTTCGGCACCCGCAACGACCAGTAAGAGTTAAGGCCCGGGGCTTCAGCCGCGGAAGGCTTTCTTGCCGTCCGCCTTGAAGCACAGCAGCGGGACTTCCCTCTCGGCTTTCGTCAGGGACCCGTGCTGGCCCACAACGTCCAAGGCTGTGGGCCGGACCCGGCGCGTGTCGTAGAGGGCCAGCGAGTCCCGGGCGGCGATCATGACGTCGCCGATCCGCAAGGCGACCTCGGCCCGCACGTCCCCGAACAGCCCGCCCGCGATCGCTTCCTCACGGGTGAAGGCCCAGATCCTGTCCCCGAAACGGGACCGCCAGTTGGCCAGCAGAAGCGAGCGGGCGGCGGCGTCCGTCCCGTCCTCAAGGTAGAGGTGAACCATGCGTGGCTCCCCCGCCGTGTGCCGGACGCCGGCGAGCAGCCGGGGCTCCGCGGAGTAGTCGATCCGCTGCGACTCGGGAACATCGACCATGCCGTGGTCCGCGGTCAGCAGCACGGTGGTGCCGGGCGGCAAAGTGGCGTTGAGCCTCCGCACGGTGGCGTCGAGTTCTTCGAGCTGGTGCTCCCACTGGGGCGACTGGCAACCGTGACGGTGGCCGGCCTTGTCGAGCTCGTTGACGTAGAAGTACATCAGCGACGGCCCGGCACCGGCCATGGCCTCCGCGGCCGCGCCGGTCCGGGCGTGTGAGGTGGTTCCGGTGATGAAACGGCCGCCCCGCAGCGCGGCCTGGGTCATGGCCGAGGTGCTGAACTGCGGGAGGCTGACCGTGGTCACGTCCACGTGGCTGGCGGCCCGTTCAAAGACGGTGGGGAACGGCTGCCATGTCTGCGGGTCCACGCCGGCGTCCCAGTTGCCCAGCATGTTCACGACCCGGTCCTGGTCCGGGTCCAGGACGTCATAGCCCACCATGCCGTGCTGACCCGCGGCCAGGCCGGTGCCAAAGCTCGCCAGGGAGGCGGCGGTGGTGGACGGGAACGCCGAGTCCAGTGACACGGGCACCGGGCCCTGGCCCGACTGAAGGACAGAACGCAGGAAAGGGGTATGGGCCGTCTTCTGCTTGAGCAGGTTGCGTCCGAGCCCGTCGGCCAGCACCACACAAATCCGCTGGGCGGCCGGGAGGTTCAGCTTGTTCTCGAACCCGGGGACACCGACGCTGGCCGCGGCGCTGGTCAGCACCTCGGCTATGGAGCGGTGCCCGAACGCCGGGGCGGGCGGCAGCGGGGACGTGCCGGGGGCGGCCGGCGCGGGAGCGGGCAGGGCCGCCCCGGTCCCTGCCGCGGCAGAGCCCAGCACTAGGTCCGGGAGCTCGTGTGGGGCCGGGTCTGTCTCACGGACGCGGGCCATGTCAGCGCTGATGGCCGCGGCTGAGGCGGTTTCCGAAGACGCCCATCCGCGGCCGGGGCGGCAGGCCGGGCCCGGTGTGCGGGAGCGGGGCCACGGAGCCGGTGTTCACGGCACGGAGGGCACGGGCGAACAGTTTGGCGTCCTGGACGGCCTGCAGGCCGTCCGCTTCGGCGCTGATCCGCAGGACAATGTCTTCCTGTGCGATGGTGCCGCTGTAGCCGTGATCGGCCTCGCACTGCGGGTCACCGCAGCTGGCGGGGCCCATGTCGAGGCGCTGGCCGCCCGACCACGCGATGGACAGCGTCAGCTCACGGACCGGGTCGGAGGGCTTATAGTCCTGCGGCTGGGCATAGACGTAGCTCAGCACCACGGAGCGGATCTGTGTCACGGGGACGGACTCGGTGGAAACCTGGGCGACGGTCTGCTCGCCGGCCTCGTCGAGCTGCTGGTCGTCGACATGGGTGATGACCAGCATGTCCTCTGTCAAGACCAGGACCGTGATGTGGCGGCGGACCTCGGCCCGGTCGAAGTGTGTTTCGAGATGGACCAGATGGGCCACGCAGTCGCGGCCGTCCAGGGCATCGGCGACGACGTCGGCCACGAGCCGGGGATAGAACCCGGCCTGCTGGAGAGACCCTTCCAGGCTCTGGCCGTGCGCACTGTGGTCGTGGAGTCCGTGGTGGTGCGCGCTCTGGCGCCCGGGGGCAGTCGCCAGGGGCTTGGGTGTAGAAGGCTGGGAGCTCATGGTCTCCATTTTCACAGATCGGCAGGGGACTTGCTAACTCTCCGGCCGGAAAGCCAACGGCGGGGACACGGCCGCGGAGCCGGTCCACGACGGCCCTAACTGCGCATCGCCCGGCGCGCACTGTCCGTCCGCTGGGCGGCGTTGGCGATCCTGACGTCGGCGGCCAGGATGGAGGCGCCGTCCGGGCCGGCGAGGACGGGGTTGAAGCGCACCAGCGCGATTTCCGGATGATTGTCCTTGAGCCTGGCAAGCCGGGCGGCGAGATCCTCCAGCGCCGCAACATCCACGGCCGGCAGTCCCTGGTACCCGAAGAGTTTCCTGGCGGCCCGGGGGGCCCGGATGAAGTCGTGGACGTCGGAGCCTGACAGCGGCGGCGCCCGGTGGGCCCAGTCATCGAGCAGGTTCACGGCGTCTCCGGCCAGGCCGAAGGAGACCACCGGCCCGAGCAGCGGGTCTTCGATGGCCCGGAAGGTGCAGGCCTGTCCCACCGGCACCATCGTCTGGACTTCGAGCGACGGGGAACCGTAGCGCTCCAGCGACTTGCGCATCTGCAGCACGTTGCGCCGCAGCGAATCGGCGTCCTGGATGTCCAGGCGCACGCCGCCGAGGTCCAGCCGGTGCCGCAGTGCCGGGTCCGTGGTCTTCAGCGCCACCGGCCAGCCAAGCCGCTCAGCCGCCGCCACGGCCTCCTCTGCCGTCTCGAACCCGACGGACGGGACAACCCGGATGCCGTAGTGGCCCAGCAGCCGCGCCGCCGTGTCCTGGTCCAGCCGGATGAGCTGTTCACCGCCCACGCTGTCCAGCAACTGCTCCAGGTCCGCGCGGGCAGCGTCCGGGTGGCAACCCTCCGGTTCCACGAACAGGCCCTGGTCGCGGTCCAGCCACTGGGCGTACCGCACGACGGCGGCCAGGGCCGCCACGGCCGCGCCCGGGTTGGAATAGCAGGGAACCGGCGGCGTCAGAAGCAGCCGGTCGGGTTGCTCCGGTTCCGCGCCGACCATACCCTCCACATAGATTGAGGGGTCGAGGATTCCGGTGAAGGCGGCAACCACAGGCTTGCCGGCCGCCGCGGAACATTCAGCCAGCACGCCGGCGATCTTTTCGACGGTGAGTCCGCGCGCCGGAAGCAGCGCCACGACCACCGCGTGGACCGTGTCCAGGGTCAACGTTTCCTGCAGGCTGCGCCGCAGGGCGGGCAGCGCCCGGGACATGCCGGCGTCGAGGTCGACGTCGGCAACGATCCGTTCCACGCCCAGGCCCTGGACGGCGGCACTGTCCGCAACCACCTTGCCCAGTGCGCCCGAGTTGCTGAACACGGCGATCCCGGGGCCTTTCGGCAGCGGCTGGCTCGATACGATCTGGGCGACATCCATGAGCTCTTCGATCGTCCCGACCCGGATCACGCCGGCCTGCCGCATCATGGCGTCCAGGGCTTCGGAGGGCGCCTGCGTGGTGCGGACGGCATGCCCCGGTGGCAGGTTCAGGCCCATGGCGTCAGACTTGGCCACGATCACGGGCTTCGTCCGGGCCAGCCGGCGGGCCAGCCGGGAGAACTTGCGCGGATTGCCGATCGATTCCAGGTACAGGCCCACCGCCGTGGTGTCGGCGTCGTCCTCCCAAAACTGCATCATGTCGTTGCCGGAGACGTCGGCCCGGTTGCCGGCGGAAAGGAAGGTCGAGATGCCCACCCGGCGGCGGCTGGAGGCGGCGTAGAGGGAGACGCCGATCGCGGCCGACTGGCTGAACAGCCCCAGCCCGCCGCGGCGGGCCATTGCGGGCGCCATCGAGGCGTTGAGGGACACGGCCGGGTTGGTGTTGACAATGCCCAGGGATGCCGGGCCGATCACGCGCATGCCGTTTTCCCGGGCCCGCCGGACGAGCTCGCGCTGACGGGCGAGGCCGCGTTCGCCGTCGTCCGCGTACCCGGCGGTGGCCACCACGATCCCCTTCACCCCGGCGGCGGCGCACTCCTGGACCACTTTGGGAACCTCGTCGTACGGGACCGCTATGACGGCGAGCGTGACCGGGCCGGGGACCTCGGAGAGCCGGGCGAAGGAGAGCATGCCGGCGAGCTCCAGGGCCTCCGGGTTGATCGCATAGACCGGGCCGGAGAACCCGCCTTCGATGATGTGCTCGAGCAGCTGGTATCCGATGGTCCCCCACTTGCGGCTCGCCCCGATCACGGCCACGGAAGACGGGGCGAGGAGTTCCTGGATGCTGCGGGCCTCGGCGCGGTGCTCGCGGGATTCCATCACGGCCCGGGACTTGTCCGTGGGATCAATGTTGAACTCAAGGCTGACCACGCCGTCGTCGAAGTGCCGTTTGACGTCATAGCCGGCATCGGAGAAGACCATGAGCATCTTGCGGTTTTCCGGGAGTACTTCAGCGCTGAACTTGCGGATCCCGTTTTCGCGGGCGGCGGCCGCGAGGTGTTCCAGCAGGATGGACCCGATCCCCCGGCCCTGGTGGGCGTCGGCGATGTTGAAGGCGACCTCGGCCTCCGCCGGGTCGTCCAGCCGGTCGTAACGGCCGATGCCCAGGATCTCGCCGCCGATCGTGATCACGAGGGCGACCCGGTCCTTGTAGTCCACCTCGGTGAAGCGCTTGAGCTCTTTGCTGGACAGCCGGGACTTGAAGGCGAAGAAGCGCATGTAGATGGATTTTTGCGACTGGCCCACATGGAAGGCCTGGACCGCGTCCGCATCGGAGGGATGGATGGGGCGCACGTGCGCCGTGCCGCCGTCGCGCAGGACAACATCGGCTTCCCAATATTCCGGATATACGCCGTCCGCGGGCTGATCCACCATAGGCTTAGCCTAGTCATAAAGTTACGCAGTACCCGTTCAGCACCCCTCAGAAGGACCCACCAGCCCCATGGCACGCCGCCAAACCACGCCCCCGGAACCCAGCCAAGATTTCACCGAGAACATCGTCGATATCGATGTCACGTCCGAAATGGAGGGCTCGTTCCTCGAATATGCGTACTCGGTGATCTACTCGCGGGCTCTCCCGGACGCCCGCGACGGACTGAAGCCCGTGCAGCGGCGCATCCTCTACATGATGAGCGACATGGGCCTCCGCCCGGACCGCGGCCATGTCAAGAGCGCCCGCGTGGTGGGCGAGGTCATGGGCAAGCTGCACCCCCACGGCGACGCCGCGATCTACGACGCCATGGTGCGCATGGCCCAGGACTTCTCGCTGCGGCTGCCGCTGATCGACGGGCACGGCAACTTCGGCTCGCTCGACGACGGTCCGGCCGCGCCGCGCTATACGGAGGCCCGGCTGGCGGCCGCGGCCCTGACCCTCACGGACCACCTCGACGAGGACGTCGTCGATTTTGTTCCCAACTACGACAACCAGCTGACCCAGCCGGACGTGCTGCCGGCCGCGTTCCCCAACCTGTTGGTCAACGGCGCCACGGGCATCGCCGTCGGCATGGCCACGAACATGGCCCCGCACAACCTCGTGGAAGTCATTGCCGCCGCACGGCACCTGATCGAGAGCCCGGATGCGACGCTCGAGGACATCATGAAGTTCGTCCCCGGCCCGGACCTGCCCACGGGCGGACGGATCGTGGGCCTGGACGGCATCCGCGACGCCTACGCCACAGGCCGCGGCTCCTTCAAGACCCGGGCGAAGGTGGAGATCGAGCAGCTCTCGGCGCGCCGCACCGGCCTGGTGGTCACGGAACTGCCCTACATGGTGGGCCCGGAGAAGGTGATCGAGAAGATCAAGGACGCCGTCAACGGCAAGAAACTCACCGGCATTAGCGACATCGTGGACCTCACGGACCGCAAGCACGGCCTCCGGCTGGTCATCGAGCTCAAGAACGGCTTCAATCCCACAGCCGTGCTCCAGCAGCTCTACCGCTACACCCCGATGGAAGATTCCTTCGGCATCAACAACGTCACGCTCGTGGACGGCCAGCCGCAGACCCTCGGGCTGCTCCAGCTGCTCTCGGTCTACGTGGACCACCGGATCAACGTCGTCCGGCGCCGCACAGCCTTCCGGCTGGGCAAGAAGAAGGACCGCCTGCACCTGGTCGAGGGCCTCCTGGTCGCGATCGTGGACATTGACGAGGTCATCCAGATCATCCGGTCCTCCGACGAGGCAGCCGCGGCCCGGACCCGGCTGATGTCCATCTACGACCTCTCCGAAATCCAGGCCAACTACATCCTGGAACTGCGGCTGCGGCAGCTGACCAAGTACTCCCGGATCGAACTGGAAAAGGAGCAGGAGGAACTGCGCCGCGAGATCGCCGAGCTCGAGGCCATCCTGGGCTCCCCCTCGCTGCTCCGCGCCCTGGTCTCGGACGAACTCGGCGAGATCGCGGAGAAGTACGGCACGCCGCGCCGGACCGTGCTGCTCGAATCGGAGGCCGTCTCCCCCACCGTGGCAGCATCCCTGGCCTCCGCCACCGGGGCCAAGGGCAAGGCCGCGCCGCTGGCGCTGGAGATCGCGGACGACCCCTGCTGGGCCATCCTCACCGCGTCCGGGCAGATCGCCCGCACCGCCAACCAGGACAGCCTGGCCGAGGCCGGTCCCCGGACCCGGCATGACGTGTTCTCCTCCGTGGTCAAGACCTCCGCCCGCGGCGAGATCGCGGCCGTCACCTCGCAGGGGCGCATGCTGCGCCTGCAGGTCATGGACATGCCGGTGCTGCCGCCCACGTCGGGAACGCCGAACATGGCCGGCGGCGTACCGGCCAAGGACTTCATCACGCTGCTCAAGGGCGAGTCGCTGGTGGCCTTCGCGCCGCTGGATTCAGTCCTGGCAATCGGGACCGCGCAGGGCGTGGTCAAGCGGGTGCAGCCGGACTACCCGCTGAACCGCGAGGACTGGGACGTCATTGCGCTCAAGGACAAGGACACCGTGGTGGGCGTTGCGCCCGCCGGATCCGACGACGACGACCTCGTCTTCATCACGCGCGAGGCCCAGCTGCTGCGCTTCAGCGCCTCCGCCGTCCGCCCGCAGGGCCGGACCGCGGGCGGGATGGCCGGGATCAAGCTGGCCGCCGGGGACCGGGTGCTGTTCTTCGGAACCGCGAGTCCCGCTGACCCCGACGCCGTCGTCGTGACCATCGCCGGGACCGAGGGCGCCCTGCCGGGCACCGCCCCCGGCGCCGCGAAGGTCACCGCCCTGGCCGAATACCCGCCCAAGGGCCGGGCCACGGCCGGGGTGCGGGCCCACCGCTTCCTCAAGGGCGAGGACACCCTGCTCCTCGGCTGGGCCGGCCACGGCCCGGCCAAGGCTTCCTCCCTGGCCGGCGTGGCGCGCTCGCTCCCGGGCGAGCACGGCCGCCGCGACGGCTCCGGCATCCCCTTGTCCCAGGCGATCGACGCCATTGGCCCCAGCATGGCGTGGTCGGACGCGGCGGAGGCCGGAACAGGCTCGTAGGTCCGGCAGACGCAGGACCCGGCCGGGGCGCTTCCGCGACCCGGCCGGGTCTTGCTTGGACCGAGCGGCCTGGCGCCTACGGCATGGTGTTGAGGTTCAGGATGTTGCCCTCAGTGTCCAGGAACCACGCGGCCATACTCCCGTCCGGCGTGGTGGCGATGCCGTTCTCGGTCTTCAGGCCGGGGAAATCGTATTCCTCGAAGACAACGCCCTTGGCCCGGAGCTCCTCAACAGCAGCCGGCAGGTCGTCGACCAGCCAGCCGATCTGCGTATTCTTGGCCGTGCCGGCGTTGGGCGTCTCGTAGAGGAGGAACCGGGATCCGCCGCCGCATTTGTACTGCAGATTGTCCGTGGCGTCAGGGTTTTCGGGTTCAAGCCCGAGCTTGTCGCGGTAGAAATCACGCGCACGGGCGATGTCCGCCGCCGGTAACACTGCGGCGACTTGCTGATCCTTGAGCATGGCTATCCTCTTTCCAGGCCCGCCCCCCGGAAGGAATCTTACTCCTCCCGGGGCGCCGTGTACCTGAGAACCTTTACACTGCTGGAATGCCTATCATCCCGGATACCAAAGACTGGACCTGGGTCCTGTCGCGGCCCTGCCCCGAGTGCGGGTTCGATGCCTCCGTTGCGACCCCCGCAACCGCGCCCGGCATCGTCCTCAGCATGCTCCCGCGGTGGCGGGCTGCCCTCCGCCGGCCGGACGCCGCCGACCGCCCCGATGAGGCCACGTGGTCCGTCCTCGAGTACGCCTGCCACGTCCGGGATGTCTTCACGCTCTTCGATCACCGCCTGACGCTCATGCTGACCGAGGACGACGCCCGGTTCGATGACTGGGACCAGGACAGGACGGCAATCGAACAGGACTACGCCACCGCCGACCCGGCGGAGGTGGCCGCCGGGCTCACCGCAGAGGGCGAGCAGATTGCCGCGTCCTTCGGCCGGATCCCGGAGGAGGAATGGACCCGGAGGGGAACCCGCAGCAACGGTTCGGCATTCACGGTCCTGACGTTCGCGCAGTACTTCCTGCACGACGCCGTCCATCACCTCCACGATGTGAACGGATAAGCGCGCGGAGGGTTAGCCTGCCGGCTCGAGTTCCTTGTCCCACGCCATGCTCCGGTTGACCGCCGTGTAGCCCAGCTTGACGTAGAGCGCGAGGGCACCGGTCGGGTTCTCCGAATCGACGTCCAATGAGGCGACGTCCATTCCCGCCGCGGCGAAGCGCCGCATGGCATCAGCCAGGAGCACCTGGGCGATGCCCCGGCCCCGGTATTCCCGCCGGACTCCGAGGAGCTCTGTGTACCCCTCGCGAAACCCCCGGATCAGGGCCGCCTCGGCGTCGTGGGTGGCCAGCTGGTAGCCGGCCACGGTTCCGTTGGAGCGGTCCAGTACGACTCCGCTCAGGTCCGGCCGGGCCTGCGGATCCTTCACGACGAATCCCCACGCCTCCTCGTCCCGGGGCTCGCTGCCCCAGTGGTCCCGAAAGGCCGCGTTGTGCGCCAACCGCACCGGCTCATGCAGTGCCGGACCAAATGTCACCAGCTCCAGTCCCGGGTCCAGGACGGCATCGGGCGCGGCCTGGTTCAGCGGCCGGTGCATCTCGTTGTAGTAGCGGACAATGCTGTAGCCGGACCCGGCGAATAAGGCCGCCTGATGGTGATGCTGCTGCTCCGTGTAGAAGCGCAACCTCGGGCGCGGGACAGCGGCGCCGGCGTCCCCAGAGTCCGCGGCGTCCTCGGCGAAGCGGTCCGTGGTCCGCTGTTCCATCCAGGCCAGCAGACCGGACCCGATTCCGCTCCCCTGCCACTCCGGGTCAACGCAGCCGGAGCCGTTCGCTTTGTCCCCGTCGCGGTTCTTGGTGATCCGGGCGTAGGCCCGGGCAACGCCGTCCGGGTCGAAGCCGAGGATGGTGTTTGCCGCCACAGGGTTGTTCTTCGAATTCAGGATCTGCTCGAGGTCTGCACGGCGCTCGAACCAGACAGGCTGCTCGACGGCGGCGGTCCGGGCTATCAGCCCGGCCCACTCGTCGAGGTCACGATGCTCCGCCGACCGCCATACCAGCCGGGGGTCGAGCGCGGGCCGGGGCTGCCGCTCACCGTCACGGTTCATGGCAACAGGCTAACCGGCGGCCTACCCCCGCGCCAGCACCGCCGCCGCGGCCGGGCTGTCGCTGGCGGCGTCCGCGGGCGTCGCGACAGCAGCGGCGTCGAGGTCCAGGCAGCCGTCGGCGGCGTCGATGTCGTCAGGGTTGTGCGTCACGAGGATCACGGTCCGGTCCCGCAGCCCCTCCCGCAGTTCGGCGAGCATCTGCCGGCCGGACTCCGCATCGAGGTGCGCCGTGGGTTCATCCAGCAAGATGACATCGGCGCCGGTCATGAGGGTGCGCGCGACGGCCAGGCGCTGACGCTCCCCGCCACTCAGAAAGGCCCCGCCCGGGCCGATCCGGGTGTCCAGCCCGTCCTCAAGCCGGGCCAGCAGCGAACCAAGCCCCACTGCGTGGAGTGCTGTCCGCATCTGCTCCTCGGCACCGGCCGCATGCGGGTCCCCTGCCGTGCTTGCAGCGCCGGGCTCCGGCACCGGTTCCGGCCGCGCCAGCAGCAGGTTGCCGCGGATGGTGGAGTCGAACAAGTGCGCCTCTTGGGGGCACCAGGCGGCGCGGCCGGTCAGGAACACGTGCCCGCCGGCGGCCGGCAGGAAGCCCAGGATCACGGCCAGCAGGGTGGACTTGCCCGATCCGGATGCTCCGGTGACGGTGAGCCAGCGGCCCGGGGCCGCCGCCGCGGTGAGCCCGGCGAAGACGTTGCCGCCGCCGGGCCACGCGGCGGCGAGGTCCACGAGTTCAATCCCCGCCCTGGCACCGGGCCGTGCAGCCACCGGCACCAAGCCTCCGGCAGCAGCCGTGTCGCCCTGCCGCCCGCGCCCCGTGTCCCGCTCCAGGACACCGGCGTCGCCGATACGGCGCAGTACCGCCCGCAGCGCCGGGTACTGCCTCACGGCCGTGGTGATGGCCGAATAGGGCTCCACGAGGGCGAGCTGGACCAGGACGACGACGGCGACCGTCGCCGGTTCGACCGCGCCGCTAAGGGCCAGCGGGGCGGCCAGGACGATGCTGGCCAGCGCGGCGACCGCGCACGCCAAGACCGTCAGGGACTGGCCGAGCCCTTCCGCCCACGCCGAACGCTGTGAGGCGGCGGTCGCGGAACGGTCGGCCCGGCCGATCGCGCCAAGAACCGGGGCGCTCACGCCGTTTGCGTTCAGTTCCGCCCGGGCGTCCAAAGCGGCGGCGACGTCTCGAAGCACCCTGGAACGGAGCCACTGTTCGGTGCCGGCGGACATGCGGTCGGCTGCCAGCGCCAGCACGGGGGCGAGGATGATGCTGAGCAGCGCGGCTGCGCCGACGGCGGGAAGCGCCACCGGGAGCAGCAGCCCGATCCCGACGACCGCGGCGGCGGCAACAGCAACGGCGGTCAGCGGAGGCAGCACCACGCGTGGAAGCAGCTCCCGGACGGTGTCGACGTCGTCCACCACCGTGCCCAGGACGTTGCCGCCCTGCAGGAGCCGGCGCAGCGACAACGCGCGGCGGCTGAGCGATTCCCACAACCGGCCCCGGAGCCGGGTCAGGGCGGCGAAGACGGCGTCATGCAGCAGCAGCCGCTCGGCGTACCGCAGTCCCGCCCGGCCGACGCCGAAGAACCGCACGCCCACCATCGCAGTCAGCAGATACAGGATGGGCGGCTGTTCGCTGGCACGGATGATCAGCCAGCCGGAGAGCCCGGCGAGGGCGACTGCGAACAGGGCCGCCAGGGTGCCCACCACCCCGGCAGCCGCGAAACGGCCCCTCACCGGGGCCAGCAGGCGGCTCAGCTGAGCCGCGACTGAACTGCCGTGTCCGCCGGGTCCGCTGGGCCCGCTGGGTCCGACCGGGCGGCCGGACTGAGCGGACGCACTGGGCTGAGCCGAGGGAATAGCCGCAGGCGAAGCGGCCGAAGTTACGCCGGTTCCGGGGCCGGACAGGGGCCGCACCACTGCTCCGCGTGCGTCCGCGTCTCCCCCGGCGGAGCCGGGCAGCAGCGTGAGGGAGTCCGCATGTTCGAGGCCTGGGTGTCCCCCGCCGTGCGGCGCCACCGCGACAAGCGTGTCGGCCAGCTCCCGGGTCTGCCGGTCGTGCGCGACCAGCAGCACGGTGGCCTTTCCCCGGAGACCGGCGAGGGCCCGGTTGACCACCGTGGCCGTTCCGCGGTCCAGGTGGGCGGTCGGTTCGTCCAGGAGGAGCAGTCCGGCGCCGGCCTCGATCCGGGCCAGCCCGCGGGCCAGCGCCACCCGCCGCAGCTCTCCCGGGCTCAGCTCGGCAGGGTGCTTGGCTGCCAGGTGCTCGGCGGCCACGGCCGCGAGGCACCGCCGCGCCGCGGCATCGCCTGCTGTGTCGCCGGGGGTGCCGGCCGGCGCGTCATCTGGATGTCCTGCCGCGGCGGCGTCAGGCCCAAAGCCGGGAACGCCGAGATACAGCCGGACCTCCTCCAGCACCGTGGAGGCCACCATAACGGGATGCTGCGGCACCCAGGCGAGCTCCGGCGTCGTGAATCCGCCGATGCGTCCGGTCACCACCGTTCCGGCGACCGTCCCGATGGTCCCGGCGAGGACACCGAGCACCGTACTCTTGCCGGCGCCGCTGGGCCCGTCAAGGGCCGTGATCCGGCCGGCGGCGGCGGAGAAGCTCAGCGGCCCGACGGCGTCGTCCGACCGTCCGCCGAAGCGGACCGTGAGACCTTCGACGGTGACCGCGGGCGGGGCAGCGCGCCGGCCAGCGGCGGGCCCGGCAGCATTCTCCCGGGCTGCGCCCGGGGTCAGCGGCGCTGCTTCCGGGGTCAGCGGCGCGGCGCTGGGATCCGCAAGGACCGCCGTGGTTTCGGCGAGCGCGGCCCGGCCGTCGTCGCTGGCGTGGTGTGCGGTGCCGAGCTCCCGGAGCGGCAGGTAGCAGTCGGGAGCCAGGATCAGCGCGAGCAGCCCGGCTTCAAGGGCCATGTCGCCGTGAACCAGGCGGACGCCGATGAACACGGCAACCACCGCCACGGAGATCGTCGCGATGAGCTCCAAGGCGAGGGCCGAGAGGAAAGCCGTGCGCAACGTTCCCATGGTCCGGGAGCGGTATTCCTCGGACATGTCCTCCAACGCCTTGCGCTGGGCGGCAGCCCGTCCCAGGCCGACCAGGACCGGAAGTCCCTTGGCAAGCTCAAGCATGTGGCCGGACAGCCGGGCGAGTGCGGACTGGGCTTCCCTGACGCTTTCCTCGGTGTACCGCCCGATCAGCACCATGAACAGAGGCACCAGCGGCACGGTGAGCACAATCACGGCCGCGCTAATCCAGTCGGCGAACAGGATGCGCACGCCCAGCAGCAAGGGGATGGCCGCACAATTCACCAGCGCCGGCAGGAACTGGGTGTAGTAGCTGTCCAGGGCATCCAGCCCCCGGGTGGCCAAAACGGCGAGGCCGCCGTCGGAGGGTCCGGCCGCCCGCGTTCCGTTCGTGAGCGCGTGCTCCAGCAGCTGCGAGCGCAGCTCCTCCTTCACCCCAAGCGCCGCCCGCCGCGAGGCCACCGACTGGGCCCACACGGTCAGTGAGCGCAGCACGGCCCCGGCGGCCCCCAGGGCGAGCTGCCCGGCCCAGGCGGGGTCATGTCCCGCGAGTCCGGCGAGCATCGATGCGACAGCCTGGGCCATCAGGACGAGGGACAGCGCCTTCAGGGCAGCAAGCAGGCCCAAAAGGTAGAGCGCGGAACGGGTCGCCGGGCCGGCGGGGAACGGTCTCATCAGGGAAGTTAGTCCTTCGGTACCAGCGTTTTGGCGACGATCGCCGGAAGGAAGCTGTGGGCCTCCGGAATGTGGGCCGCGCTCACCCGGCGCCGGAACACCCAGTACGTCCAGGCCTGGTAGGCCAGGACCAAGGGCAGCCCGATGCACGCCACGATGCTCATCAGGCCCAGGGTGTAGTCCGAGGACGAGGCGTTGGAGACCGTCAGGTTGAACGCGGGATTCAAGGTGGAGGGCAACACCACGGGGAAGGCGGCACCGAAGATGGAGGCACTCCCGAGCAGGAGGAAGGCCCCCAGCGCCATGAAGGCCCGGCCCTCGGCACCCTTGCGGGCGAAGTTCCATGCGAGCACTGCCGCCACGACGGCAGCGACCACGGCGGCGATGGTCCAGGCCTCGCCGCTGAGCAGCTGCATGCTCACGGCCCAGCCGGCGATCGGCAGGAGCAGGACGGGCAGGAGCCGGACGAACCAGGCCCTCGCCCGGTGTCGGACCTCGCCGTCGGTCTTCAGCGCCAGGAACCCCAGCCCGTGCAGGAGCGAGAACCCGACGACGGCGAGGCCGCCGAGGACGGCGTAGCCGCTGAACCAGGCAAACGGGCCGCCCTCGCGGTCGCCGTTGGCGTTCAGGGGCAGTCCCGTGGTGGTCAGTGCCAGTGCGGCGCCGACGCCGAAGGCCGCGACGAACGAACCTGCCGAGATGGCCCAGTCCCAGCGTGCGCGCCACCGGGGGTTATCCACCTTGCCGCGGTATTCGAAGGCGACCGCACGGAAGATGAGCGCCACGAGAACCAGCAGGAGCGGCAGGTACAGGGCGGAGAACAGCGAGGCGTACCAGAGCGGGAAGGCCGCGAACGTGGCGCCTCCGGCGGTCAGGAGCCAGACCTCGTTGCCGTCCCAGACCGGACCGATCGTGTTGATCAGGACGCGGCGCTCCGTGTTGTCCCGGGCGAACCCCTTCATCAGCATGCCGACGCCGAGGTCGAAGCCCTCGAGAAAGAGATAGCCCGTCCACAGCACCGCGATGGCAATGAACCAGATGGTGGGTAGCAGTTCCATGCTGAGAATCCTCTGCGCTTTTTCGTGTGGGTTGCTGGTCGGTGGGGTTGGCTTGCCGGCGCCTAGTAGGCGAACGCCAGGACGTCGTCGCCCTCGGGTTTGCCCGGGGTTCCGCCCGGGGGCGTTTCGTCGTCGGACTTCTCCGCGGGGGCGTGCTTGAGTTCCGGCATGGAAGAGGCCACGCCGCCGCGGATGTACTTGACCAGGAGCTTGACCTCCACCACCAGCAGCACGGCGTAGATGGCGGTCAGCGCCACAAGGGAGGTCATGATTTCCCCGGCAGAGACGCCCGGGGAAACGGCCGCGGCGGTAAACATGAAGACCTGGTCGATTCCGCTGGGGTCCGGGTTAGGGGCGACGACGAACGGCTGACGGCCCATTTCGGTGAAGATCCAGCCGGCGGCGTTGGCTCCGAACGGTGCGAGGATGCCGAAGACCGCCAGGCGCATGAGGCCGCGGGAGGCGGGCACGGTTCCCTTGCGGGTGGCCCAGAGCGCCACGAGGGCGGCGAGGGCGGCCAGGCCGCCGAAGCCGATCATCATCCGGAAGCCCCAGTACGTGACTTCCATGACGGGCACGTACTGGATCTGCTGGCCTGCGCGGTCACCGTAGATGGGGTTATCCGGCAGGGTGGTGCCGTACTTGGCTTTGTATTCGTCGAGCAGGCTGTTGACACCCTTGACCTCGGTGCTGAAGTCGCCCTTGGCCAGGAAGGACAGGATGCCGGGGACTTCGATCACCGCCACGATGTCGTTGCAGTTCTTGGAGCCGAGGTTGCCGACGCTGAGGACCGAGAACCCGGTGCCGTCGTGGCACGCTGCCTCGGCGGCGGCCATCTTCATGGGCTGCTGCTCGAACATGAGCTTGCCCTGCAGGTCCCCGGTGACTGCGGTGCCCGCGAAGGAAATCATGGCTACCACGGCGCCGATCCGGAGCGAGCGGATCCAGACCTTATGGTCGTTGCGGTCCCGGCCGGGGATGGATGCTGCCTCGCCCGGGATCACCCGGCCGTCGGCTCCCACCGTGTCGATGCCGTCATGGCGGCGGCGCCACAGGTGGTACCAGGCGATGCCGAGCAGGAAGGCCCCGGCGACGGCCAGTGCGCCGAAGAGCGTGTGCGGCACGGCAACAAGGGCGGTGTTGTTGGTGAAGACGGCCCAGGCGTCGGTCATGACCGGCCGGCCGTTGACCATTTTGATGCCGACGGGGTGCTGCATCCAGCTGTTGGCCACGATGATGAAGTAGGCCGAGAAGACGGAGCCGATCACGGCGATCCACAGGCATGCCAGGTGAAGGCCGGGCTTGAGTTGTTTCCAGCCGAAGATCCACAGTCCCAGGAACGTCGACTCGACGAAGAAGGCCAAGAGCGCCTCCATGGCCAGCGGGGCGCCGAACACGTCACCGACGAAGCGGCTGTACTCGCTCCAGGCCATGCCGAACTGGAACTCCTGCACGATCCCGGTGGCGACGCCCATGATGAAGTTGATCAGGAAGAGCTTGCCCCAGAACTTGGTCATCCGGAGATACTCCGGCTTTCCGGTGCGATACCAGAGCGTCTGGATCACCGCCACCACCAGCCCGAGGCCGATGGTGAGCGGCACCATCATGAAGTGGTAGACCGTGGTGATTCCGAATTGCCAGCGTGCGATTTCCAAGGCGTCCAAGGCAGTACCTACTTTTGGCTAGGTTGAGCAACTTCTACGTGACGTAGAAGTAAGACTTCTACAGAGTGTAGAACACATTGCCGCTACTCCGTAAACCAGAGTCCCATGACGCGCAACACCCCGCAATGGGCCGGAAAGCCCGTGCGCCGGCACGTCCGGGCGCTGCCCGGCGGCTCCCCCGACAACCCCCGACACGCCGGGACGGCCGTGTTCTACTTCATGTAGAAAGAATGCGCAAAACACGGTAAATTGATGGGTGAAGTATTCACATACACCGCCCCGGCAGGCACCAGCAATTACCCAGCAAGACGCCGGAGCGGCAGTCATAGAAGGATGTACGCAATGGCAAGTCTCGGTGAACTGGAACGGGCAGTGATGGATTTGCTCTGGGCAGGCCAGGAAGCTGCGACCGCCAATACGCTGCGGGACCTTCTCGCACAGAGTACCCGCCCCCAGGACGGCACGGCCGGACACGAGGGCAAAGACCTGGCGGTCACCACTGTGTTGACCGTGCTTTCGCGCCTCGAGCGGAAAGGCCTGGTGGAACGCGAACGCGGCACCCGCCCGCACCGCTACCAGGCCGTTTCCAGCCGCGCGGACCACACCGCGGAACTCATGCACGAGGTCCTCGGCTCGGCGCCCGACCGCGAGGCCGTGCTGGCCCGGTTCATTGGCTCGGTTACTGACAACGAAGCAGAAACCCTGCGCAAACTGTTGGGCCGCAGCTAGCGCCCGATGTTCTGGACCTCATATTTTCTGGCGGTCCTGGCGATAGCACTGGCCTGGCCGGTGCCTATCCTTCTTTCCCGTGCCCAGTGGCCGGCGCGCTCCCCCTTCACTGCCATGCTCCTGTGGCAGGCAATTGCCCTGGCCGGCGGACTGTCCATGATCGGCGCCATGCTGGTCTACGGGCTCGAACCGGTCGGGGACAGTTTGCTCTCCGGCCTCCGGGCCTTGGCGGGGATGGTCTTCAACAATGCCCCGACCACCGAGCTGGGCTTCTGGCACATCTTTGCCCTTTCCGCCGCGGCCCTGCTGACGGCCCACCTCGTGTTCACGCTGCTGCTGACCTACTACAAGATCCAGCGCCAGCGCCGCCGCCACCGTGAACTGCTGGATCTTCTTGCCTCGCCGTCCGCCGACGGCCCCGGAACCGTGGTCCTCAACGTCGACTCGCCCGTGGCGTACTGTCTGCCAGGCGGAGCACGCTCAGTGACGGTCCTCTCCGACGGCCTCATGGCCGCGCTGGAACCCGACGAGCTCCGCGCGGTCCTCATTCACGAGAACGCCCACCTGAGCCAGCGCCACCACCTTCTGCTCTGGGCCTTTGCCGCGTGGCGCCAAGCCCTGCCGTGGCTCCCCACCACGCGGCTGGCACAGGAGTCGGTCAACTCTCTAATCGAGATGCTCGCCGACGACGTCGCGCTCAAGACGGAGAGCAAATCCACCCTCATCAGGGCGATCGCCATCGTGGCTAGCGGCTCCGCGGCCGCTCCGGCGGCGCGCCTGGCATTCGGCGATTCCGGCCTGCCCGACGCCGATCCAAGCCAGCCCGGCGCCACCGGCGGCACAGGCTCGGCCGGCACGACGGCGTCCCGCGTCAGCCGCCTGCTCTCGCCCCGGCCGCCCCTTCCCGAAGCGCTCCGCGCTGCCGTCCTGGCAGCCTGCGTGCTGCTGCTGGCATTGCCCACAGCCTTGTTGTTAGTTCCCAGCCTGCTCGGCTGACGCTCGGTCACTTTCAGTGGCAAGTGGCAAGTGGCAAGTGGCAAGTGGCAAGGAGAACTTATCTCCCTGCCACTTTCAGGTTATAGGCCGCCAGGGGGCTTGCCGCAAGGCCCCTGCCAACGACCAGAATGGTGGGGCGCGGCCACACCTGCGGAAACGGGGACCGTTCAGAACGATGCGCGGATCCGCGAGTCGGAGCCGCAGGCCGGACGGGGATTTCTTGGATTGGGGTTTCACATGTTCGACGTGATCATCAGTGGCGGCGGCCCGACGGGGATGATGCTGGCAAGCGAGTTGCGGCTGCACGGCGTGGACGTGCTCGTGCTGGAGAAGGACCCGGAGCCGAGCAGGGCGGTCCGCTCGCTTGGGCTGCACCCGCGCAGCATTGAGATCATGGACCAGCGGGGGCTGCTGGAGCGGTTTCTCGCCCACGGGCAGCAGTATTCCGGCGGCGTGGGCCGCTTCGCCGGGATCGATAAACCCCCGCCGGCGAATCTGGACACCGCACACGGCTACGTCCTCGGCATCCCCCAGCCGGTCACCGATCGCCTGCTGGCTGAGCGCGCCGCCGAGCTCGGCGCAAAGATCCGCCGCGGCCGCGAGGTGACGGGTGTCGAGCAGGACGGGGACGGGGTGGGCGTCGAGCTCGCCGACGGCACACGGCTGCGCTCCCGCTGGCTGGTCGGCTGCGACGGCGGACGCAGCCTGGTGCGCAGACAGCTCGGCATCGGTTTCCCCGGCGAGCCCGCGACCACCGAGTGGCTCCTCGGCGAGGTGGAGGTGACCGCGCCCGCGGAGGAGCTGGCCCAAGTGGCGGACGAGGTGCGCAGGAGCCACAAGGGATTCGGCATCGGCCCCGCCGGAAACGGCCTGTACCGCGCCGTCGTGCCCGCGTCCGCCGTGGCCGAGGATCGCTCGGTGCCGCCGACCCTGGCGGAATTCCGGACGCAGCTGCGGGCATACGCGGGCACCGACTTCGGCGTCCACTCCCCACGCTCACTTTCGCGTTTCAGCGACGCCACCCGGCTTGCCGAACGGTATCGCGTAGGCCGGGTTCTTCTGGCCGGCGACGCGGCGCACGTCCACCCGCCGCTGGGAGGGCAGGGTTTGAACCTCGGCATTCAGGACGCCTTCAACCTCGGCTGGAAGCTTGCCGCGGAGGTAAACGGGTGGGCACCGGACGGGCTGCTGGACAGCTATGACGCCGAGCGTCGCCCGGTCGCCGAAGACGTGCTGACCATCACCCGCGCCCAGAGCGAGCTGCTCTCCCCCGAGCCGGGCCCGCAGGCCGTGCGCCGTCTGCTGGCCGACCTCATGGACTTCGAGGACGTCCGCCGTTTCCTGGCCGGGAAGGTCACCGCGCTCGGGGTCCGCTACGACTTCGGCGAAGGACCCCAGCTGCTCGGCAGACGGCTGCACGACATCCCCCTGTCGCGGGGCCGTCTCTACGAGCTGACCCGCGACGGCCGCGGTCTCCTGCTGGACCAGACCGGCGGACTCTCCGTGACCGGATGGACGGATCGGATCGACCACGTCACGGACGTCAGCGCGGAACTGGACGCGCCCGCGGTCCTTCTCCGGCCGGACGGCCACGTCGCCTGGCTCGGCGATGACCAGGACGACCTGCTCCAGCACCTGCCGACATGGTTCGGGGCGGCCTCCGGGGGCGTCAGCGACGTTTACGACCGCTATGGCTGACGTCTTGACCGTCTTCCGCGCGGGGCTGAGTGACCCGGCCCCGGTCAGGCGTCGATGCGCTCCCGGTCCAGGCTTGCGGCGCCTGCAATGATGAAGTCCTTGCGCGGCGCCACGTCGGAACCCATGAGGAGGTCGAAGGTCTCCTCGGCCTGCTTGGCGTTCTCGATCCCGACCTTGCGGAGGGTCCGGTGCCGCGGATCCATCGTGGTTTCGGCCAACTGCTCGGCGTCCATCTCGCCCAGCCCCTTGTACCGCTGGATCGGTTCCTTATAGCGTTTGCCCTCCTTGGCGAGCCGCGCCAGCAGAACATGGAGCTCGGCTTCGGAGTAGGTGTAGATCATCTCGTTGGCCTTCTGGCCGGCGTTGATGACCTCCACTCGGTGCAGCGGCGGTACGGCGGCGTAAACCCGGCCCTCGTCGATCATGGGGCGCATGTAGCGGAAGAACAGCGTCAGGAGCAGCGTCCGGATGTGGGCGCCGTCGACGTCGGCGTCCGTCATCAGGATCACCTTGCCGTACCGTGCCGCGCTGATGTCGAACGTCCGGCCGGAGCCGGCCCCCACCACCTGGATCAGGGCCGCGCACTCGGCGTTGGAAAGCATGTCCCCCACGGAGGCCTTCTGGACGTTGAGGATCTTGCCGCGGATCGGCAGGAGCGCCTGGAAGTCCGAGGACCTGGCCAGTTTCGCGGTGCCGAGAGCTGAGTCACCTTCGACGATGAACAGTTCGGAGCGTGCGACGTCGTCCGTGCGGCAGTCGGCGAGCTTGGTGGGCATGGAGGACGTTTCCAGGGCATTCTTGCGGCGCTGGGTTTCCTTGTGGACCCGCGCCGAGATGCGCGACTTCATCTCGCTGACGACCTTTTCCAGCAGCAGCGCCGACTGGGCCTTGTCGTTGCGGTTCGCGGAGGTCAGTTTCGCGTTAATCTCCTGTTCCACCACCTTGGCCACGATGGCCCGCACCGCCGAGGTGCCCAGGATTTCCTTGGTCTGGCCCTCGAACTGGGGCTCGGCCAGCCGGACGGTCAGAACCGCGGTGAGGCCGGCGAAGATGTCGTCCTTTTCGATCTTGTCGTTGCCGGCCTTGAGCTTGCGGGCGTTGGTCTCCACAGCCTTGCGGAACGTCTTGAGCAGGGCCTGCTCGAAGCCGGACTGGTGCGTGCCGCCCTTGGGCGTGGAAATGATGTTGACGAAGGTGCGGACCGTGCTGTCATAGCCGATCCCCCAGCGCAGCGCGACGTCGACCTCGCAGTCGCGTTCAACCTCGGCCAGCTGGCTGTGGCCCTTCTCGTCCAGGACGGGAACGGTTTCCTTGAACTTCCCGGCCCCGTGCAGGCGCCAGATGTCCGTGACGGCAGGGTCGGCGGCAAGAAAATCGACAAACTCGGAGATGCCGCCGTCGTGGTGGAAGACCTCCTCATGCGGACCCGATTCCCCCGGCGTGCCCGGCAGCCTGCGTTCATCCCGGACGGTGAGCTTCAGGCCGGGGACCAGGAACGAGGTCTGGCGGGCGCGGGCGGCGAGGTCATCGTAGGAGAATTTGGCGTCGGGCGTGAAGATCTGCCGGTCCGCCCAGTAACGGATCCGGGTTCCGGTGACGCCGCGCTTGGCCTTGCCGATCACGTCGAGCACGGAGCCGTCAACGAAAGGCTCGAAGACGGAGGCCGGGTCCAATTTCGTTCCCCGGTCCTTGAAGCGGCCCGGTTCGCCCCGGCGGAAGGACATCTTGTAGATCTTGCCGCCGCGGTCGACCTCGACGTCGAGGCGGGCGGACAGGGCGTTGACCACGGAGGCACCCACGCCGTGCAGGCCGCCGGAGGCCGTGTAGGAGCCGCCGCCGAATTTGCCCCCGGCGTGCAGTTTGGTGAAGACCACTTCGACGCCGGTCAGCCCGGTTTTCGGTTCGACGTCCACGGGGATGCCGCGGCCGTCGTCGTGGATCTCGACGGAATTATCGGCGTGGAGGATGATCTTGATGTCGTGGCCGAACCCGGCGAGGGTCTCGTCGACGGAGTTGTCGATGATTTCCCAGAGGCAGTGCATGAGTCCGCGGGAATCCGTGGAGCCGATGTACATGCCCGGGCGCTTGCGGACGGCCTCAAGGCCCTCCAGCACGGAGAGGTGCCGGGCGGTGTAATCAGAACTGGGTGCCACGGGTCGTGAGCTCCTTAGAGAATCGGGACGGCCCCGCATCATGCGCAGACGGGATCATGCACAGGCGGGATCATGCACAGGCGGGCAGTCGCAGTATTTCGCGCTCTTCCTAGATTAGTCGGACTCGGGGGTCTCCCCGGTTTGCCACTCCCCGCAAGGACTCATCGGGAACCCGCCGTTACTGAGACGTGATACGCGCACAGCGAAAGTGGCCCATCCCAACGATGGTTTGCCACCGAATACTGGTTATATAGGTATACCGATCTACCAAGGAGGCCGAACATGACAACAGCAGTTGCGGACCGCACACTGACCGCCGCAGACCGGTGCGATCGTTGCGGAGCACAGGCATACGTCCGGGTTGTTCTCGGTGCCTCCGGCGGTGAGCTTCTTTTCTGCGGCCACCATGCACGCGCCGTAGAGCCGACACTCAAGCCGCTCAGCTCAGACTGGCATGACGAGACTGACCGCCTTCACCAGAAGGCCCCGGTTCCGGTCGACTAGACCGCACCGGTTCCGGCTCGCCCCCCCTCTCCGGGTTCCGGGCGACCTGAGACCACTGCATCGAGGCCCCTCCGTTTTGGAGGGGCCTCGATTCGTTAAGCCCTGGCAACAACAACGCGGGGTCACCTCCGGCCCTTTCCTCGCTGAGGATGGGCGGGAGGTGACCCCGCGTTGGTTGTGAACTGCGTTCAGACTCCTATGAGTCCGGGATTAGTCCAGGTAGTCGCGCAGGACCTGTGAGCGCGAGGGGTGGCGCAGCTTGGACATGGTCTTGGATTCGATCTGGCGGATGCGCTCACGCGTGACACCGTAGACCTTGCCGATTTCGTCTAAAGTCTTCGGCTGTCCGTCGGTGAGGCCGAAGCGCATGGCAACCACACCGGCCTCGCGCTCGGACAACGTGTCCAGCACCGAGTGCAGCTGTTCCTGCAGCAGAGTGAAGCTCACGGCATCCGCGGGAACCACGGCCTCCGAGTCCTCGATCAGGTCACCGAACTCCGAATCACCGTCCTCGCCAAGCGGGGTGTGCAGGGAGATGGGCTCGCG
Organism: Arthrobacter sp. YAF34; assembly: GCF_052113245.1. Lineage (NCBI taxonomy): Bacteria > Bacillati > Actinomycetota > Actinomycetes > Micrococcales > Micrococcaceae > Arthrobacter > Arthrobacter sp. YAF34. Next base: position 111,167 of record NZ_JBFRCV010000009.1, read on the forward strand.
GCCGTACTTCTGGACCTCGACCACCTTTTCCGGCGTCATGTCGAGTTCGAGGGCCAGTTCCTCCGGCGTGGGTTCGCGGCCCAGGTCCTGGAGCATCTGGCGCTGGACGCGGGCCAGCTTGTTAATGACTTCCACCATGTGCACCGGGATGCGAATGGTGCGGGCCTGGTCGGCCATGGCGCGGGTGATCGCCTGGCGGATCCACCACGTGGCGTAGGTGGAGAACTTGAAGCCCTTGGTGTAGTCGAACTTCTCGACCGCGCGGATCAGGCCCAGGTTGCCTTCCTGGATCAGGTCCAGGAACAGCATGCCGCGGCCGGTGTAGCGCTTGGCCAGCGAGACGACGAGGCGGAGGTTGGCCTCCAAGAGGTGGTTCTTGGCACGCTTGCCGTCGTGGATGACGAATTCGAGCTCGCGCTTGAGCTTCGGATCCATGGTGCCGTCATCGGCGGCGATCTTCTCCTCGGCAAAGAGGCCGGCCTCGATGCGGAGGGCCAGATCGACTTCCTGCTCGGCGTTCAGCAGGGCGACCTTGCCGATCTGCTTCAGGTAGTCCTTGACGGGGTCGGCGGTGGCACCGGCGGACATGACCTGCTGCACCGGGGCGTCGTCGTCGTCGGCGTCAGAGTAGACGAAGCCGGAGCCGGTGGTCGCTGCGGCCTTGCCGGCAACCTCTTCGCCTTCTGCTTCGTCGCCGAGTTCGGTGGCATCGGGCGTGATGTCGTCGAGGTCCTCATCGACGTCAGCGTCATCGTCGCTCTCACTGGCTGATTTGCCGGCGGCTTCCGCCGCGGCTTTGGCGCCGGGCTTGGGCCCGCGCTTCTTGGGCTCAGGCTTGGCGGCACCGGCTACGGTGTCGCCGCCCTCTGCGGAAGCAGCGTCCTTGACAGCCTTGTTGGCTGCACGCGTGGCGGCACGCTTGGCGTTAGTCGCCGCCTTCTTCTCCTCAGGGGACATTTCGGCCTGGTCGGCGGGTTCCTTCTTCGCGGAAGACGGGGTCACTGAAAACCTTTCTAGCTGCGGTCTGCGGATCGCCATACGGGCAACACCACTATGACCCTGTCAAGTCCGTGTTCAACATCAGGTGCAACCACGACCAGCAGAGCCACTTAGTAGAACTGCCGGGGCGGCCTAAATGTTCCCTGTTTCCACGGTTCATTACGGCACTTGATACACGGACCCAACCGGGTCTCGGCAACTATTGTCTCACGGTTTTCCGCGCAGGCGCCCTTTCGGGGCACTGCGTCCACGATTTTGCGCCTGCAGCTCAGGCCGCGTCCGGGGCAAATTTTTGCCAGGCCGCCTCCCGCCTGGCCGCCCAGCCGCACAGGGTGCCCCGCCGGCCAAGTTCTGCCAGCAGTTCCGCCAGCCTGTACCCGGGATGGCCCTCCAGGGCCTGCCGGTACAGGGCGTCGGCGTACGATCCGCGGCCCCGGCACCATTCGATCCAGCCCCGCGCCGTCACGGCGGCTGCGGTGGACTCGCCGGCCCCAAGACCGCCGAGCATTTCCAGGACCCGCTCAAGCCTGACCATCAGGGCCCAGTCCGGAACGGACGGCGCCAGCCCGAGCAGGACCTCCCCGTAGCCGGGGACGGCGCCAGCATCAGGGCAGGGACCAGGGAACGCCGGCACAGGAACCGCCGGGCCGGGAAGAGGACTTCGCGTCGGTCCGGGCCGTGACACCGGATGGGGCCCTGACCCGGAGTCCGTGTCGAAGATGCCGAACTCCTCGGCACCGCGTTCGGCGGCCGGCCGGCCGGCTGCTGCCATCACGAGCAGAGCATCCCGCCATGATGCGATGCACAGGCTGGCCCGCAGGTAGCCTGCCAGCTCCGGCGGCAGCTCAAGCGGCCAATCCATTGTCGCGGGAGCGCCGGACACGTCAGCACCGGCGCCGGTATCCCCGGCCCCGGGATCGCCGGCCCGTTCAGCGTCGGCCCCGTCAGCACCGGTGCCGGGATCCCCGGCCCGTTCAGCACTGGTCCCGTCAGCGCGGGCCCTTTCTGTGTGGGTCCCCTTTTCGGGGGCCGGGGCGTCCGGTGCCAGGCCTGGGGCCTTCGGGGTGTTGGCTGACCGCAGGACCATGTTCCAGACGTCGAGCACTTGCGCAAACTGTGCACTGTCCCGCCGACGCGGCGAAAATTGCTCCATCCAGCCGGACTCCGCCGCATGCACCGCCGGATCCACCGACCTCGACGCCGGCTTGCTTGCTCGCGCGTCGGGGGCGGCGCCCACCAGGCTGCCGCGGAACACCATTTCCGCGTTGAGCCTGCTGTTCCTGATCTGCTCGACCGGCCGGCCCGGCGATCCGCAGCACTCCGGATCACTGCAGTATGCGTTGCGCCAGAACTCGGGGCCGATAATCCAGGCGTCCCGCAACGGCATTCCGGCAGCCTCAAGGGCAAGTTCGAGTTCCTTGAGCAGGCCAGCCCATGCACCGCGGGGACGCTCGCCGACGGTGGCCGGGTCCGTGGCGCTGGCCGCGTCGGTGGCCGCGTCGCCATCGATGTCGGCATCGGTGAAGAGGGCCAACAGCGACCCGTCGGCCGCGTCGTCCGCCTGCAGGTAGGACACGACATGCCGGGCAAAGCCGGCGTGTGTGTCCCGCCGGCCGGCTCTCGCGCGGCGCCGGGAATCTGCACGGCCGGGCGCTCCTGCCGCGGGATCACCGCCGCCACCACCCCTACCGCGGCCGGGGTGCCCGCCGGAGACTTCGCCGGGGTCGGGGAGGTCGACGCGCAAAGTGGCACCAAGCCGTTTGCCCTGCAGGGTCATGGCCACGAGGCTGTTTTCCGGCCAGTAGCCCAGGGAATGCGGGATAAAGCCGAGGATGTCTTCGGGTCCGGTGATTCTCACATGATCGGAGGCTGTCATGAGTCCAGCGTCGCGGCAGCCGGATCCATGCGGCAGTACCAAGCTGCGCTATGTGGATAACTACGCGAGGTGGATAACTACGTGAGTTGGATAAGTACGTGCGGTGGATTACTACGTGGGGAGGCGTATCGGCTGAGCCGGCCCGAACCAGCTCTCAGGGCGTGCGGCGGCGTGCAGCGACCAGCCTGCGCTGCTCGGCGAGGGCCTTGAGCAGCGGCGGAACCGTGACGCCCTGGGCCGCCATCTGGCGCCGGACTTTCCGCCGGCTGGCGATGATGGCCGCGGCCCCGCCGGCGAGCAGCAGGAATTGCACGCTGAGGGCGATCCGGAAGGGATCAAGGGCGTAGAGCTCGCCTTGGGAGAACCCGCTCGAGTGCAGGAGGTCCAGCACCAGCCCAATGAGGTAGATGGACACCAACGCGGCGATGAAGCCGCCCACGTTGACAATCCCGGTGGCCGTGCCGAGCCGGTGGGCCGGGTTGAACGTCCGGGCGAAGTCGAACCCGATCATCGAGCCGGGGCCACCGACGGCCAGTGTCACGACGAGAACCGCCAGCAGCCAGAGCGGAGCGCGTCCCGGCAGCAGCAGAACGGACGCCCAGGCGACGGCGGTACACCCGGAGATGAGGAGCACCATGGTGGAACGCCGGAGCGGATGCCGGGCCACGAACCTGCCCATCAAGGGCCCGGCGGCGATCGCCGCGGCCACGTACAGCGCCATGAGCGCGGAGACGGTTCCGCGGTCCAGCCCCTCGGCGGATATCAGGAAGGGGTAGCCCCATGTCATGGCAAATACCGTGCCGCTGAACTGGACGGTGAAGTGGCTCCACAGCCCCAGCCGGGTTCCGGGCTGCCGCCAGGCGTGCGCCAGCGAAATCCCGGTGGCGCGCAGACCCTGCGACGTTGCCGCAGCGGGATGCCCGGGCGGGTGGTCCTGGAGCAAGAGCAGGACAAGGACGACGGCGAGGCCGGACATCGCGGCGAGCGTCAGGAAGGCCGGGGTCCACCCCGCGGAGTGCAGGATCAGGGCGAACGGCACGACGGAAAAAAGCTGGCCCAACTGCCCGGACATGCCGGTCAATTGGGTCAGCAGCGGCACGCGCGCCGCGGCGAACCAGAGGGGAATGAGCCGGATCACGGAGATGAACGTCATGGCGTCGCCGGCCCCCACCAGGACGCGTCCGAGCACGCCGCCGGGGATGCCGTCGGCAAACGCCAGTTGAAGCTGGCCGAGTCCCATCAGCAGCCCGCCGCCGGCCAGCATGGCACGGGAACCGAACCGGTCCACCAGGACGCCCACCGGAATCTGCAGCGCGGCGTACACCAGCAGTTGCAGCACGGTGAAGAAGGAGATCTCAGCCGCGCTGGCGTGGAAGCGTTCCGTCGCCTCCAGACCGACCACCCCGAACGAGGTGCGCTGGCTGACCGCCACCAGATACGCAAAGATCCCGACGATCCAGATCAGCCAGGCGCGGGGAGAGGTCACTCCCCCATTATGCCCGGCCTCCTGATAAATAGTATTTATTAGCCTGGTTCTTTACGGGCGAGGTACGCCTCCACGGCGGCGCCGAGGGCATCGGCGTTGGGGATTTGGTCGTTCTCATCGGCCAGCAGGGATCGACGGACCGTCCCCTCGGCCTTTTCGTCGTACCGGGTTTCCAGCCGCGAGACCACCTGCTGGACTTCCTCGGAGGCCTCGATCTGCTCGGCGATCTGCCGGCCCACCTCGCGTCCCGCCTCGCGAAGACGGTCGGTCGGCAGCATGAGGGACGTCGCGGCGCCCAGGTACTCCAGGCCGGCCACGGCGGCCGTCGGGTATTCGGCCTCGGCGAGGTAGTGCGGCACATGGATGACGTAGCCGGCGATGTTCCGGTCCGCCTCCGTCAGCCTCAGCTCCAGGATGTGGCCCACGGCCGCGGGAACCTCAACGGTGGGTTTCCAGACGGAGATGCCCTCGATCAGTTCCGGCCGGTTGCCGTGCACGGTCACACCGACCGGCCTGGTGTGGGGCACGGGCATCGGGATCGAATGGATCCAGGTGACCAGGTTGACGTCGAGTTCCGCCACGATGCCGACGACGGCGCGCGCGAACCGCTCCCACTGCAGGTCCGGTTCGAACCCGGCAAGGAGCAGGAACGGGCTGCCCAGCCCGTCGACCAGCCGGTACAGTGCCAGGCTCGGCGCCTGATAGTCCTGCAGGTGGTCCTCGACAAAACTGACCTGCGGCCGGCGGGACCGGTAGTCGATCAGCTGGTCGGCGTCGAACTCCGCGATCATCTCGGCGTCGAGCGTGTCCAGCAGTTCAGCGGTGATCTGCCGGACCACATGGCCGGCGTCGGCGAAGCCGGTGAACCCCATGACGAGGTTGAGTCCGCGCAGTTCGGGGCTGGAGAACAGTGCGGCATCACGGATGTAGAGCGATTGGGGGTCCAGCAAAGAGCCGGAAATCCGTTCAAGCACGGCGTGTTCCTTTCACGATAGCGGCGGCGGAGTTCCTGGGCGCGGTCCGCCGTCCGGACGGGGCCAGGCAGATCCTGCCTCACTGCCAGTCCCGGAGAGGCACCAGCCGCACGGCAGCGCCGCTAACAGTACAACGCCCCGTCGCTCGGGCTAATTCCTGCCCGGCGTGTGCTCCAGCTCTCATTCAATTGAATTTCCGGGCTGCGGAGAGACTACGATCGGAACTGGCCCCTGGGCTTGCTTGCAAACACCGGGTTGCGTCCCAGAACGACGGCGGCCCGGGATCCGCGGCAGGGCGCCGAACATGCAGTTCCTGCCGAATATCATCGAGAACCATCACAGAGAATTGAGGACTGTCCTCGTGGTCAAGAATAGTGAAGTCAAACTTAGTGCAGTCGCCGGGGTTCAGCTGAAGTCCCCCAGCGATGCCCTCGTCATCGGCGTCGGGCAGGGCCCGGACGGCCCCGTCCTGCTCGACAATCCGCTGACGGCCAAAGCCGCAGAGGCCCTGGCTGAGTCCCTGAACGTTCTTGGCATCACCGGCGCAGCCGACCAGGCCCACCGGCTCCCCGGACTGCCCGAGGCGGGGGCGACCATTCTGTTGCTCGCAGGCGTCGGCAAGGTCTCCGCAAAGCAGCCGCTCTCCGAGGAGGCACTTCGGCGCGCCGCCGGCTCGGCAGTCCGCCAGCTGGCCGGTGTGACGACGGTGACGCTGGCGCTTCCGACGACGTCCCTGGCCGACGTCGCGGCGGTCGCCGAAGGCGCCGCGATGGGGGCCTACTCCTACACGGAGTTCCGCACCTCCGTTGACGGGCTGAAGGATCCGGTCAAGAACGTCGCCATCCTGACGGACTTTGCGGCTGACAAGGGGCTCCAGCCGATCCTGCGGCGGGCGTCCCTGATCGGCACGGCCGTCAATGCAACCCGCACGCTGGTCAACCAGCCGCCGAGCCACCTCTACCCCGAGACGTTCGCGGAAGCCGCCAAGGAACTGGCCAAGGGACTGCCGGTCAAGGTGACCGTCTGGGACGAGAAGCGTCTGGAGAAGGACGGTTTCGGCGGCATCCTCGGCGTCGGCAAGGGCTCAACCCGGCAGCCGCGCCTGGTCAAGGTCGAATACGCACCTGCGAAGGCCACCGCCAAGATCGCACTCGTCGGCAAGGGCATTACCTTCGACACCGGCGGAATCTCGCTGAAGCCGCATCTGGGCATGGGCGAGATGAAGAGCGACATGGCCGGCGCCGCCGTCGTACTGAATACCGTCCTGGCCCTCGCCGAACTTGGCCTTCCGGTCAAGGCGACCGCCTGGCTGTGCATCGCCGAGAACATGCCTTCCGGCGCAGCCCAGCGTCCCGCCGACGTGATGACCATCTTCGGCGGCAAGACCGTCGAGGTCCTGAACACCGACGCCGAGGGCCGGCTCGTCATGGCCGACGGCATCGTCGCCGCCAGCCAGGAGTACCCGGACGCGATCATCGACGTCGCCACCCTCACCGGCGCGCAGCTGATCGCCCTCGGCGACCGCACGGCCGGCGTCATGGGTTCCGACTCCGTCACCGGCGCCCTCAAGGCCGCCGCGGACCGCGCCGGCGAGCTTGTCTGGCCGATGCCGCTGCCCGAGGAACTGCGTCCCAGCCTGGACTCGCAGGTCGCGGACATCGCCAACATCGGCGAACGCCACGGCGGCATGATGACGGCCGCCGTGTTCCTGCGCGAATTCGTCGGCAAGGGCAAGGACGGCGAGCAGATCCCATGGGCCCACATCGACATCGCCGGACCGTCGTTCAACAACGGCAGCCCCTACGGCTACAACCACAAGCAGGGCACGGGCTGCACCGTCCGCACCCTGGTGGCTTACGTCGAAGACCTCCTCGCCGCAGCCGTCTGACCCGGCCGTCCGCACTCCCGCGGCTTTGTGGCSGGGGCCCTGACGCCCCGGCCACAAAGCCGCGTGACACTGGACACAAGCGCTCCACAAACGCCCCGACAAGGTGGAGCATGTATTAGTGGTTCGCTAAGGTGAACCTTGTTTCAACGAAGCACACCCCAAAAGTAGTCACCAATGAAAGGGAACAGGCCGGCCGGCAAAATCTCGGCAGGCAGGTTTCAAGACCAGATGATGCGTACTCTCGCGTCATCGTTCACGCGAGGGAGCGTTTTAGTGGCCGATCAGGCAACTGCGCAAGAATTCGACATCCTGGTACTCGGCGGCGGCAGCGGCGGTTACGCCACCGCTCTGCGTGCCGTTCAGCTGGGCCTCACCGTCGGCCTCATCGAAAAGGGCAAGCTCGGCGGCACGTGCCTGCACAACGGCTGCATCCCGACCAAAGCCCTGCTGCACTCGGCAGAGCTGGCCGACCACGCCCGCGACTCGGCCAAGTACGGCGTCAACGTGACCCTTGACAGCATCGACATCAACGCTGTCAACGCTTACAAGGACGGCATCATCGCCGGCAAGTTCAAGGGCCTGCAGGGTCTGATCAAGGGCAAGAAGGGCATCACCGTCATTGAGGGTGAAGGCAAGCTTCAGGGCACCGACACCGTCGTCGTGAACGGTACCGCGTACAAGGGCAAGAACATTGTCCTCGCGACCGGCTCCTACTCCCGCACGCTGCCGGGTCTGGAAATCGGCGGCAAGGTCATCACCTCCGACGAAGCCCTCACCATGGATTACATTCCCAAGAGCGCGATCATCCTGGGCGGCGGCGTGATCGGCGTCGAGTTCGCTTCAGTCTGGAAGTCCTTCGGCGTCGACGTCACCATCGTCGAAGGCCTGCCCTCCCTCGTCCCGAACGAGGACGCCACGATCGTGAAGAACTTTGAGCGCGCCTTCAAGAAGCGCGGCATCAAGTTCTCCACCGGTGTGTTCTTCCAGGGCGTGGAGCAGAACGACGACGGCGTCAAGGTCACCCTCGTGGACGGCAAGACCTTCGAGGCCGACCTTCTGCTCGTGGCCGTGGGCCGCGGCCCGGTCACGGCCAACCTCGGCTACGAAGAAGCCGGGCTGACCATCGACCGCGGCTTCGTGATCACCAACGAGCGCCTGCACACCGGCGTCGGCAACATCTACGCCGTGGGCGACATCGTCCCGGGCGTCCAGCTGGCCCACCGCGGCTACCAGCAGGGCATTTTCGTCGCCGAAGAAATCGCCGGCCTCAAGCCCGTGGTCGTCGAGGACGTCAACATCCCCAAGGTCACGTACTCCGAACCGGAAATCGCGACGGTCGGCTACACCGAGAAGGCCGCCAAGGCCAAGTTCGGCGATGACCAGGTCGAAACCCAGGAATACAACCTTGCCGGCAACGGCAAGAGCTCCATCCTGGGCACCAGCGGCATCGTCAAGCTGGTCCGCCAGAAGGACGGCCCCGTCGTCGGCGTCCACATGATCGGCGCCCGCATGGGTGAGCAGATCGGCGAGGCCCAGCTGATCGTGAACTGGGAAGCGTACCCCGAGGACGTGGCCCAGCTGGTTCACGCCCACCCGACCCAGAACGAATCCCTGGGCGAGGCGCACCTGGCGCTGGCCGGCAAGCCCCTGCACGGCTAGCAGCTCCGCCCGCACCACCGCAAGACAACAGGGCTTAGTGCGCCCGGCACGAAATGCCGGGTGCACTAAGCTCGAACAAGGCAGCAATCATCCGCACTAAAATCAATAAGGAGAACGGGGACGACATGTCTGAATCCGTTAACTTGCCCGCCCTCGGTGAGAGCGTCACCGAAGGAACCGTCACCCGCTGGCTCAAGCAGGTCGGTGACCGGGTAGAGGTGGACGAGCCGCTGCTCGAAGTCTCCACCGACAAAGTAGACACCGAAATCCCCTCTCCGATTGCCGGCGTTATCGAGGAAATCCTCGTCGCCGAAGACGAGACCGCCGAGGTCGGCGCACCGCTGGTGCGCATCGGTAGCGGCGAAGCCGCCCCTGCCGCCGCCGAAGCACCGTCCGCCGCACCCGCCGAGGAGCCCCCGGCGGAATCCCCGTCCGCCGCCGAGGCACCGGCCCCCGAGGCTGAGACCCCCGCTGCCGCCGAGACTCCCGCTGCTGCTGAGGCCCCCGCTGCTGCCGGCGAAGGACACGACGTCACGCTTCCGGCCTTGGGCGAAAGCGTCACCGAAGGCACCGTCACCCGCTGGCTGAAGAGCGTCGGCGATTCCGTGGAGGTCGACGAGCCCCTGCTCGAGGTATCCACCGACAAGGTCGACACCGAAATCCCCTCCCCGGTTGCCGGAACCCTGCTGGAAATCCGGGTCAACGAGGACGAGACCACGGAGGTCGGATCCGTCCTGGCCGTGATCGGATCGGCGGCAGCAGCCCCCGCCGCCGCAGCCCCCGCCGCACCGGCACCGGCCGCCGCACCCGAGGCGCCCAAGCAGGAAGCTCCGGCCCCGGCCGCGCCCCCCGCAGCCGCACCGGCCCCCGCAGCACCGGCTCCCGCAGCAGCGGAAAAGACGGAAGCCGCCGCATCGGCGGAGTCCGGCTACGTCACTCCCCTGGTCCGCAAACTGGCCAACCAGCAGGGTGTCGACATCGCGACCCTGACCGGCACCGGCGTCGGCGGCCGCATCCGCAAGCAGGACGTCCTGGCTGCCGCAGAGGCCAAGGCCGCCCCGGCTCCGGCCGCGGCCGCCCCGGCGGCGTCCACTGCCGCGCCGTCAACTGCGCCGGCCGCAGGTGCAGTGTCCTCGCTTCGGGGCACCGTGCAGAAGGCGCCCCGCATCCGCCAGGTCATCGCCCGGCGCATGCGCGAGTCCTTGGACATCTCCACCCAGCTGACGCAGGTCCACGAGGTCGACATGACCAAGGTGGCCAAGCTGCGCGCCAAGGCCAAGAACTCCTTCCAGGCCCAGAACGGGTCCAAGCTGACCTTCCTGCCCTTCATCGCCAAGGCGGTTGCCGAGGCCCTGAAGCAGCACCCGAAGGTCAACGCCTCCTACGACGAGGACAAGCAGGAGATCACCTACCACAACGCCGAGCACCTGGCGATTGCGGTGGACACGGACAAGGGCCTGCTGGTTCCGGTCATCGCCGACGCCGGCAACCTGAACCTGGCCGGTCTGGCCGGCAAGATTGCCGACGTCGCCGACCGCACCCGCAACGGCAAGATCGGCCCGGACGAGCTCTCCGGCGGAACCTTCAGCATCACCAACATCGGTTCCGTGGGCGCGCTGTTCGACACCCCGATCATCAACCAGCCCCAGGTGGCCATCCTGGGCACCGGCGCCATCGTCAAGCGCGCCGTGGTGGTCGCGGACGAGAACGGCGATGACTCGCTGGCCATTCGCTCCATGATGTACCTCTCCCTGACGTACGACCACCGCCTGGTGGACGGCGCCGACGCGGGACGCTTCCTGCAGACGCTGAAGGCACGCCTCGAAGAAGGCGCGTTCGAAGCAGACCTGGGCCTCTAAAGAGCAACAACCCGCCTGAAACACGGTGAGCCGGAGGGCACCTTCCCTGAGGGAAGGTGCCCTCCGGCGTTTGCCGACAGATTGTCGCTAAGCTGGTGCCATGGACATTCTTAAATACATTCTGATCTTCCTGCACGTCTTGGGCGCCGCCGCGATCGTCGGCGGCTGGTTCGCCACCTTCAAGAAGCCCACCGTCCTGCCGGTGCAGCTGTACGGCGCAATTGCCCAGCTGGTCACAGGGCTGGCGCTGGTAGGGATCCTGGGGGCCACCCACGAACCGGTCAACTACTTCAAGATCACCGTCAAATTGGTGATCGCCATCGTTGTTCTTGTGGCCGCCATCATCGGGTACCGGAAGGCTGCTTCCGGCGCTGAGGTCCCCAAGGGCCTGGCGCACGCCGTCGGCGGCATGGCATTGATCAACATCGCCGTCGCCACCCTCTGGAACTAGCAGTCTCCGGCGTCTTCGTCAGCGGCGGCGCCGCACCCCTATTCCGGGGTGCGGCGCCGCCGTCGTTTGACGCGACGTCGCCGTTTGGCCTGCCGGTGGACGGCGCGCCACGCCGGGCCACAATCCTCTGACAGCAGAACCCCCGTGCGGCGGCCGCGCAGAATCCCTAGGATTGAACACGGCAGGATCCGGCAGTTCGCCGGATCGCTGATTCACATCGACGTCGAGGAGTGGACATGGCAACAACACGCACCGCACACACTGTATGGAATGGCGACCTGATGTCGGGCGCCGGCAACACCACGCTGGACAGCTCCGGGCTGGGCAACTTCGACGTCACCTGGAAGGCGCGCGCCGAGGCCGCCGAGGGCAAGACCAGCCCCGAGGAACTCATCGCCGCGGCACACTCCGCCTGCTTCTCCATGGCGTTCAGCAACGCACTGGCCCAGGCCGGCCACACCGCCGAGGAAATCAACACCAAGTCCGATGTCACGTTCCAGCCTGGCACCGGGATCACCGGCAGCCACCTCACGCTCGTGGCCCGGGTCCCCGGCATTTCCGCTGAGGATTTCCAGCGGCTGGCCGATGAAGCCAAGACCGGCTGCCCCGTTTCCGCAGCCCTGACCGGCATCAAGATCACCCTGGACGCCACCCTGGCCTCCTAGCTCTGCCTGCAGCGTAGTGCCCGGAGCGCCCAGCCCGGAGTACGACAAAGGCCCCCGCCGCCCTGAAATTTCCAGGACGGCGGGGGCCTTTGCTGTGGACCTTTACTATGGGCCTTCGGTTCGCGCCTTTCGAGCGGTCCTTCGCCGCAGGTAGCCGGCGAAGGCCCCGGATTTGCCTTAGGCCTGGCCGGCCTGCTGCCGTGCCGGCAGCGGGGCGGGCCGGACCCGACGGTAGCCCTCACGCAGCGGCGGACGGTCCGTGGGCAGTTCCTGGATCATTTCCTTCAACGCCCCGATGCCGTACTCGAGTTGCGGGTCCGTCCCGGCTGCGTAGGCGTGCGGCGGGAAGGTCACCTCGATATCCGGGGTGACTCCGAAGTTCTCCACGCCCCAGCCCACGCCACCGGCGAACCAGGTGGCATAGCGCGGCTGGGTGACGCCCGTTCCGTCGGCCAGCGCGAACCGGTTGTCGATGCCGACGACGCCGCCCCACGTGCGGGTGCCGATCACGGGGCCGATCCCCCGCAGCTTCGCGACCTGGGTGATGATGTCGCCGTCGGAACCGGCGAACTCGTCCGTGAGGATGATGACCGGTCCGCGGGGTGCGTGGTGCGGGTACGTCCGCGGCTTTTCCCCGCGCGGCATGGACCAGCCGGTCACCTTGCGTCCGATGAGTTCGGCCACGAGCTGGGAGGTGTGGCCGCCGCGGTTGCGGCGGACATCGACGATCAGCCCGTCCAGGGCCGTTTCGGTGTCAAGGTCCCGGTGCAGCTGGGCCCAGCCGTTGGCCATCATGTCCGGGATGTGGAGGTAGCCGAACGTCCCATTGGAAGCCTCCCGGACGGTCCGCCGGTTGCCGGCGACCCATTCCTGGTAGCGCAGCCGTTCCTCGTCCTTGACCGGGACCACGGCCACGCGGCGGTGGGCGCCCGCGGCCGTGCCGTGGCCGGGACCGTTGCGCAGGGTCAGCTCTACGGCGCGGCCGGCCGCACCGATCAGTTGCATGGCCGGAGTCAATGAGTCCGTGAGTTCGACGCCGTCGATGGCCAACAGGACGTCACCGGGCTTGGCGTCCGCGCCTGGCCGGGTCAGCGGCGAGGTGGCCAGGGGGTCGGAGGACTCCCCCGCCAGGATGCGGGTGATCTTCCAGCCCTCGCCGGTGAACTCCAGGTCCGCGCCGAGGCGTCCCTGCGGGCTGCCGCCGTTCTCGGCCACGGCCATCGGCCGGACGTAGGCGTGGGAGGTGCCCAGTTCGCCGTGCAGCTCCCACAGCAGGTCCACGAGATCATCATGGGAGCCGAGGCGTGCCACCACCGGGCGGTAGCGGGCGTGGACGGATTCCCAGTCCTGGCCGGCCATGTCCGCGGTCCAGAAGAAGTCCCGCTGCAGCCGCCATGCCTCGTCGAAGGCCTGGCCCCAGACGCTGATCGGGTCCAGCTGCACCCGGATGCGGCCGAGGTCCACCTTGATGAGCTGGCCGGAGTCGTCGTCGGCCTTCGCGCCGGCCGGGGTAACCCGGATCTGCTTGTCCTGGACGAACACGACCTTCTCTCCGTCGCCGGAGACCCGGTAGCTGTCCAGCGCCTCCACGATGGTGGAGGTGCGGCGCTTGGCGAAATCGTAGCGGATCAGGCTCGGCGCGGCGTTCTTGTCCTCGAGGCTCGCGCGGCCTTCACCGGTAGTGCCGGAGAGTTCGCTGTCCAGCCAGAGCAGGGCGCCGGCAGTGGCCGTCAGTGACGAATAGTTTCCCTGCGGCACCGGGATGCCGATGACGCGGTGGGCCAGGCCCTCGGCGTCGACCCGCACCGCAGGCTCCGGCGTCCCGGCGGACGCTGTCCCGGCGACGCCGGCGTCAACTGCCCCGTCGTCGGCGTCGGCTTCGGCGTCGAACTGCAGGGCGACGCTCGGGCCGAACGGGGACGTGGTGTCTGCGGTGAGGGCAACCAGGTACGGCTTGATGGGGCTCGGGAAGGAAAGATCGAAAGAGTGGCCGTCGTAGACCGGATCGAAACTGCGGTTGGAGAGGAACGCGAGGTACTTGCCGTCCGGGGTGAACGACGGCGATTCGTCGCGGAACCGGCCGTCGGTGACGTCAATGATCTCCGTGCCTGAGCCGCCGTCGACCCTGGTGATCCGGAGCCGGCTGCGGGAGCCGAAGGACGTCACCGGCTCGGACCAGCCGAGCCACGCGGAATCCGGGGACCAGCTGAAGCCGTCAATGCTGCCCTCGCCGATGCTGCTGAGCTGCGACATCGTGCCCGTGCGGGTGTCCGCAAGGTAGATGTCACCGAACGAGGTGCCAACGGCGAGCCAGCGCCCGTCGGGGCTGGCCTCGATGGCGCTGGCCCGGCTGGGCTTGGGGAAGTCGATCCGGGTGAGCCCGCTGGAGGCAGGCGCCTCCTCCACGACAGTGCCCGCACCGGCCCGGTCGGCGTGCCCGGCCTGGGAGCCGGATGCGTCAATGCCAGCCGTGTCAGTGCCAGCCGTGTCAGGGACTGCCGTGACCGTACTGGACACGGAATTGCCTGCCGCTGCGGGGGTTGATCCTGAGCCGGTCAGCGCGGCGGCGGACACCGGCTTCGGCAACTGCATGCCGGCGTCGTCGGACGGAGCTGCGGACTCCGCAGCGGCCTGCGCGGCCGGCTGCGACGCCTTGGGGGCTGCCATGGCGGTGCCGGCCAGCGGCGCGGCAATGGCTTTCAGGTAGAGGGCATCGACGCCGTCGTGGTCGGCGACATAGGCGATCCGGCCCTCGCCGAAGGGCCGGGGCAGCCGCGCCCGGACGCCCGGCGTGGCTTCGATGACGCGGGAGGGGCCGTCCTTGTGCCGCAGCCAGTGGACGGTTCCGTGGGATTCGACGGCGCTGGACGCACCGGTGCGGTCCGGGATGACGTCGCCGAGGTGCCGTGAGGGCTTGAGCGGGGCCGGGCGGCGCGCCTGTGAGGCGGAGCCCAGCGAAATGTCGAGTTTGACCGCCTCCGCGTCGAGGCTCGGCACCAGCCAGAGTTCCCCGGCCGATTCGAAGATGACGCGTTCGCCGTCGGTGGCGGCGTGGCGCACGTAGAAGTCCTCATGGTCCGTGTGGCGCCGCAGGTCGCTGCCGTTGGGCAGCACGGAATAGAGGTTGCCGTAGCCCTCGTGATCGGACAGGAATGCAATCCGTCCCTTGACCCACAGGGGGTCCGTGAGGTTGCCGTCCAGCCCGGGGGCAAGACGATCGAATTCGCCGTTTCCGTCTGTGTCGATCCATAGCTTGCCGGCCGCGCCGCCGCGGTAACGCTTCCACCAGGCGGGCTCACGCGAGAGCACACTGGCGAGCACCACGGGGCGTTCGTCGCCCACCACCGGACCGAAGGCCACCGACTCGACCGGCCCGAACGGGAGTTCCTGGGCCCAGCCGCCGGTGACGGGAAGACTGTAGGCATGGGTGAGGCGGCTGTCTGACTGGCGGAACGCGCTCGTGACCAGGACGTCGCCGTCGGGGGTGAAGCCCTTGACCCGGGTGGAGCTGTGACCGAAGTAGCTCAGCTGGCGGTAGCCGCCGCCGTCGACATCCGCGGTGACCACCTCGGGGGCCGTTCCCTGGACAACGGTCCAGACGAGGCGCTGGCCGTCGGGGGTGAAGCGGGGATTGCGGACCGGCAGTTGAAGGGAGGAGACGCGCCAGGCACGGCCCCCGTCCACGGGTGCAATCCACACGTCGTCCTCGGCCACGAAGGTGACCAGATCGCCGTGGAGGTGCGGGAAACGGAAGTAACTCGAGGGGGTCATCGTTCGATCATAGCCACAACGGCCCCTGCGGCCGGGCAGGTTTCGCCGCCGTGCCGGGCGTGGTGAGATGGATCATGCGAATCCTTATTGCCGGGGCCTCCGGGCTGATCGGAACTGCCCTTTCCCACGCACTGCGCAGCGAAGGGCACGACGTCGTGGCCCTGGTCCGGCGTGCCCCGTCGTCGCCAGCCGAGTTCCAGTGGGACCCTGCCGCGGGCCGGATCGACGACACCGCACTGAAGGGCGCGGACGCGGTGGTCAACCTCTCCGGCGCCGGAATCGGCGACCGGCCCTGGACCCGGGCACGAATCGAGGAACTCCGCAGCTCCCGGCTGGGGGCGACGCAGACCCTGACGGGCGCCATCGCGCGCACGGACACGCCTCCGGCGGTGTTCCTGAGCCAGTCGGCATCGGGCTACTACGGCAACGCCGGCCCGGCGGTGCTTCGGGAGAACGCGCCTGCCGGCTCCGGTACGCTGGCCCGGATCTGCGCGGAGTGGGAGGCCGCGGCGCATGAGGCGCCCGCCGGCGTCCGCGTCGTCACCACCCGCACCGGGGTCGTCCTGAGCCGCTCCGGCGGCGCACTGGGCCGGCTGATGCCGCTGCTGCGCCTCGGCGTCGGCGGCCCGCTCGGCAACGGCAGGCAGTACTGGCCGTGGGTCACCCTGCCGGACGTGACCGGCGCCTTCTCCTTCCTGCTCTCGGCCCCGGTGTCCGGGCCGGTCAATGTCTGCGCGCCCGAAAGCGCCGACGTGAACTCGCTGATTGCCCGGCTGGCCGGGGCGTTGCACCGGCCGGCGGTACTAAGGGTCCCCGCTCCGGTGCTGCGGCTCGTCATGGGCCAGCTCGCCGACGAACTGCTCCTGGCAAGCCAGAGGCTCGAACCGGCGGTCCTGGCCGCCAACGGCTTCCAATGGCAGCACCCCTCCCTGACCGAGGCCGCGGCATGGGTGGTGAACCGGGACTAGCCGGATCCGGGACTGCCGGCAAGGATCTCCGCAATCCGCCACCGTCCGTCGACGCTGACCAGGACCAGGCGAAGCCGGGTTTCTCCGTCGGCCGGGCCTTCCGCTACCACCGCCCCGGCAGCATCCCGTTCCTGATATGCCGGGGACGAGGCCGTGACCGCCACAACGGTCCGGCCAGGGCTGGCCTCCGGGGCTGCCTGGACGCTTGTCAGCACTGTCTCGAATCCGGACAGGACGTGCCCGGTCTTCGCCAGCGGGGCGGCGATCCGGGCGTCCGCGGCGGCGGCGTCGGACCCCGGGACGTTCACTTCCGCCAGCAGCCCCAATTTCCCCGAGCGGAAAGCCTGTGAACGCAGCGCGGCAAGGCCCCGCACCGCTTCTGCCGGGTCGGCCGATCCCAGGCTGTCCCGGAGACCGGCCGGGATGGCGTCCGCGCCGGCCCCGGGCGTTGCCAGAGCCGCCGACGCAGACGGGTGAGATCCAGCGAACAACTCCAGGAGGCCCGCTCCCCCGGGCAATCGCGCCACGCCGAGAACAGCGAGCAAGACCACCGCGATTGCCGGACCGGCCCACAGCTTCCGGCGACCCCGACGGCGCCCGGGCACCAGGGTGCCTCTCCGGCCGACGGGTCCCGCCACCTGCCGGACGCCGCGACCGGCGTTCTGCCGGCTACCGTCCGCGGCGCCGTGCCGGGTCGCCTCCCGGGTCCCGTTCCATGCGTCGTCCACGCCGGGGTCCACGCCGGGGTGCCCTGCGTCGGCGGTTCGATCCGAACGGGAGCCGGGCCACGGGCCGGCGGCCGAGTGCCTGGCCGTTCCTCGGGTGGCGGCATGTCGGGCCGCGACCGGGGACGTCTTGGAATGCGCCCCCGGAACCGTCATGGGAGGAGGCGCCCCGTCCAGGGCCGTATCCGCGGCGCCGCCGGTTGCCCCGAACGGCCCCGCGCCGGGCAGATGACCCGGGTCCGGCGCGGCACCAGGGCCAAGGATCGTAGCGGCTCCGGCAGCGCGTTTCTGCATTGATGCCTGGCGCACCCGGGGCCACCGGCGGAGCCACCCGTGGAGCCGCTCGGCCCGGCGTTCCCGGGCATTCCGCGGCACCGCGCGGCGGGTCAGCAACTGCGGAACCACCGTGGGGTGCGCGGTGACGGAGAGGTCCACCGGCTCCGCCGCAGTGCTGCGATAAACCGCGGCCGCCAGCTCCGCGGCTGTGGGGCGCCGCCGCCGGTCCTCGTCGAGCCCGGCCTCCAGTGCCCTGGCCAGCGCCGGCGGGACGGCGGGTACCAGGATCGGCAGCGGCGGCCGCCGGGCACCCGGGACCGGCGGCCGGCCCGTCAGGCAATACCAGCCGAGGGCCGCCAGCGAATACACGTCGCGTTCGGGCTGGAGGCCCGCGCGGACGGCATCCACCGGGGCAGGATCGGAGAACCCCTCGGTGCCGGCGCCCCCGGCTGATCCGGCGTCGGCCACCATCCGGGCCACACCCACATCAGCAAGCAGCGGCTTCCCATGCGCGGTGAACAACACGTTTCCCGGTGAGACGTCGCCGTGGGTGAAGCCGCGTGAGTGCAGGTACTCAAGAGCCTGCGCGATCGGGGTCAGGACCGTCACGGTCTCGCCCGCGGCAAGCCGGCCGCGGCCCGCCACGAGCTCAGCGACTGATCCCCCGGGCGCGTATTCCAGCACCAGCCCCAGGGCGTCCCCCGCTTCCGGCCCGGACCCCGGCCCGCGAAAGCGCAGCACGGTGTGGGCCTTAAGCAGATGCTCGTGGTCCAGTGCCGAGAGGATACGGACCTCCCGCCGCAAGGCTTCTTCGGCCTCCAGCGCCCGGGCCCCGCCGTCTTCCTCCGTTGCGTCACCGCTGGAGTCGAAGCACTTGAGGGCGAACTCCCGGCCGATGGCCCGCTCGGTCACCAGCCACACGGCGGCCGTGCCGCCGCGCCCCAGGAGGCGTCCGACGTCGTACCCGGGAACCTCGGGGGCGGTGCAGTCTTCGTCTCGGAGAACGTCCATACCCAAGAAATAGCGGATTGCGCCGAATCGTGCAGAAGTTATCCACAGGCGTGAGAGCTTAAGCACACAAGCGGGAACGACGCCGCGCGGGGTCTAAGCTTGATGCCATGACTCTTGAGTTCAACCAGCTGGGTCTCGCCCCGGACTTTATCGATTACACCCGCGGCTGGGAGATCCAGCGCGAACTGCACGAAAAAGTCCTCGCCGGCACCGCTCCCAGCACTGTACTGCTGCTCGAACACTCGGCCGTCTACACCGCCGGCAAGCGCACCGAAGACCACGAACGGCCCTTTGACGGGACCCCCGTCGTGGCTGTGGACAGAGGCGGCAAGCTCACCTGGCACGGCCCCGGCCAGCTGGTGGGATACCCGATCATCAAGCTGAAGAACAAGGCAGGCATCCGCGACTACGTCGAGCGCCTGGAAGCGGTGATCATTGCGGTCCTGGCGGACTACGGCATCGAGGCCGTCCGCATCAAGGGCCGCGCCGGTGTCTGGATCGAGCAGGACGCGAAGGGCCCGGACCGGAAAATCGCAGCCATCGGCATCCGCGTCCACGAGGGCGTCACCATGCACGGCTTCGCGATCAACTGCAACAACGATCTGGCCCCCTACGGCCAGATCATTGCCTGCGGCATCACGGACGCCGGAACCACCACCATCGCCGAGGAACTCGGCAAGGACGTCACCCCGGCGGACCTCGTGTCGCGGATCACCGAAGAACTGCGCAACAATGAAGAAGCCCTAGTTGCAACCTCAGAAGGAGCTCTACTGTGACACTGGCACCAGAAGGCCGGAAGATGCTGCGCATTGAGCAGCGAAACGCGGCCACACCGGTGGAACGTAAGCCGGAATGGATCAAGGCCAAGGTCCAGATGGGCCCGGAGTTCGTCCAGCTCAAGAACCTCGTCAAGAAGGAGGGCCTTCACACGGTGTGTGAAGAGGCCGGCTGTCCTAACATCTTCGAATGCTGGGAAGACAAGGAAGCCACCTTCCTGATCGGCGGCTCCGAATGCACCCGCCGCTGCGACTTCTGCCAGATTGACACCGGCAAGCCCTCGCCCGTGGACATGTTCGAGCCCACCAAGGTGGCCCGCTCGGTGCAGGCCATGCAGCTCCGCTACGCCACCGTGACCGGTGTGGCCCGTGACGACCTCGCCGACGAAGGCGTCTGGCTCTATGCCGAGACGGTCCGCAAGATCCACGAGCTGAACCCGGGCACCGGCGTCGAACTCCTCATTCCCGACTTCTCCGGCAAGCCGGAGCACATTGAGGCCATCTGCGACTCCAAGCCCGAGGTCTTCGCCCACAACGTGGAAACCGTGCCCCGGATCTTCAAGCGGATCCGTCCGGCGTTCCGCTACGAGCGCTCCCTGGACGTCATCACCCAAGGCCGCAAGCTCGGCATGGTGACGAAGTCCAACCTGATCCTGGGCATGGGCGAGACCCGTGAGGAGATCTCGGACGCTCTGCGGGACCTGCACGAGGCCGGCTGTGACCTGATCACCATCACCCAGTACCTCCGCCCGTCCGAGCGCCACCTTCCGGTGGACCGCTGGGTCAAGCCGCAGGAGTTCGTTGACCTTCAGCAGGAGGCCGCCGAGATCGGCTTCCTCGGCGTCATGAGCGGCCCCCTGGTGCGTTCGTCCTACCGCGCCGGCCGGCTCTGGGCCACCGCGATGCGCAAGAAGGGCTGGGAAATCCCGGCCCAGCTCGCCCACATCGAAAGCTCGGGCAGCACCCGACAGGAAGCCAGCTCGCTGCTCGCAGCGCATTCCTGACCTAGCTGCAAAACCCTTCCACCTAGGGGCCGGCACCGGATCATTCCGGCGTCCGGCCCTTAGCCGTCAATCACGTAGAATTAAGGAACTATGGCGAATTCCCCTGATTCCAGCAACTCCAGCCCGGCTTCCGATGCTCCGAAGCGCGGTCTTTTCTCCCGTAAGCCCAAGGAAGCAAAGGCCAAGAAGCCGAGCCGGCTGAAGCAGATCGGCGAGGTCTTCCAGATGACCCGCCGCCACGATCCCATGGTTCCGTGGCTCATGTTGCTGGCGTTCCTGGGTGTTGTCGCCGTCAGCCTCCTGGTTGGCTTCCTGCTCGATAACTGGGTCACCGGCCTGATCATCGGCATCGCGTTGGGCGCCATCGCCGCCACACTGATCCTGTCCCGCCGCGCCGAGCGCGCCGCGTTCGCGCAGATCGAGGGCCAGCCGGGTGCCTCCGGCGCCGCCCTGGGCACGCTCAAGCGCGGCTGGATCACCGAGGACCAGCCGGTCGCCGTCAACCCGCGCACGCAGGACGCGGTCTTCCGCGCCATCGGCCGGCCCGGCGTCGTGCTTGTCAGCGAGGGCCCGAGCAACCGGGTCAAGCCGCTGGTCGACGCCGAACGCAAGCGGCTCGCTCGCATCCTGCCCAACGTCACCATCCACGTGATTGAGAGCGGCCGCGGCGAGGGCCAGGTCCCGCTCAGCCAGATCGCCAGGAAGATGAACAAACTCAAGGGCGAACTGACCAAAACCGAGGTCAGCGCCGTGTCCAAGCGGATCTCCTCGCTCGGCGGCCGCCTCCCGATCCCGAAGGGCATCGACCCCTACAAGGCCCGCCCGACCCGCGGCCGCTAGCCCCCGCCGGCAGCGCCCGCGCATTTCAGAACCACACGCATTACAGAATCGCCCCGGTTCACGGCCATGTCAGGCCGCCAGCCGGGGCGTTTTTGTTACAGCCCGACGTCGGTCCGTCCAATCGCGGGTTCCGGTCGCCGGCTCCGGTCGCCGCCGTGGTTTCGAGACGTCGAGCCGGGACGGAACCCGCGGGCGAGGCTGGGCCGGACACCAGACACCGGAACAGCAGGACAACAAACCCAAGAACGCTGGAGACACGCATGAATTTTCCCTCGACCCCCATCCTGATCCGCATTTTCCGGGGGCTGGCGATCGCCGAAGCCTTCAGTTGGGCTGCCTTGCTGCTCGGTATGGTGCTCAAATGGGTCACCCGGACGACGGAACTCGGCGTGGAGATTGCCGGTCCGATCCACGGCGCGTTCTTCATCGGCTACGCGATCGCGGCGTTGAGCCTGTGGGCGAAGCTCCGCTGGCCGTTCCGGGTCGCCTTGCTCTCAGGGCTCTCCGCCGTCTTCCCGTTCGCGACCGTCTGGTTTGAACGCTGGGCCGGCCGCCACGGCTACCTGACGGCACGGTCCGGAGAAGCTGCGCCGGTGCCGACCCAGGAGACGGCGGGCGTCTAGCTCCGCTCAGGACCACGGGTTTCTGTGCGCCACGGCCACGTCGCGGTGCCCATCTGACGCAAACGGCCGCTATACGGGGAGGTCAGCGGCCATCCGTGGCGAACAGACGATGGGCCCCCGCGCCCGGGCTACGTCGCTGCGCCGATCTGACGCACATGGCCGCTATGTGGCGCGCTTAGCGGCCATGCGTGGCAAACCGCCGAAGAACCGCTGCCAAACGGGGCGGTTAGCGGCCATGCGTGGCAAACCGCCGAAGAACCGCTGCCAAACGGGCGGTTAGCGGCCATGCGTGGCAAACGGGCGATGTGCCCGCCGCGCCCGGGCTACGTCGCCGCGCCGATCTGACGCACATGGCCGCTATGCAGAGGAGATTAGCGGCCATTCGTGGCAAACGGACGAGGAACCGCCGCCCATGGTTGCGTGGCACGCCGTCGGAACGGGCAGGGACTACATCCGGACGAGCACCGTATTCATGGCCTTGTCGTGGAGGCCGCGCTGGTCCGGGTCGAAGATGACGGCGGGGATGACCAGGCAGAGGAGCAGGGTGCGCACCAAGGCCGCGAGCGGGCCCGCCGGGCCGCCGCCCAGCCGCACGACGTGGATTCCTGCGATCCGGTGGCCGATGCTGTAACCGAGGGTGCCGATCAGCAGGAGCTGCTCGATGGCAAACACGGCCAGCGTGGCCCATGAGTCGCCGGCGAAGGCGAAATTACTGATCAACAGCGCGATGCCCCAGTCGATGCAGATCGCCAGGAAGCGGCGTCCGGCACGGGCGATCGACCCGGGCCCGGCCTCGGGCAAGCCAAGCCGCTGGCCCGGGTACCGGGAGATGCCGGATGTGTCCGGCCCGCTGAGCCATGAACCGATGTCTTTGCGATCTACCACCATCCAAGCTTATCCGCTTAGACCCGTCCACAGTGTGGGCAGTCCTGTGTCACACTGTGGGACCCGATAGGTCACACTGTGGACCGGCGACTAGCGTTTACGTGTCAGGGCATTCTGTAACCTCCCCGAAACAATACGGACACTGCGGGGAAATCCCGTGTCCTTAGGGTGGTAACAGTTGCTAGCGGCTTAAGAGCGGGGATGCTTTTTGCTTTCCCGCTGTTGGACTGCCCTGGACCAATGTGCCTGACGGCCAGATTTTTCATATGCGTAAGGAGCATAGATGTTCAAGACTGCGGACGAAGTCCTCAAGTTCATCAAGGACGAAGACATCAAATTCGTCGATATCCGCTTCACCGATCTTCCTGGCGTTCAGCAGCACTTCAACGTGCCCGCCAAGAGCGTTGACGCCGACTTCTTCGTCAATGGCCAGCTTTTCGACGGATCATCGATCCGCGGCTTCCAGGGCATCGCCGAGTCTGACATGCAGCTCATCCCGGATGTGACCACGGCATTCATCGACACGTTCCGCATGGAGAAGACCCTCGCGCTGAACTTCTCGATCGTGAACCCGCGCACCGGCGATCCCTACCACCGCGACCCCCGCGGCGTGGCCGAGAAGGCAGAGGCCTACCTTGCCTCCACCGGCATCGCAGACACCGCGTTCTTCGCCCCCGAGGCCGAATTCTTCGTCTTCGACAACGTCCAGTACCAGTCCTCCCCGCAGGGCAGCTTCTACAAGATCGACTCCGAAGAAGCCCACTGGAATACCGGCCGCGAGGAAGAGGGCGGAAACCTCGGCTACAAGACCCCGGTCAAGGGCGGCTACTTCCCCGTCTCCCCCACCGACAAGCAGGTAGACCTGCGCGACGCCATGTGCGTCGCCCTGGACGAGGCCGGCCTTGAGGTTGAGCGCAGCCACCACGAAGTCGGTTCCGCCGGCCAGGCAGAAATCAACTACAAATTCACCACCCTGACCCACGCGGCTGATGACCTGCAGAAGTTCAAGTACGTCATCAAGAACACCGCCGATGCTTGGGGCAAATCGGTGACCTTCATGCCGAAGCCGGTCTTCGGTGACAACGGTTCGGGCATGCACTGCCACCAGTCCCTGTGGAACGGTGGCGAGCCGCTGTTCTACGACGAAAAGGGCTACGCCGGCCTCTCCGACACCGCCCGCTGGTACATCGGCGGCCTGCTGAAGCACTCCTCCGCCGTCCTGGCTTTCACCAACCCGACGGTGAACTCCTACCGCCGCCTGGTCAAGGGCTTCGAAGCTCCGGTCAACATGGTCTACTCGCAGGGCAACCGCTCCGCCGGTATCCGTATCCCGATCACCGGATCCAACCCGAAGGCCAAGCGCATCGAGTTCCGCGCTCCGGACCCCTCCTCCAACCCGTACCTGGCGTTCGCCGCCCAGCTGATGGCCGGCATCGACGGCATCCGCAACCGCATCGAACCCCCGGCTCCGATCGACAAGGACCTCTACGAGCTCCCCGCCGAAGAAGCCAAGGACATCCCCAAGGCTCCGGGCACCCTCGAGGAGGCCTTGGAGGCACTGGCCGAGGACAACGAGTTCCTGCAGGCCGGCGGCGTCTTCACCCAGGACCTGATCGACACGTGGATCGAGTACAAGTACGAGAACGAGATCCGTCCTCTGTCACTGCGCCCGAACCCCTACGAGTTCGAGCTCTACTACGGCGTCTAGCCGGACCATGCGGCCAAGCGCGGCGTAGTCCGCAACCAATCCGCAGGATTTTCCAAACAGAGGGCCGGCCACGGGGATCACCCCGTGACCGGCCTTTCTGTTGCGGCGGTCCGCGCGAGGCTCGCCTCAGCGCTTTCCGTACTTTTTGTGCACCGCCTGCTTGCTGACGCCAAGGCACACCGCGATCGCCTCCCACGAGAGCCCGGCCTGCCGGGCCCGCAGCACGACCTCCGTCTCCGTGCGCGCCAGTTCCTTGCGAAGCTCCGCGACCGCGTAGAGTGCCTCGGCCGGGCCCCTGCCGTCCATCGAACCAATCAGTGTCTTCATGCCGCACCTCCTGGCGTCAACCCTAGTTGACGCGCACAATCGGCGTCAATGAAAATTGACGGCCCCGCCGACGGGAACGGACGATGACCGCGACCCGGGGTCCTCGACCCCGGTCCACGACGCCGGGTTAGGAACGCAGGCTCTAGAACGCCCGGTACATGATGCGCTGCGGACCGGCGTCGCCGCCCTCGTAGCGGCCGCGGTCCTCGAACCCGGCCTTGCGGTAGGCAGCCAGGCCGCCGGGGTTCAGTTCGTTGACGGAGAGGACGACGCCGGCCTGCCCGCTGCCCAGCCCCGCCGTCAGTTTGGCCGCCTCCCGCGCTGCGGCGTCGGCGGCGAGGGTGCCCAGCCCCCTTCCCTGCTGCCTGCGGTCGATCAGGAAGCCGCGCAGGAGCCACGCGGAGTCCTCGTCGGGCCAACCGGCCAGGGTGGCCGCCCCGGACTGGAGGGTGCACACGCCGACGGCGGCCCCGTCGGAGTCCACGGCGAACGGATAGCGGGAGTCTTCCTCGAGGGCAATGAGCACCATCCGCAGCGGTTCGCCGACGAACTTGTCCTGCCCCTCCCCGAGCTCCAGCAGCGCGATCTCCCCCAGCTTGACGGCCCGGGCGTCGTCGTCGAGGTTCTTCAGGGGCAGCAGCCAAACATGTCCAGACATGTAGACAGCGTACCCGCGCCAGCCGCAGGGCCCCGATGGGGTACCGCGGTTACAGCGCCGCGTCCTTGGGCGGCCCGGCCGGGTCCATCCAGAAGACTTCCCAGAGGTGCCCGTCCGGGTCCTGGAAGCTGTGCGTGTACATGAAGCCGAAGTCCTGGGCCTCTTCCGATGCCCTGCCCCCGGAGGTCAGGGCGGTGCGGATGGCCTGGTCCACGGCTTCCCTGCTCTCCAGCGAGAAAGACATGATGACCTCCGCGCTGGCCGTCGTGGAGGCCACAGACTTGGCGGTGAAGGTTTTGAAGTAGGACTCCACCAACAGCATCACGTACGCGCCGTCGTTGACGATCATGCAGGTCGCATTCTCATCGGTGAAGTCCGGGTTGAAGGAGAATCCCAGCGCCGTGAAGAATTCAACGGTTCTGTCGAGGTTGCTGACGGGGAGGTTCACAAAGAGTTGCCTGGCCATCCGCCCAAGGTAGCACCGCACTCTGTCTGTGTCAGTAGGCCCGTGTCAGTAGGCCTGTGTCAGTAGGCCTGTGCCAGGAGGGCCTGTGCCAGCTGGGCCGCAGTAGGGTCCTGTCAGCAGCCGGACGGGACCCAGCTGGTGTCACTGCCCGTAAAAGACACGTTCAAAAACAGCCCGGGCGCGCCGGCTCAGGCGCAGGTAGTCCTCCTCCAGCGCCGCGGCATTCCCCTGCCCGTAGCCGCACCAGCGGGCGACGGCTTCCAGGTCGCGGCGGGAGGAGGGCAGCAGATCCGAGGCGCGGCCGGTCCAGATGACATTGGCCGAACGGATCCGGCTCGCCAGCCGCCAGGCCCGGAGCAGAATCACGACGTCCCCGGCGTCAATCAGGTCCAGGGTGGCAGCTGCCTCGAGGGCCTCCACGGTGGACGTGGTCCTGAGTTCAGGGTGCTGGCCGGCGTAGCGGAGCTGGAGCAGCTGGGCCAGCCATTCGACGTCGCTCAGGCCGCCGCGGCCCAGCTTCAGGTGTCTGGCGGGATCGGCGCCGCGCGGCAGGCGTTCCGCTTCCACCCTGGCCTTGACCCGCCGGACCTCGCGCACGTCCTGGTCCGAGAGTGCCTCCGGGTACCGGATCGGATCGATCAGGGCCATAAAGTCCGCCGCCAGTGCGTCGTCGCCGGCCATCGGGCGTGCCCGCAGCAGTGCCTGCGCCTCCCAGACGAGGGACCATCGGCGGTAGTACTCGGCAAAGGACTCCAGGGACCGCACCATGGGTCCGCTCTTGCCCTCGGGGCGAAGGTCCGCGTCCACTGACAAGACCCGTTCGGCCAGAATCGCCGGCTTCAGCGGCTGGGTCAGCAGGCTGGAGAGCTTGCCTACTATCTGGAGGGCCTGGGCCTGCGCTTCCTCATCCGGCACACCGGGGAGTCCGCGGTGGACATACATGACATCCGCGTCCGAGCCGTAGCCGATCTCCCGGCCGCCCTGCCGGCCCATGGCCACCACCAGCACATGGGTCTTGAGCGGTTCCTCGGCGGTGATGATCGTCTCCGCGACGCGCAGAGCTCCCAGAACGGCTGCCCGGTCCGTGTCGGCGAGGGCCTCTCCCACCTGGTCTTGGTCCAGCAGCCCGGCACTGTCCGCGATGGCGACCCGGAGGATTTCCCGGCGCCGGATCAGCCGGATCAGCCGCATGGCGCTCTCGGGGTCCGCGTGCCGTGACATCTTCGAGGTGATCTCGAGCCACTGAGATTCGAAGCTGAGCGGGACCAGTTCCTTGTCCGTGCCGAGCCACGCCACGGATTCGGGCGAAACTTCCAGCAGGTCCGAGATCAGCCGCGAGTTGGCGAGCACGTGGCAGAGCCGCTCGGCCGCCGCCGTCGAATCCCGGAGCATGCCCAGGTACCAGTGCGTCGTGCCGAGGGCCTCGCTGACGCGCCGGAAGGCGAGCAGCCCGGCGTCGGGGTCCACACCGTCGGCGAGCCAGTCCAGCAGGATCGGCAGGAGTTGGCGCTGGAGTGCCGCGCGGCGGCTGACCCCGGCGGTGAGGGCCTCGATGTGCCGCATGGCGCCGCGGGGATCGAGGTAGCCGAGGGCGGCGAGGCGGCCCTGCGCGGCCTCCGGAGTCAGGCGCGCCTCTTCGCTGCTGAGGGTCGCGACGGTGTTGAGCAGGGGGCGGTAGAAAATGCGTTCGTGGAGTTCGCGGACGGAGCGCTTGGTCTTTCGCCATGCGGCGACCAGGGCGTCCGGCTTGGGCCGCTCCGCGGAAAACGGCCCCAGGACGGCCTTGGCAAGGGAGCGCAGCGACGCTTCGTTCACCGGCATGAGGTGTGTCCGGCGCAGTTGGAACAGCTGGATCCGGTGCTCGAGCAGCCGCAGGTAGCGGTAGTCGCGGTCGAACTCCGCGGCGTCCGAGCGGCCGATGTACCCGCCGGCCGAGAGCGCCGCGATGGCCGAGGTGGTGTCCCGGCAGCGCAGCGATTCATCGGACTTGCCGTGCACTAACTGGAGCAGCTGGACAGTGAATTCGACGTCGCGCAGTCCGCCACGGCCCAGTTTGATCTGCCGCTGTTCCTCATCGGCCGGAATATGCTCGGTGACGCGGCGGCGCATGGCGCGGACGGATTCGACGAACCCCTCCCGGCCCGCCGAGGACCAGATCAGCGGCGTCACGGCCGCCTCGTAGCGTGCCCCCAGGGCGGTGTCACCGGCGATCGTGCGGGCCTTCAGCAGGGCTTGGAACTCCCAGCTTTCGGCCCAGCGCGCGTAGTAGCTCTCATGCGAGGCCAGGGTCCGGACGAGCGGCCCGGATTTGCCCTCGGGCCGCAGGTTCGCGTCGACTTCCCAGAGCCCGGGTTCGCGGCTCGTGGACATGATCGCCCTGGAGATCCCGGAGGCGAGGGCGGTGCCGATCGTGGTGGCGCGGACGTCCTCCAGCGTGCCGGAATCGATCACGTAGATGACGTCGACGTCGGAAATGTAGTTCAGTTCGCGGGCGCCGCATTTGCCCATGCCGATGACGGCGAGCCCGACGTCGGCAACCTCCGCGGCGTCGAACTTTTCCGCCGCCTCGGCCCGGGACACGGCGAGGGCCGCTTCAAGGGCCGCGCCGGCGAGGTCGGCCAGTTCCGCGCCGGCAGCCGGCATGAAGTCCAGCGGATCGGCCGCGCAAAGGTCCTTGATGGCGAGTTCCACGAGCCCGCGCCGGTAGGCGGTCCGCAGGGCGGCGTAGGCCTCCTGCCCGGTGAGTCCAGCCACCGGCCGGGCAGACTTTGGCTCGGCATGCACCGACTTCAGCAGCCGGGCCCGCAGGGCCGCCGCGTCCGCGGCCCGCGGTTCCGGGCTGGGGTGGACGTCGAAGGCATCGAGGTGTTCGGGGTGGCGGATCAGGAATTCGCCGAGCGCCTCCGAGGCGCCCAGGACCCGGTACAGCGGCTCGCTGATTTCGGGGTCCGCGACGGCCCGCGTGCGCAGGGCCGGATGCTTCTCGATCAGCCGCACCAAAGACTGGAGGGCCGCGTCCGGGTTTGCCGCCAGCTGCAGCCCGGCAAAGAGGGCATCCTGGTCCAGCCCCTCCAGTTCCCGAGCAGCCAGGA
Source organism: Arthrobacter sp. YAF34 (assembly GCF_052113245.1). Lineage (NCBI taxonomy): Bacteria > Bacillati > Actinomycetota > Actinomycetes > Micrococcales > Micrococcaceae > Arthrobacter > Arthrobacter sp. YAF34. The sequence goes on from NZ_JBFRCV010000009.1 coordinate 140,154, forward strand.
ACCGTTCGCCCTTGTCGAGGTCACTGAAGCCGGCGGCAATCAGGCGTCGTGCCAGGCTCACCGGGGCCGCCTACAGAATGCCGAGGTTGCGCTGCAGCTCGTAGGGCGTCACCTGAAGCCGGTAGTCCTGCCATTCTGCCCGCTTGTTGCGCAGGAAGTGCTCGAACACCTGCTCGCCGAGGATCTGCGGCATCAGTTCAGACTCCTCCATGGTCCGGATGGCGTCGTGCAGGCTCGCCGGCAGCGGGTCGTGCCCCATGGCGCGGCGTTCGGCCGTGCTCAGCGACCAGATGTCGTCCTCCGCCGCCGCGGGGAGCTGGTAGCCTTCCTCGATGCCCTTGAGGCCGGCACCGAGGAGCACGGCGTAGGCCAGGTAGGGGTTGGCGGCGGAGTCGATGCCGCGGTACTCGATCCGCGCGGACTGGCCCTTGCCCGGCTTGTACAGCGGGACGCGGACCAGCGCGGAGCGGTTGTTGTGGCCCCAGCTCAGGTAGCTCGGCGCCTCTCCCCCGCCCCAGAGCCGCTTGTACGAGTTCACGAACTGGTTGGTGACGGCCGTGAATTCGGGCGCGTGCTTGAGGATGCCGGCAATGAACTGACGCGCCGTCTCCGAGAGCTGGAACTCCGCCCCGGCCTCGTAGAAGGCGTTGGTGTCTCCTTCAAACAGCGAGAAGTGCGTGTGCATGCCGGAGCCCGGGTGGGCCGTGAAGGGCTTGGGCATGAAGGTGGCGTAGGTGCCCTGCTGCAGCGCCACTTCCTTGATTACCGTGCGGAACGTCATGATGTTGTCCGCGGTCTGCAATGCGTCCGCGTACCGCAGGTCGATCTCGTTCTGGCCCGGGCCGGCTTCATGGTGGCTGAATTCCACGGAGATGCCCACGGATTCGAGCATGGTCACGGCGGTCCGGCGGAAGTCCTGGGCCACGCCGCCCGGGACGTGGTCGAAGTAGCCGCCCTCATCCACGGGCACGGGCGACCCGTCGGGGCCGGGCTCCTGGGACTTGAGCAGGTAGAACTCGATTTCGGGGTGGGTGTAGCAGGTGAAGCCCATGTCCGCCGCTTTCGCGAGCGTGCGCTTGAGGACGTTCCGGGGATCGGCTGCGGAGGGTTCGCCGTCGGGCGTCAGGATGTCGCAGAACATGCGCGAGGTCGCTTCGGTCTCGCCGCGCCACGGCAGGATCTGGAACGTGGCCGGATCCGGCTGGGCGAGCATGTCGGATTCAAAGACGCGGGCCAGGCCCTCAATCGAGGACCCGTCAAACCCGAGTCCTTCTTCGAAGGCGCCTTCCACCTCCGCCGGGGCAAGAGCCACAGACTTGAGCGACCCCACGACGTCGGTGAACCACAACCGCACGAACCGCACATCGCGCTCTTCGATCGTCCGCAGGACAAACTCTTGCTGGCGGTCCATACTGGCCTCTTTCCGGTTCTTCCATCCGTCCCCGGGCCCGACTTGCCTGGGCCCGGGGCTGCTCACGGTTCACTTTACTAATCATTGGCACCGATTGCTGAAGCCGGACCTCCGCGTAACACACCGTTAACACAAAGGCGGAGGAAATTGCGCTCTCCGGCGGCATCGGGCAACCGGAGACGCCGCGCGTGTGACGTGATTCACCGGCTTGGGCCGGTTCCCCGGTAGCTGTTGCGGCCGGTACCGCACTACGCTCGTGGCATGGCCACCAGCAACAGCCCCGATTCCAGCACGCCCGCCGAACTTGCGGCCCCCTACGGTAACGGCCCGGCCGCGGCCGGCGCAGCAAGCGCCGCCGGCGCCTCCGGCGCCTCCGGCGCCTTGAACAGTGATGGGACGGCGGCGTCCCCGAAACCTGCCGCCAGGATCCGCACCCATCATCTCCACCAGGCGAAGGTCAGGGGCGAGCACTTCGCCATGCTCACCGCCTACGACCAGTACACGGCCGAGATCTTCGACCAGGCCGGCATCGAGGTGCTCCTGGTGGGCGACTCGGCCTCCAACAACGTCTTCGGCAACGAGACCAGCCTCCCCGTCACGGTGGACGAGCTCCTGCCGCTGTGCAGGGCCGTTGCCCGCTCCGCGCGGCGGGCCCTGGTGGTCGCGGACCTGCCTTTCGGCAGCTACGAAGTCTCCGCCCAGCAGGCGGTCGCCACCGGCGTGCGCTTCCTGAAGGAGGGCCTGGCCCACGCCGTCAAGATCGAAGGCGGGCAATTCTATGCCGACACCGTCCGCGCCATGGTCCAGGCCGGCATCCCGGTCATGGCGCACATCGGTTTCACCCCGCAGAGCGAGCACGCCCTCGGCGGCTACCGGGTGCAGGGCCGTGGCGATGACGCCTCGCGGTTGATCGACGACGCCGTCGCGCTGGCCGACGCGGGCGCGTTTTGCGTGCTGATGGAAATGGTCCCGGCCACGACGGCGGCGGCCGTCGATGCCGCCGTCGACGTCCCCACCGTCGGCATCGGCGCCGGGAACGCGACTACCGGACAGGTGCTGGTCTGGCAGGACATGGCGGGCCTCCGCGGCGGAAAGATGGCGAAATTCGTCAAACAGTACGCGGATCTCCGGACCTCGCTCAGCAACGCCGCGAAAGCCTACGGGGAGGACGTGCGCTCGGGCCACTTCCCCGGCCCCGAGCACTCCTTCTAGGCACCCGCCCCTTCTCAGTGACGTGTCGCCCTCCGGTCCCAGGGAGGGGAAGCAGCCCGTCGGCGTGGCAACTGTGGCGTGCCGCGGGGCGTTCGGTAATGACGGTTAGACCCTGAACTGGGGCGACACCTCATCCTTCACGGGGGATGCGTTGGGCCCCGCGTCCGGGCAGGCTGACCATTAAGGCCTGCAACAGGGCCCCGGCAGATGTTCCGCCGGTCCGGACTGATTCATGCGCGAAGTGCTCTGGGTCAGGCTCCGGCGGACACGATTGAAGGAGTAGCGATGGGCACGACTAGCTTCTGGGACATCTTGGTGTGGAGTTTCTGGTTCTTCATCTGGATCGCCGCACTGACGGTGTATTTCCGCTGCTTGTTTGACATGTTCAGCGACCACGAGCTCAGCGGCTGGGCCAAGGCCGGCTGGGCGTTATTGATGATCTTCGTGCCCTGGCTCGGCGCCTTCATCTACCTGATCGCCCGGGGCCGCAGCATGGCCGAGCGGCAGATGGCCCGGGTGGCCCAGCAGCAGGCCGCGCAAACGGAGTACATCAAGCAGGCCGCAGGCACAACTTCCACCCCGGCCGCCCAGATCGCCGACGCCAAGGCACTGCTCGATTCCGGGGCCATCAATCAGACCGAGTTTGACTCCCTCAAGGCAAAGGCCATGGCCTGACGCATCGGCGGGCGCGCCCGGCATGAGGCTCATCTGGCTCGGTCACTCCTCGGTGGTCCTTGATATCGACGGGATTCGGGTAGTGACCGATCCGCTGCTCCGTCCTCATGCCGGGCTGCTTCGCCGCCTGGCACCGCGGCCGGACCCGGCGTCGTGGAGCGGGCCGGACGTTGTGCTCCTCTCCCACCTGCACCACGACCACGCAGAGTTGCGTTCCCTGCGGATGCTGGGCGGGGCAACCCTGATGAGCGCCCCGGCAAACGTTGCCTGGCTGAGGCGCCGGAAGTTAATGCACACAGTCTCCCTGGGAGACGGCTGGACTCCGGTGGGCGGCGGGGTCGAGATCCGCCAGGTCCCCGCAGAGCATCGAAGCCGCCCCATGCCGCACCGTCCCAACGACGCCAACGGCCAGCTCGTTCGCGGCCCCTCGGGGATCACGTGGATCGCCGGGGACACGGGGTTGTTTCCGGCGATGGCCGCGCTCCCCGCCATGGCGGGAGGGACCATCGATGTCGCCCTGGTACCGGTCTGGGGGTGGGGGCCGAGGCTCTCGGCAGGACATCTGAATCCGGAGACCGCTGCCCGGGCCGTCGCGATGGCCGACGCGCGGTTCGCCGTGCCGGTGCACTGGGGGACGCTGCACCCCCCATTCGTCACACACTTTGCCCGGAGCTGGCTCGAGCAGCCGGGACGCCGGTTTGCTGACGCCGTGGCGGAGCAGGCGCCTGGCTGCACGGCGGTGGTCCTCGCCCCCGGCCAGTCGTGGGCTGCGCCCGAGTGAGCCGGCCGCTGGACGCCGCCTATCCAAGGGCAGCCCTGACAGTGCGGTCGCTCAACCTCGGGACTTGGTCGTGGCGCGCTGGCCACAGGTCTCGAGCATCGCCACCAGCACCCGGTGGAGTTCGCCGGCGCCTTCTATCCGCACGGGCAGTCCCGCCATGAGATCGGCCGGGCCGAGCAGCACCGCGCGGTCCTGCCAGCCGCCGAGGCCCCCGTGGGACCCGACCAAGCCTTCGAACGCCGCGACGTCGTCCGTCACCGGATCAACCGTACTGTTGACGTAGAGATCGGGCGCCTCCGGGAGCATCAGCGCGCGTCGGAGCACCCGCGCGGCATGGGCACCGTAGCGGGCCAGCGGGTCGGTTCCCTCCGCCGCACCGCTTGCAATGTTGATGCGGCCGCCGCTGCCGATCGCCCACGGCCGGCCGTCTTCATCGATGCCGGCGACGAAGCCCACGCCGGGATGCTTCGCCAGACCGGGAATCAGGGCCGGCCACTCCCTGTCGAGAGCCTGGAGCGTCCAGCGCCGGTCCCCGCGCACGTAGACTAGGCCCAGGTTGCCCGAGCCCACCACCACAACCGGTTCCTCGGCGTCGGGGCCGGCTGCCGGAGTCTGCTGCGCCTTGGTGAGCACGTGGTCCGCACGCACGGCGATTTTCCCGGTCATCCCGCCACTCGCGATGTCGCCGGCGATGGAGTCCGCGCGCCCCAGCCCTTCGACGGAAGCATCCACGTTCTGGACCTGTTCGTGGATGAGTTCCGCACACAGGTCGCCGAGCGTCTGGCCGTATTGGTCGGCGAACGGGGTGCCCTGGGACTGGCCGTGGTCCGAGAGCACCACCAGCCGATAGCGGCGGGGAGCGGCCTCGGCGAGCTGGGCCAGGGAAGCCAGGGTGCGGTCCAGGCCGTCCAGGGCGGCGAGCGATTCGGGCCGGAACATGCCTGCGTGGTGGGCGATCTCGTCGTAGTCAACGTAGTCGACATAGATGCTCTTCGTGCCGCGCCGCAGCTCCTCTGCGACCAGGGCCGTGTTCAGGTCGCGCAGCAGACTGTTGGTGACCGCCCGCAGCAGGGCGAAGGTCCAGTCCCGATGCACCCGCGGGTTGAGGTCGCGTTTGACCTGTCTGCGGGCCTGCCACCGCTCCTTGAGAATCTCCCCGACAGTCCGCGTGAGGCTACGCATGAACCCGTTCGGCGAGGCCACAAACCAGGCAAACGCGCGACGGGTCCGGGTGGAGCCGCGCCCGACCTCCACCCGGCTCATGGTCATGAGTGATCGGGGCGCGTCGCCGGTGAACAGGTTCGAAATAGAGACGCCGTCGTCGCACAGAAGGCCTTGGCCGGTGCTGTGCCTCTCCTCTATCACCCGCGCGTCGGCCGGGCGGTTGGCCACCAGGAGCCGGTTGAGCTCACGGTCGTACCACCGGAAGGCGGGAACCCCGTCTACGGTGCCGTGCAGGATGCCCAGCTGGCTGGCCGGGGTGGTGCACGGCAGTTGCGGGGTCCACTCGCGGTACGTGTACTCCCCCGAGGTCAGCCAGCGCCGGATATGGGGCACTGCCCCGGACCGGACGGCCCACTGCAGCACGGGGAAGGGGACACCGTCGAGCTGCACGAACAGCACGCCGTCAACCTCCGGATCGGTCACCGTTTCCCGCCGTCGTGCCCTTCCGGCCAGCGAGGTGACCAGGCCGTCATCCGTTCCGGCGGTGGCAGCCCATGCGATGAGCGTGCCGACGACGGCACTGACCCAGGTTGCGGCCACGGCGGTCCATACCGTCGACTCGATGCCTGGCACCAGACGGATGGCGACGTACATGATCAGGGCCTGTCCGATCAGAGCGGTGAGAAGCACCGCCACCCAGCCCACCCTGGCCGAGATCTCCACCAGGACGGGGCGGAAGACCAGGCCCACGACGCCGGCCGCCGCGGCCACGGCGGCGTAGGTCCACCAACTGGTTGCCGAGAACCCCGGCAAGAGCGCGCCGGTGATGATCAGGGCTACAGTCGAGGCAGCCCAGGCAGCGCCGAGCCTGGCGAGGTCGGTGGCTCGGACGCCGCGGGTGCGGGTGACGCTCGTCGGCATTTTCCCAGTATGGCTGGCGCGGAGCGGCTGGCACTCACCCTCACAGGGTGAGAATGACAGGGAGAAAAATCAGCCAGCGCTGTCAGTTGCCGTTGTCAGTCCCCGTCAACATTAACCGCGACGGTACCGGCCCCGCGATCCGGCCGCGCAGCCCCGGGCCGGCGGAATCGGTCTAGTCGTCCTCGTCCTTGTCCCACGCTTCGTTGCGCGCCTTGACCTTTTCGAGCGCGTGCTGGGCTTCCTCACGGGTTTTGTACGGCCCGATCAACTGGCTCCAGTCGGACATCGCGTCCTCTTCGATCTCGTGCGTGTTGACGTTGTACCAGTATTCGGGCATTGATGCTCCTTTGTGGGCCGAGGTGTTCCGGGCTGCATTCGTCGGGGCGTGTTTTCCGGGCTGTGTTTTCCGGGCTCTGTTTTCCGGGCTGTGCCCGGGGGCTTATATGATCAATCTATGCCTTCTCTAGCCTCGACTGCACCCATCGGCACGCTTGTCCCGGGAACAGTGAGCCCGCAGCTTGCCGTACCGCCGTCTATCCCGCGCCCGGAATATGTGGGCAAGCCCGGCCCGGCCAAATTCACCGGATCCGAGGTCAAGTCGGCTGAGACCATCGAGAAGATCCGGATCGCCTCCAGGATCGCGGCCCAGGCCATTGTGGAGGTCGGCAAGCACATCGAACCCGGCGTCACCACGGACCAACTGGACCGGGTGGGCCACGAGTTCCTGCTGGACCACCACGCGTACCCTTCCACCCTCGGCTACCGTGGCTTTCCGAAGTCTCTTTGTTCCTCGCTCAATGAGGTCATCTGCCACGGGATCCCGGACACCACCGTTGTCCAGGACGGCGACATCCTGAATATCGACATCACGGCCTTCATCGGCGGGGTGCATGGCGACACCAACTACACCTTCCTGGTCGGCGATGTCGACGAGGAATCCCGGCTCCTCGTCGAACGCACCAAGGAGTCCTTGAACCGTGCCATCCGCGCGGTCGCGCCGGGACGCGAGATCAACGTGATCGGCCGGACCATTGAGTCCTACGCCAAGCGCTTCGGCTACGGCGTGGTCCGCGACTTTACCGGGCACGGCGTCGGCGAGGCCTTCCACACCGGGCTGATCATTCCGCACTATGACGCCGCGCCCGCGTACAACACCGTCATGGAAACGGGTATGGTGTTCACGATCGAGCCGATGCTGACCCTGGGCACCGTTGATTGGGACATGTGGGCCGATGACTGGACCGTCGTGACCCGCGACCGCAAGCGCACCGCACAGTTCGAGCACACCCTGCTGGTCACGGAGTCCGGCGCTGAGGTCCTCACGCTGCCCTGACATCCCGCTCCACACGGCATTCCCGGTAGATCCCGGTTTTCACCTGATACCCCCTCCGGCCCCGGCCGGTCCCCACAGCCCGCCCCTGCCACGAACGGAACGATATTGGCCAAGAAGGACGAGAAGTCGAAGAAGAACGCCCCCCTGATCGGCATTGACATCGGCGGCACCGGTATCAAGGGCGGCATCGTGGACCTGAAGAAGGGGAAGATGATCGGTGACCGCGTGCGCTTCCCCACGCCGCAGCCCTCCACCCCCGAGTCCGTGACCGAGGTCGTCGCCCAGGTTGTCGCGGAGCTCTCGGCCCGGCCCGACGCCCCTGACGCCAACAGCCCCGTCGGGGTCACCTTCCCGGGCATCATTCAGCATGGCGTGGTCCACTCGGCCGCCAACGTGGACAAGTCATGGCTGGAGGCTGACATCGATGGCATGCTCACCGCGCGTCTTGGCCGCCCCGTGGAGGTCATCAACGACGCCGACGCTGCCGGTCTCGCCGAGGCCCGCTTTGGTGCCGGCGAAGGTGTTGCCGGCACCGTCCTGGTGATCACCCTCGGCACCGGCATCGGTTCGGCCTTCATCTTCAACGGCAAGCTGGTCCCCAACGCCGAACTCGGCCACCTGGAAATCGACGGCTTCGACGCCGAGACCAAGGCCTCCGCTGTGGCCCGGGAGCGCGATGGGCTCACCTGGGAACAGTACAGCGTGCTGCTGCAGCGCTACTTCTCGCACGTGGAGTTCCTGTTTTCTCCGGAACTGTTCATCGTGGGCGGCGGCATCTCCAAGCGCGCCGACGAGTACCTGCCGCACATGAAGCTCCGCACCCCGATCGTCCCGGCCGAGCTGAAGAACGACGCCGGCATCGTGGGCGCTGCCATCGAAATCGCGCTGAAGCACAAGCTGGCCAAATAGCCCGCAGCTAGACACCTAGCCACATGAGCTATCAGTCCGGGTCGTTCCCATCGTTGGGAACGACCCGGACTGATAGCTCATCCGTTTAAGTGCCTTTAAGTGGAGCCGGTGGTGGCTGCGGCTTCCCCTCCGCTGCCACCACCGGAGTCTGCGGTGGATCCCATAAACTGCACTAGCCCGCACTGGGCTTGGCCACAAGCAAGATTTACGACGGCGCCTGGAGCGGACTCTTCTGCGGGTTCTTGCCGTCCCGGCCCTTGGTTTCGGCCTCATGGCGAAGCAGGGAAATCGCGGATTCGAAGTCCTCCAGCGATTCGAACGCCTGGTAGACGCTGGCGAAACGCAGGTAGGCAACCTCGTCGAGGCGTTGCAGCGGCTCCAGGATCGCCAGCCCGACTTCGTGGGCTTCGATTTCGGCGGCACCGGATCCCCGGATCGCCTCCTCGACTTCCTGGGCGAGCAGCGCCAGGTCGTCTTCGGTGACCGGGCGCCCCTGGCAGGCCTTCCGGACGCCGTTAATGACCTTGCTGCGGCTGAAGGGCTCGCCGACGCCCGAGCGCTTGATGACGGTCAGGCTGGTGGTTTCCACGGTGGTGAAGCGGCGGCCGCATTCGGGGCACTGCCGGCGGCGCCTGATGGCGGAGCCGTCGTCGGCGATCCGGCTGTCCACCACGCGCGAGTCAGGGTTTCGGCAGAACGGGCAATACACGTCGGTTCCTCCCCTGTCGCAAGCCTGAACGGGGCACAGCGCGGTGTGCCTCCGGGATCAGTTTACGACTAGATGTAGCTGAATAACAAGCCTGTAATTACTACATGTAGTGGTCGGCGCCTGGGCATTAGCGGGCGGTGAACCGCGCCGTGACGGCCTCGCCGTGAGCGGGCAGGTCCTCCGCGCCGGAGAGGCTGACGATGTGCCCGCTGACCTGCTCCAACGCCGAGCGGCTGTAGTTGACCACCTGGATGGCGCGCAGGAAGGTGGTCACGTTCAGTCCGGAAGAGAAGGCCGCAGTGCCGCTGGTGGGCAGCACGTGGTTCGAGCCGGCGCAGTAATCCCCCAGGCTCACGGGGCTGTAGTCCCCCACAAAGATGGCGCCGGCGCTGCGGATGCGGCTTGCCACCCGGGCGGCATCGGCGGTCATGATTTCAAGGTGTTCCGCGGCGTACGCGTCGCACGCGGCGATGCCCTGTTCCAGATCCTCGACCAGGACGACGCCGGACTGCGGGCCGGAGAGTGCCTCCAGGACGCGGCCGGAGTGTTTGGTTGCCGCAGCCTGCCGCTCGAGTTCCCCACGAACGTCGGCCGCGAGGGTCTCAGAGTCGGTGAAGAGGACCGATGCCGCCTTGGGGTCGTGCTCGGCCTGGCTGATGAGATCGGCGGCAACGAGAGCGGCGCTGGCGGTGGAGTCGGCGAGGATCGCAATCTCGGTGGTGCCGGCCTCGGAATCGATTCCCACGACCCCCTTGACCAGCCGTTTGGCGGTGGCGACGAAGATGTTGCCCGGGCCGGTCACCACATCCACGGGCTCGATCCCGGGCAGGCTGTCGGGGCCGGACGAATCGGCGGGGATGCCGTAAGCAAAGGTGGCGATGGCCTGGGCCCCGCCGATCGCGTAGACCTCCTCGATGCCCAGCAGGCAGGCCGCCGCCAGAATGGTGGGGTGCGGCAGGCCGCCGAAGTTCTTTTGCGGCGGCGACGCAAGCGCAATGGATTCGACGCCGGCGGCCAGCGCCGGGACCACGTTCATGATCACCGAGGACGGGTACACGGCCAGTCCGCCGGGAACGTAGAGTCCCACGCGTGCCACGGGTACCCAGTTTTGACTGACGACGGCGCCCTCGCCGAGCTCGACGTCGATGTTCGCCGGACGCTGGGCGTCGGCGAAGCGGCGGGCCCGCCGGATGGACTCCTCAAGTGCCGCTCGCACCGCGGGATCAAGGTCCGCCAACGCCGCGCGCAACGCCTCGGCCGGGACCCGGGGGTGGGTCTGCTCGACGCCGTCGAAGGACAGCGCGAGGTCCCGCAGGCCGGCAAAGCCCCGCGTGCGGACGGCGGAAATGATGTCCAGAACCTTGTCCTCGGCGTCGGCCACGGTGCCGGACTGTGCCCGGGGGACGGCGGCGCGCAGTCCGGCGAGGGACAGGTGCCGGCCGCGTACGTCCACCGTACGGAAGTTGAGGGCGGCGGGAATCGGGGGCACGGTGCTGTCAGGAGTTAGGCTCACCCGACCATTTTACGTGCCCGGCCGCGGCGGGCCGACGCTGTGACCCGGTCGCGGCGCGGCCCTGCCTCGGCTGCCGGCACGGAGGTCCCCCGCGAAGTCCGGCGTCAGGTGCGGGATTTGCCGCCGGAGCCCGGGAAGAGGGTGTTCAGGAAGATGGCCAGGGCGATCGCCGCGGGCCAAATGGCAAGGACCGCATAGGACCGCAGTGAGAAGGCGACGCTGGCGTTGGCCGACGTATCGGCCGGCGCTCCCCACCATTGCGCGCTGAGCATGCCGGTTCCCCACGCGATGAGCGAGCCGGCAACGCCGGCAAGGACCACCAGGAGGACGGTGCCGGGCCGCGGCTGTTCGTGTTTGGTGCCGGCGACGAACGACCCCGCAATGCAGCCGGCAAGCAGGCACAGTCCTGCCAGCACGAGGTCCCTGGGCAGCCAGGTTGCGGTGTTGGTTCCGGCGGCGAGGTCCGGGTCTCCCGTCAGCAGGTTCAGGCCCGACGGCGACAAAAGCCACCACAGGAGCCCTACCGGGACGCCGGCGGCCGCGATGACCGCAGCCGTCCGCCACGGGGTTCTGCCGGGTACGGGTTGCTCAGGGTGCGCGGGCTTCTCAAGCTGCGCGGGCTTCTCAAGCTGCGCGGGCTCGCCGGGGTCTGCCGGCTCTGCGGTGTGCCGGACAGGGCCGTCTACTGCGGGGTGTGTCATGCAACAAACGGTAACAAGGATTCCGCCGGCTCCGCACGAAACGCCGCCAGCCGACATGGCGGCAGCCTGAACAAAAGCGCCCCTACGGCTGGCAAGCGGAATACGCTGGCAGGGTAGGAACCATGACACGCATGCGCAGCAGGGAGTTGGATCGCAGTGGCCACAGATGAGGGAATCTCCGAGGGGACTTTCAGGGAAATGTTCCGCCGGCATGCGGCGGGCGTAGCCATCATTACCGCCAACTCCAACGGCGTCCCGTTCGGATTTACGGCGACCTCGGTGGCGTCACTGTCCGCCAAGCCGCCGCGCTTCACCTTCAACATGGCCAGGACCTCAAGCTCGTGGCCGGCCGTGGCGAACACCACCTACATCGGCGTGCACATGCTCGGACTGGACAACCAGGAGCTTGCCGACCGCTTCGCCCGGGCCGGCAACCGGTTCGACGGCGACCACTGGGAACTCGGACCCTACGAGGTGCCCGTCCTGAAGGGCGTCACCGGCTGGCTGATCGGCAAGGTGCAGATGCGGCTGTCGTTCGAGAACAACGCCGTTGTGGTGGTCGAGGTGGTGGAGGGCCAGGTCGGTGAGGACGGCGCTCCCCTGCTCTACTACTCCGGGGCGTACAGCCGGTCTGCCCCGCTGGACTACGAGATCTGAGCACGCCGGCAGCTGCTATTCATTAGCGCTGCCGCGCCAGTGCTGCTGCGTCAGTATGCCTTATCCGGTCAGCCGCCTTATCGCATCAGCCGCCTCGTCGACTTAGCTGTCCAGGCACGTCGGGCCGAGCAGCACCTTCAGGTCGCCAAACAGCGACGGGCTCGGGTTGACGCGCAGATGCACGGGCAGACCCATCACCTCCACCCGGGTGTCGCCCTGCAGGTGCAGCCGGACCTCGGAGTTCCCCCGGTGTGTGCGCAGGACATCGCCCAGCTCGGTGACGACTGCCTCGGTGGCTTTGTGCGTGGCCATGGTGATCACCACGGGCCCGTTTTGGCTGTCGCTGAGGTCCGGGACGGACAGTTCCATGCAGTTCAAGGTGACGGCGCCGTCGTCGCGCCTTTGCAGGCGGCCCTTGACCACCACGATCAGGTCCTCTGCCAGCACCGAGGCGATGGGGCCGTAGACCTGGCCGAAGAACATGACCTCCATGGAACCGGCGAGGTCCTCGATTTCGGCGCGGGCGTAGGCGTTGCCGCTGGCCTTGGCGATCCGCCGGCTAAGGGAGGTGATCATGCCGGCGATGGTCACGATCGCGCCGTCCTGGGGGCCGTCCTCGGCGATGATCGAGGTGATCGACCGGTCCGCGTGCTGGCTCAGGAGACCTTCCAGCCCTTGCAGCGGGTGGTCGGAGACGTAGAGGCCGAGCATGTCGCGCTCGAACGCCAGCTTGTCCTTTTTCTCCCATTCCGGGAGGTCGGGGATTTCCGTGCTCAGCGAGGCCTCGGGCTCCTGGTCCTCAAAGCCGGCGAAGAGGTCGAACTGGCCGATCGCCTCGTTCCGCTTGAGGGTGATGACCGAGTCGATGGCTTCTTCGTGGATCATGGCCAGGGCGCGCCGGTGATGGCCCAGCGAGTCGAAGGCGCCGGCCTTGATCAGGGACTCGATGGTGCGCTTGTTGCAGACTACCGCGGGGACCTTCAGGAGGTAGTCCTTGAAGGAGGCATAGGCGCCTTCTTTTTCGCGCGCCGCCACCATGGCTTCGACTGCGTTCACGCCGACGTTGCGGATCGCGCCCATGCCGAAGCGGATGTCGTTGCCAACGGGGGTGAAGTTCAGGGCCGACTCATTGACATCGGGCGGCAGCACGGTGATGCCCATCCGCCGGCATTCGTTGAGGTAGATGGCCGACTTGTCCTTGTCGTCGCCCACGGACGTCAGCAGGGCCGCCATGTACTCCGGCGCATAGTGCGCCTTCAGGTACGCGGTCCAGTAGGAGATGACGCCGTAGGCGGCCGAGTGCGCCTTGTTGAACGCGTAGTCGGAGAACGGCAGCAGGATGTCCCACAGGGTTTTGACCGCGGCCATGGAGTACCCGTTGTCCTGCATGCCCTGCGAGAAGCCGGCGAACTGCTTGTCCAGCTCCGACTTCTTCTTCTTGCCCATGGCGCGGCGCAGGATGTCGGCCTGGCCCAGGGTATAGCCGGCGAGTTTCTGCGCCACGGCCATGACCTGCTCCTGATACACGATCAGCCCGTAGGTGCCACCCAGGATCTCGGAGAGCGGTTCCTCGAGCTCGGGGTGGATCGGGATGACCTCCTGGATCTTGTTCTTGCGCAGCGCGTAGTCGGTGTGCGCGTTGGCGCCCATGGGACCGGGCCGGTAGAGGGCCAGCACCGCGGAGATGTCTTCGAAGTTGTCGGGCTTCATCAGCTTTAGCAGGGAGCGCATGGGCCCGCCGTCGAGCTGGAAGACGCCCAGCGTGTCTCCCCGGGCCAGCAGCTCGTAGGACGCCACGTCATCGAGCTCGAGGGTTTCGAGGTCGAGGTCGATGCCGCGGTTCATCTTGATGTTTTCCAGGGCATCGGAAATGATCGTCAGGTTTCGCAGCCCGAGGAAGTCCATCTTGATCAGGCCGAGGCCCTCGGAGGTCGGGTAGTCGAACTGGGTGATGACCTGGCCGTCCTGGAAACGGCGCATGATCGGGATGACGTCGATGATGGGGTCCGAGGACATGATGACGCCGGCGGCGTGCACGCCCCATTGCCGCTTCAGGCCCTCGATGCCCAGTGCCGTCTCGAAGACCTTGGCAGCTTCCGGGTCCGTGCTGATCAGCTGGCGGAAGTCGCCGGCCTCGCTGTAGCGCTTGGACTGGGGGTTCTGAATGTCGGCCAGCGGAATGTCCTTGGCCATCACCGCCGGCGGCAGCGCCTTGGTCAACTGCTCGCCCATGCTGAACGGGTAGCCCAGCACGCGCGACGAGTCTTTGAGGGCCTGCTTGGTCTTGATGGTGCCATAGGTGACGATCATGGCGACACGTTCATCGCCGTATTTGCGCGTGACGTAGTCGATCACTTCGGAGCGGCGCCGGTCATCGAAGTCGACGTCGAAGTCAGGCATGGAGACGCGGTCCGGGTTCAGGAAGCGCTCGAAGATCAGGCCATGGTGCAGCGGATCGAGGTCGGTGATGCGCATGGCATACGCCACCATGGAGCCGGCACCGGAGCCACGCCCGGGACCCACCCGGATGCCGTTGTTCTTGGCCCAGTTGATGAAGTCAGCCACCACGAGGAAGTAGCCGGGGAAGCCCATGGAGGTGATGACCTCCAGCTCGTAGTCCGCCTGCTTGCGGACCTTGTCCGGGATGCCCTGGGGGTACCGGTACTGGAGACCCTTGTCGACCTCCTTGACCAGCCACGACGTCTCGTCCTCCCCCTCCGGGCAGGGGAACCGGGGCATGTAGTTGGCGCCGGTGTTGAACGACACTTCGCAGCGCTCGGCGATCAGGAGCGTGTTGTCGCACGCCTCCGGGTGGTCGCGGAACAGTTCCCGCATTTCCTGCGGTGACTTCAGGTAGTAGCCGCTGCCGGAGAAGGCAAAGCGGGACCCGCCGTTGTCGTAGGTCGGCTCCAGGAGGGTGGAACCGGACTGGATGGCCAGCAGCGCCTCATGGGCCTTGGCGTCGTGCTCGTGCGTGTAGTGCAGGTCGTTGGTGGCCACCAGCGGCAGGTTCAGGTCCTTGGCCAGGCGCAGGAGGTCGCCCGTGACCCGCCGTTCGATGTCCAGGCCGTGGTCCATGAGCTCGCAGAAGTAGTTCTCCGCGCCGAAGATGTCACGGAACTCGGCAGCGGCCTCCAGCGCTTCGCGGTACTGGCCCAGCCGCAGCCGGGTCTGGACCTCGCCGGACGGGCAGCCGGTGGTGGCGATGAGCCCTTCCGAGTAGGTGTTCAGCAGCTCACGGTCCAGCCGGGGCCATTTGCCGAAGACGGAGTCCAGCGAGGCGATCGAGGAGGCCCGGAAGAGGTTCCGCATGCCCACGTTGTTGTAGCTGAGCAGCGTCATGTGCGTGTAGGAGCCACCGCCGGAAATGTCATCCTTGCGCTGGTGCTCCTCGCCCCAGCGCACGCGGGTCTTGTCCGTGCGGGCGGTCCCGGGCGTCACATAGGCTTCGACGCCGATGATGGGCCTGATGCCCTGGTCGGTGGCCCGCTTCCAGAAGTCGAAGGCGCCGAACAGGTAGCCGTGGTCCGTCGTGGCCAGGGCCGGCATGCCGAGCCGCTCGGTCTCGTCGAACAGCTCACCGAGCCGGGCGGCACCGTCCAGCATCGAGTACTCGGTGTGGTTGTGGAGGTGGACAAACGAGTCGTTGCTGGAAGTCACCGGACCATTCTAGTGCCGTGCGGCGACGCTGGCGCGCAGCCACGACGGATCAGGCGTCTCCGGACGCCAGGACCTCCAGGGCGTAGACCAGGTCCTGCGGGTACTCGCTGGTGACGGTGACCCGCTCCCCCGTGCGCGGGTGGTCGAAGGACAGTTCGCGGGCGTGCAGCCACTGCCGGGTCAGTCCCAGGGTCGCGGCGAGCCGCGGGTCCGCGCCGTAGGTCAGGTCACCGGCGCAGGGGTGGCGCAGGGCCGCAAAGTGCACGCGGATCTGGTGGGTGCGGCCGGTTTCAAGGTGCACCTCCACGAGGGAGGCTTTGCCGAAAGCCTCCAGGACTTCGTAGTGCGTGACGGAATCCCGGCCGTCTTCAATCACGGCGAACCGCCAGTCATGGCCCGGGTGGCGGCCGATGGGCGCGTCGATGGTGCCGGCCAGCGGATCGGGAAGTCCCTGGACGACGGCGTGGTAGACCTTGTCCACGGTGCGTTCCTTGAAGGCCCGCTTGAGCACGGTGTACGCGTTTTCGGTCTTGGCGACCACCATGACGCCGGAGGTCCCGACGTCGAGCCGGTGGACGATGCCGGCACGTTCCGGGGCGCCCGACGTCGAAATCCGGTACCCGAGGCCGGCGAGGCCGCCGACCACCGTCGGTCCCACCCAGCCGGGCGAGGGGTGGGCCGCCACGCCGACGGGTTTGTCGATGACCACGAACTCGTCATCGTCCAGCAGGACCTTCAAGCCTTCCACGACTTCCTCCACGATTTCCAGGGGGTCCCGGCGGCCGGGCACCACGACGTCCAGCACCATGCCGGCGGCCAGCTTGAGGGATTTCCCGACACTCTTGGCGTTGCTGCTGACGTTGCCTTCGGCGATCAGGACGGCCGCCTGGGAGCGGGAAATCTCCATCAGCTTGGACAGGCCGGCGTCCACGCGCGAGCCGGCAAGGTCTTCCGGGACGGTGAAGCGCCGGTGTTCCGCAGTCGCATCGCCGGCTTCGCCGGACACTTCCGCATTCTCAGACATCTTTGGCGACCGTTTCCTTCGTGTGGCGCGAGCCGTCGAGGGAGATTCCACGGAGCGTGAGCAGGCAGATGATGACGACGGCGGAGACGACGGCCGAGTCGGCAATGTTGAAGATCGCGAAGTTCGGTAGCTGGATGAAGTCCACCACGTGGCCCATCGCGAAGGACGGCTCGCGGAACAGCCGGTCGGTCAGGTTGCCGAGTGCGCCGCCGAGCAGCAGCCCGAGCGCCAGCGCCCACCAGAGTGAGCCAAGCTTGCGCAGCTGCAGCAGGATGGCGACGGACACTGCCGCCATGATGATGGTGAACACCCAGGTGACGTTTTCGCCGATCGAGAACGCCGCTCCGGAGTTGCGGATGTAGAACCAGTGCAGCAGCGGCGGAATCACGGGTATCCGCTCGCCCTCGGTCATGGTGCTCGTGACCCAGAGCTTGGTCAGCTGGTCGAACACATAGGCGAACACGGCGAAGGCAGCGAACAGGACATACAGCGCCGCCCGGCGGGGCCGGGCATGGACGGGCTGGGCCGCCTCGGCGGGCTGCATGGCGTCTGGTGATGGTGCGTCAGTCATAGTGCTTTCGATCGGGAGCCAGTACGAAGACCGGGGATGGGTGTCCGGCGCCGTGCGGAAAAATACGGTGCGGGAAAAACGAAAAGCCGGCGGCCGAGGAGTCCTCAGCCACCGGCTTTCAGAATACTTGCTTTATGCCTAGCTGGCTTCGCCAACCTCGGGGGCGGCAACGGAGCCGCGGGCGTCGAGGTCGCGGAGCTGGCCTTCGATGTAGGCCTTCAGGCGTGAGCGGTAGTCGCGCTCGAAGCCGCGCAGCTGCTCCACCTTCCGTTCCAGGACCGAGCGCTGCTGCTCGAGGGCACCAAGGATCTTGCGGGACTTTTCCTGCGCATCGTTGACCAGGCTGCTGGCCTCGATCTGGGCCTCAGCGATGATCTTGTCACGCTGCTGCTCGCCGTCGGCGATGTGCTTGTCGTGCATCTGCTGCGCCATGGCGAGCAGGCCGGCGGCGGACTCGGACGCCGGGGTGGCCGCGGCGCGTGCCGGCTCGACGGCCTGGGCTGCCTTGGCGGCCTGCTCGGCTTCCTTCTTCTTGGCAGCTTCTGCGGCCGCCTTTGCCTTTGCCTCGGCCTCGGCCTTGGCGGCGTCTTCCTTCTCGGCCTTGACGGGTGCCGGCACCTTCTCCACGACGGGGGCCGCGGCGGTGGAGCTGGCAGGCGTGCCGGCGCCGAGTTCGGCGAGCTTCTTGCGCAGCTCGTCGTTCTCCTGGTTCAGGCGTCGCAGTTCCACGACGATCTCGTCCAGGAAGTCATCAACTTCATCCTGGTCGTAGCCTTCGCGGAACTTGGTCGGCTGAAAGCGCTTGTTGACAACGTCTTCTGGCGTCAAAGCCATCTGGTCACCTCGTTGGTCTAGTTAGTCAGTAGGCCTTCCGGCCGTCAAAACTACGGTACCTAAATATGGTCTGGTTCCTCTAATTCAACACCGCAGTGTCAAACCGGAGTTTCTATCGGTTGGGGCATCGGCCCGGGTCACGCGTTTGCCGACTGCGGCCGCTCACGCTGCGACGGACTGGGAATACACCAGTCCCTTGACGATCCACATGGCTACGCTGACGGCCACAAACAGCAGCAGGAAGCCGACGTCGAGCGACATTCCGCCCAGCCGCAGCGGCGGGATGAGCCGGCGGAGCAGCTTCAGTGGCTTGTCCGTGACCGAATACACAGCGTGGGCGGCCACGAGTGCCATTCCGCGCGGCCGCCAGCTCCGGGCAAACATCTGCACCCAGTCGAAGACCAGGCGGATGATCAGTGCCACGAAAAAAAGCAACAGAACGATATAGACGAGCCCAAAAACAATTCCCATGAGCTAACTCATATCTCCATGTTCATTCCGGATACCGCAGTGTCCTGCGGAAAGTGTTGCTTCTATTTCAACACGGATAATTCCGCACGGCTGCCAGGCGGGTCTCCCCGCCTGGCAGCCGTGCGGAATTTACGCCTCTAGCTTTGGTTGAAGAAACTCGCCTGTGTCTCGCTGACCTTCTTGTCGTCGCCGATGACCTCGATGTACGACGGCGACAGCAGGAAGACCTTGTTCGTTACCCGTTCGATGCTGCCGCGGAGGCCGAAAACAAGGCCCGCGGAGAAGTCCACGAGGCGCTTGGCGTCTGCTTCTCCCATGTCGGTGACGTTCATGATGACGGGGATGCCATCGCGGAAGCTTTCGCCGATGAGCTTGGCGTCATTGTATGAGCGCGGATGGATGGTGGTGATTTGCCGGAGTCCGGTGGTCTCTTCGCGGCTCGATGCCGCACGCTTGATGGGTGTCACAGGTGCGCGATATTCCTCTTCGGCGGCGTGGGGCTCTTCCCTGGGGACCTCGCGGACGGGCGCCGGGGCACGTCGTTCCTCGTGGTCCTGCTCCATGGGTTCGTCCTCGTCCTTGTGCGGTGTGGGGTGCTCAGACTCGTAGTGTTCGTCGCCGTCGGCGAGCCCAAGATAGATCATTGTCTTGCGCAGAGCGCCAGCCATGGTCGACTCCTAATCGTGTCCGTAAGCGGGCCGCTTAGTGACTAGACAGCCTTGGAATCCCCGCCATTACCTTCCAATACGTCGAACTTACCGCAGCGCCGGACGCGGACCGAGAATATCGGAGCCAATGCGCAGGTGTGTCGCTCCGCAGCGCACGGCTTCTTCCAGGTCCTGGCTCATGCCGGCCGATATTCCCGTGGCCGCCGGGAATTGTGCGGCCAGTTGCGCGGAAATGCCCGCGAGTTTCCCGAATGCGCCCGCCGGATCCCCGCCGAGCGGCGCAACCGCCATGACCCCCGCGAGCCGGAGCCCGGCAGCACCGGCGAGTTGTTCGGCCAGGCCCAGGACCTCGTCGGGGGCGGCACCGCCCCGGTGCGCGCCGGCGCCGTCGTCCAGGTTGACCTGAATAAAGCACTCCAAGGGTGGCCGCCCGGTGCGGTCGGTTTCTACTGCCATTGCCTTGGCGAGGGCGGCCGCCAGGGCCGGCCGGTCCACGGAGTGTACGGCGTGGGCGTACTTCACCACGGATTTGGCCTTGTTGCTTTGGAGCTGGCCGATGAAGTGCCAGCGCAGGCCGAGGTCCTCAAGCTGCACCGCTTTTTCCGCAGCCTCCTGGTCCCGGTTTTCCCCGACGTCGGCGACGCCCAGCGATGCGAGCCGCCGGATGTCTTGGGCGGGGTGGAATTTCGTGACGACGATCAGCCGGGGCGGGGCGGCATCCCGGCCGGCGGCGGTGACGGCCGCGTCGATCCTGCGCCGGACTGCTGCCAGGTTCGCGTCCAGCTGCGCCAGCCGGGGGTCCGGGTCAGTCATGGCCGGGCACGTCCGCGCCGTCCGGGGCCGTCGTCCACACGAGGCCGGCGAAGCGGCCGGTCCGGCCGTCCCGGCGGTAGGAGAACAGGGTGTCGTCCTCGACGGTGCAACCTCCGGAGTATTCGATCACGACGCCCTCCGCTTCAAGCTGGCTCCGCACGCCGGCCGGCAGGTCCAGCCCGGGTGTGCCGGTGGACGTGGTGCACCAGGTGGCCGGGACAGCCGCGGCAACGTCCGCACGCAGGCCCTCGGGCACCTCGTAGCAGCGCCCGCAGACGGACGGTCCCACCCAGGCGCTTAGGCGGTGCGCGCCCAGTTCCCGCAGGCGCGCGACGGCGGCCGGCACCACGCCGGCGGACACACCGGGCCTTCCGGCGTGGACGACACCAAGCACCGGGGAACCGGCCGGGCCGTCACCGACCAGCACCACCGGCACGCAGTCTGCCACCATGACGGCCAGCGGCTCGGTCAGGGTCACCATGGCGTCGGCGGTCGGGGCGGCCGGGACACCGGCCAGTGCCTGGGTGGCCGCGGACCGGCTACTGACAGTTGCGACCTCCGCGCCGTGGACCTGGTTCATGTACCGGAAGGAGCGGCTGCCGAGTCCCGCGGCCGCGTCGAGCTCCGCGCGGCGGCGGCGCACCGCGTCCGGGTCGTCATCGACGTGCAGTGCCAGGTTGCCGGCCCCGGCGTCGGTGAACGCCACCCACACGCCGGGCCGGACTTCAGCCCGCCAGGAAAACAATCACACCACCGCCGTCGACATGTCAGGAATTCTTGCGTTCATACGATCCACCGTATCCCGCCGCAAAGCAGCATGGCACCGCCGGACGGCGGTGCCATGCTGAAAGCGAACGATTGACGCCGGGAGTTACTTCAGGAAGTCGGGAACGTCCAGGTCATCGGAGTGACGGCCGGACAGGTCCGGTTCCACGAC
This sequence comes from Arthrobacter sp. YAF34, assembly GCF_052113245.1. Taxonomy (NCBI): domain Bacteria; kingdom Bacillati; phylum Actinomycetota; class Actinomycetes; order Micrococcales; family Micrococcaceae; genus Arthrobacter; species Arthrobacter sp. YAF34. The sequence continues at coordinate 161,118 of NZ_JBFRCV010000009.1, forward strand.
GGCCGGCAGGTCGACGTCGAAGCCGGAGTCGGCCGGTACAGCGGAGGGCCGCTGCTGGCCCCAGCCGCCGTAGCCGGAGGCTCCCACGGCGGCGTGCAGCGGCTGGACCTGGGCGGAGGCGGGGGCCTGCGCCGGGGCCGGGGCTGCCGACGCCGGACGCTGCGGGGCGGCCGGCAGGGACTGGTCCATGGACGGCGAGGTGGCCTTGACGTCGTCGAAGCCGGCGGCAATGACGGTGACGCGTGCCTCGTCGCCGAGGGCGTCATCAATCACAGCGCCGAAGATGATGTTGGCCTCCGGGTGGGCGACTTCCTGGACCAGGCGGGCCGCCTCGTTGATTTCGAAGAGGCCGAGGTCCGAGCCGCCCTGGATGGAGAGCAGGACACCGTGCGCGCCGTCGATGGATGCCTCCAGCAGCGGCGAGGCGATGGCGAGTTCCGCGGCCTTGACGGCCCGGTCCTCGCCGCGGGCCGAACCGATGCCCATGAGCGCTGAACCGGCGCCCTGCATGACGGACTTTACGTCGGCGAAGTCGAGGTTGATCAGGCCCGGCGTGGTGATGAGGTCGGTGATGCCCTGGACACCGGACAGCAGGACCTGGTCGGCGGAGCGGAATGCATCCAGGACCGATACGTTGCGGTCGCTGATGGAGAGCAGACGGTCGTTCGGAATCACGATCAGGGTGTCGACTTCATCGCGCAGGGCATCGATGCCGGCCTCGGCGGACCCCGCGCGGCGGCGGCCCTCGAAGGTGAAGGGGCGCGTCACGACGCCGATCGTCAGGGCGCCAAGGGAGCGAGCGATGCGGGCCACGACGGGCGCGCCGCCGGTGCCGGTGCCGCCGCCTTCGCCGGCGGTGACGAAGACCATGTCCGCGCCGCGGATGACCTCTTCGATTTCATCGGCGTGGTCCTCCGCGGCCTGACGGCCCACCTCGGGGTTCGCGCCAGCACCGAGTCCACGGGTCAGCTCACGCCCGACGTCGAGCTTGACGTCGGCATCGCTCATCAACAATGCCTGGGCATCGGTATTGATGGCGATGAATTCGACGCCGCGAAGACCGACCTCGATCATGCGGTTGACTGCGTTCACGCCACCGCCGCCGATGCCGACGACCTTGATGACGGCCAAGTAATTCTGCGGAGCTGCCACGTTACGTGTCCCTTGTTCGTGTACTAATGCGAAAACTTATCGAGTCGTGCTTGAAACTTTGACTTGAAGCCCTGAACCTTAACCTTCGACTTGAAAGTTATAGTTATGTCAAGTAACTCATGTCTGTGACGGTATTTCCTATGCCGGGGACATTCAATAACCGGCGCCGCGTGTCGCGGGAATACCGGTCAAATAGCCCCGTATCGGGCCCGTCGGGCCGCCGGAGGTCCTCCCGGGGCCGCCCGGGCGGTTCCCGTCGCGACGTCCGGTCATCAGCGCCGCGCCGGCCGCCCCGCCGGACCGCGGCGAACTGACCCCACATTACCGGGTGACGGGGTGCCGCGGCACGCTGACGTCGTAAACGTTCACCGGATTCTTCGGGTCGGCCGGAACCTTCAGGAGAGCCGCGAGGACACGGGCCTTGAGTTCCCTCTCCCCCGCGTTGCCCCACACGATCGACTGCCCGTCGACGAGTTTGAGTTCGACGGCGTCGGCGGAGGCTGCGGAAGCGTTGGACAGCCGCGCGAGGACGTCTGCCGGCAGCGCCCCCAGCACCGCCGTAATGGCGTGGAACAGGTCCTTGGGCAGCGTCCCGCTGCCGCCGTCGATGACCGGGAGCGGGACCGAGGCGGCGTTTGTGGTGGTGCTGAGCTGGACGCCGTCGACGTCCACCAACTGGAACGTTGCGCCCTGCTTGACCAGCGCCACGGGGACGCGCTCGGTGATATGCACCTGCAAGGTGGAGGGCGGCAGCGCCTTCGCGGTGACGTCCTTGACCTGGACCAGCGGCTTCAGGAGCGCCCTGACGTCCTCCTCGCTGATCTGCGGCAGCGGCTTGCCCTGCAGCGGCGCCAGGGCGGCCTGAACCTTGTCAGGTTTGACGATCTTGGTGCCCTGCACGGCGACGGTCCGCAAGGCGAGGACCGGCGAGTACACGGCCGCCGCGACGATCCCCGCGATCAGCACGGCAACAATGCCGACGGTGCTGAGCAGGATGCGTTTGCGGCGTTTGGCTTTGGGCTCGGGGAAGGACAGCACATTGCCGGCCGGGGTGGCGGGTGTCCCCGGCCCGTTCCGGGACGGGCCGTTCGCCGCCTCCGGGGCGTTCTTGGACGCCGAAATGACGTCCGTCCCGGCCCTGCCGGCCGGTGGCCGGGAGCCGACGCCGGCCCCGGAGGCGTTGGTTCCGCCGCGGTAGGGAGGGCGCCCGCTAGCCACCGGCGGCCTCGACCGTCAGGGCGTCGACGATCCGGGGACCGTAGGCTGTGACGTCGCCCGCGCCTGCGGTCAGCACGATGTCCCCGGGCGCGGCGGCGGCCAGGAGGGCCTGCACCGCTTGCTCGCCCGGGCCGACAAGGCTGCCGCCGGGTCCGAGGTGCTCGGCGATCAGCCCGCTCGTGACACCGGGAATGGGGTCTTCGCGGGCCGGATAGATGTCCAGGACCAGGGCGGTGTCCGCGGTGTTGAGGGCCTCGGCGAACTCGCGGGCGAATTCGCGGGTGCGCGAAAACAGGTGCGGCTGGAAGAGCACGTGCACCTTGCGCTGCCCGGCGACGGCCCGTGCGGCGGACAAGGCGGCGCGGACCTCCGTGGGGTGATGGGCGTAATCGTCGTAGACGCGGATGCCGCGTCCTTCGCCCTTGAATTCGAACCGGCGCGAGGCGCCGGAGAAATGCGCCAGCGCCGCGGCCGCGGTCTCCGGCGCGACGCCGAGTTCGACCGCGACGGCAAACGCGGCAGCCGCGTTGAGCGCGTTGTGCCGGCCCGGGACCTGGAGGTCCAGCCCGAAGGTGCCCGCCGCCGTCGAGATCCCCGTCCGGCCGGGTCCTTCGTCATGCAGCCGGATGGCGGCGTCGGCCGCAGTGCCGTAAAGAACCACGCGGGTGTTGCCGCGGGCCAGGGTGCGCTCTGCGAGGGCCCTGGCCCCGGGGTCGTCCGCGCAAGCCACCAGGACCCCATCTGCCGGGAGCAGGGCCGTGAAGCTGTCAAAGGAGGCATACACGGCGTCGGCGGTGCCGTAGAAGTCCAGGTGGTCCGGCTCGACGTTGGTCACCACGGCGATCGCGGGCCGGTAATTCAGGAAAGAGCCGTCCGATTCGTCAGCTTCGGCGACGAAGATCCCCGAGGTGCCGTGGGCCGCATTGACGCCGAGGGCCGGAACGTTGGCGCCGATGGCGAAGGACGGGTCCAGCCCGGCGCCCTGCAGAAGCACCGTGATCATCGAGGTGGTGGTGGACTTGCCGTGCGTTCCGGCGACGGCCACCACGGTGTCATCGGCCATGGTGGCGGCCAGGGCCTCGGAGCGGTGCAGCACCGCGAGCCCGGCGGCGCGGGCCGCTACGAGTTCGGGGTTGTCCGCCCGGATCGCGGAGCCGGCAACCACCGTCTGGGCGGCGCCAAGGTTCTCCGGCCCGTACCCGACGGCGATCGTTGCCCCGGCCGCCGCGAGGTCTGTCATGACCGGCAGAGCCTTGGCATCGGACCCGCTCACCGGGATGCCGCGCGCCACCATGATGCGGGCGACGGCGGACATGCCGACGCCGCCGATGCCGATGAAGTGCACGCGGCCAAGGGAGGCCAGGGAACGGGTGGAGTCTGGGGACTGGGTCATGGCTTTACTGCTTCCTGCCGTGCTGGGTCCTGCTGTGCTGTTTTCTGCTGTCCTGTTTTCTGCTGTTCTGGCCTGAAGCCGCGACCTCGAGGATGAGATCGGCCATCCGCCGGTCCGCGTTGCGGATGCCGAGGTGTTCGGAACTTGCGGCCATCCGGGCCAGCTTGTCCTTGTCCAGCAGCAGCGGGATGAGGTTGTCGCGGATCCAGTCCGCGGAGAAGTCGTTGTCATCCACGAGCAGTGCTCCCCCGGCGGCGACGAGGCCGCCTGCGTTCAGCGCCTGTTCGCCGTTGCCGATGGGCAGCGGGACAAAGACGGCGGGCACGCCTACCGCAGCCACCTCGCAGACAGTGGCGGCACCGGCCCGTGCCAGCAGCAGGTCCGCCGCGGCGTAGACGGTTTCCATGCCGTCCACGTACTCCACCTGCCGGTAGCCCGGCGCGGCGAGCGGCTTGCCGTCCGCGTCGTGCACGGACTTGCCGCGGCCGGTGATGTGCAGGGTCTGCACCCCGGCGTCGGCAAGCGTTCCCACCGCCGCGGCGAGGGACCGGTTGATGCTCTGGGCGCCCGAGGAGCCGCCGGTGACGATCAGTGCGGGTTTGTCCGGGTCCAGGCCGAGCGCCTGCCGCGCGCCGGCCCGGGCTGCGTCGCGGTCCAGGCCCGAGATTTCCGGCCGCATGGGCATGCCCACATGCCGCGCGCGGCCGAGTTTGGTCGCGGCGAAGGCGACGGCCACGTGGCCGCCGAGGCGGGCGCCGACACGGTTTGCCAGGCCCGGGCGGGTGTTGGCCTCGTGGACCACGATCGGGATCTTCCGGCGCCGGGCGGCAAGGTACATCGGGGTGCACACATAGCCGCCGACGCCCACCAGGACGTCGGCTCCGGTCTCGTCCAGGATGGAACCGGCCTGCTTTACTGCACCGGCCATCCGGCCGGGGAGCCGGAGGAGGTCCACGGAGGGCCTGCGCGGGAGCGGGACCCGGCTGATGGTGGCCAGATCCAGCCCGGCGGCCGGAACCAGCCGGGCTTCCATCCCGCCCGGGGTGCCCACTGCCAGGAGCTGCACTCCGGGCAGCGACTGCCGCAGGGCACCGGCAATGGCCAGGAGCGGGCTGATGTGTCCGGCGGTTCCGCCGCCGGCAAGGACCACGTACAAAGGCGACTCGGTGTTCATAAGGGACTGTTTACGCTTTCGTGCGGTTCTTGGATGCGGGGTTTGTGGCCGCAGGCTTGTGGGCGGCAGGTCGCGTCGGAGTCCTGCCCGGGTTTGCGGCGGGGCGGCCGGCGGACTGGCCCGCAGGCTTGCCGGCCGCCCGGGCGGCCCGCGCGGCCCGGGCGCGCCGCACCGAATTCGCGAAGGCAGCCGGGCCGAACTTGAGCATCTTCTTCGGCTGCATCCCCGGGTCCATCTGCGCCCGGGCCAGGGACAGGACGACGCCGACCGCACACAGCGACATCAGCAGGGCCGACCCGCCATAGGAGATGAACGGCAGCGGGACACCGATCACCGGCGCCAGCCCGGTGACCACGGCCATGTTGACGCTGGCCTGGCCCAGAAGCCAGACCATGATGCTGCCGGCCAGGACGCGGTGGAAGACATCATGCTGCGCGACGACCACCCGGTAGATGGCGGCGCCGAGGATGGCGAACAGGACCAGGACGACGAGCGTGCCGACCAGTCCGAGTTCCTCGCCGATGATCGCGAAAATGAAGTCGTTGTGCGCTTCCGGGATCCAGCTGTACTTCTGCCGGCTCTGGCCCAGTCCGACGCCGAACCAGCCTCCGGACGCGAGCCCGTACAGCCCGTTGGTGGACTGGTAGTTCAGGTCGGAGCCGTCGGCGCAGGTCTGGCCGGTCCATGAGAGGATGCGGCACATCCGGTTGGGGCTCGTGACGGCGAGGATGGTCGTGCCGACGGCCAGGACCGCCCCGGAAATCGTGAAGAAAGCCAGCCGGACACCGGCGAAGAACAGCGCGGCCGCGACGATCACCATCACGATCATCGCCGTGCCGAGGTCGTTGCCGGCGAGAATAAGCCCCAGAACCACAGCGGCACCGGGAACCACGACGGGAATGAGCGCATGGCGCCACTCGTGGAGGAGCTTCTCCTTGCGGGCAAGCACCGTGGCCATCCAGAGAGCGAGGGCAAGCTTCGCCGCTTCGGAGGGCTGGAAGGTGAACGGGCCGACGTCGATCCAGTTCTGGTTGCCCAGCGCGCTGCGCCCCACCAAGAGGACCAGGCCCAGCAGCGCAACGGCCAGGAACATCACGGGCCAGGCAAAGCGCCTGAGCCACACGACGTTGACGCGGGAGAGGACAAACATCGCGAAGACCCCGATCGCAGCGAATCCACCCTGCTTGAGGGCGGCGGAGTACGGCGACTCCCCCGCGGCGATGGCTTCGACACTGGAGGCGGAGAGGACCATCATGATCCCGATCGCCGTCAGGGCCAGCGTGGACCCGAGGATCAGGTAATAGGTGGAGCCGTTGCGCGATTTGCCGGTGCCTTCCAGCGCGGACCAGAATCCGCGCCCCCAGGCCCGCACTGTCGCCGCGGGCGTGCCGCGGGGCTTCCACGGCGCCGATGCGGATGGTGGCTGTACTTTACCCCCGGCAGTCTTGCCCCCGGCGGCGTTGCCACTGGTGGCCCCGCCTGCGGCGGGTCGGGCCGCCGTCGTACGTGTGGGCGTGCTGACCATTGTTACTCCTCGCTGGTCTGAGCCTGCCCTTCCACGAGCTCGCGGACAGCTTCGATGAAGGCATCGCCACGGTGAGCGTAGGAAGAGAACTGATCCATGGAAGCAGCTGCCGGGGCCAGCAGCACGGTGTCCCCGGAGGCGGCCAGCTGCGCCGCCGAGGCGACGGCCTCGGCCATCACGGTCTCGCTGAAGATCGGCGAGGGGCCTGCGGCGGCTTGGGCCGGTCCGGCAGTCTGCACGTCTTCAGTCTGGCCCTTCGCCTGCCCGATCACGGGGACATCCGGTGCGTGTCGCTCCAGCGCGGCCAGCAGTTCGCTGGAGTCCGCGCCGATCAGGACGACGGCCTTGAGCCGGTGGGCGTGTTCCTGGATCAGGGAGTCGTAGTTCACGCCCTTGGACAGTCCTCCGGCGATCCACACCACGTGCTGGAACGCCGACAGTGCCGCCGAGGCGGCGTGCGGGTTGGTGGCCTTGGAGTCGTTGACCCAAAGCACGCCCTCATGCCGGGCCACCGGCTGGATCCGGTGGTCTCCGGGGAGATAGTTCAGCAGGCCGGTGCGGACCGCGGACGCCTCCACCCCGTAGGCGCGGACCAGGGCAGCCGCGGCCAGCGCGTTGGCCACCATGTGCCGGGGTGCCGCCGACCCCAGGTCAGCGATCGAGGCCAGTTCGGCCGCGCTGTCCTTGCGTTCGGCGATGAACGCGCGGTCCACCAGCAGTCCCTCCACGACGCCGAGCATGCTCACCGCCGGGGAGAGGGTGGTGAAGCCCACGGCCCGGCAGCCCTCCACCACGTCCGCGTCTTCGACCATGCGTTCGGTCTCGATCTGCTCGGCGTTGTAGATGCACGCCTTTTGCGTGTTCGCGTAGACCTTGGCCTTGTCGGCCAGGTAGGAGGCATAGGAGCCGTGCCAGTCCACGTGGTCTTCGGCGACGTTGAGGCACACGCTGGCCACCGGTGACACGGAGTGGCTCCAGTGCAGCTGGAAGCTGGAGAGTTCCACCGCGAACACGTCGTAGTCCACGGGGTCGCGCAGGGCGTCCAGGATGGGGGTCCCGACGTTGCCCACCGCGATGGCCTTGAGTCCGGCAGCCTGAAGCATGGACTCGGTCAGGCCCACCGTGGTGGTCTTGCCGTTGGTGCCGGTGATGGTCAGCCAGTCGGCCGTCTTGCGGCCTTGGCGTTCGCGGAGCCGCCAGGCGAGTTCGACGTCGCCCCACACCGGGATGTGCGCCCGCGCCGCGGCGGCGAGCAGGGCCTGGTCCGGGCGCCAGCCCGGCGACGTGACCACGAGGTCCGGCTTCTGCCCGTCGATCTTTGGCATTGTCTCCACGGCCTCTTCGCCGAGCAGGACGTCGGCCGCGCCGACGATCCGCAGGGTGTCGGCCTGGGCGAGTGCCCTGGCGCTCGTGGCGCTGTCAACCACCACCACCCGGGCGCCAAGTTCGATCAGCGTATCGGCGGCGGCGAATCCGGAGACGCCGATGCCGGTGACCACGACGCGCAGCCCGGACCAGTCGGAGTCCCAGGTGGTGAGCCCCTGCAGCCGGGCCGAGGTGGTGAGCGGGGCGGGGATGGATCCGGTCACAGGAGTACCACCCATTCGGCGTAGAAGATGCCCAGGCCTGCGGCGACGAACAGTCCGCACAGGATCCAGAACCGGACCACCACCGTCACCTCGGCCCAGCCCTTGAGCTCAAAGTGGTGCTGCAGCGGTGCCATCTTGAAGAACCGCTTGCCCTTGGTGAGTTTGAAGTAGCCCACCTGGATGATGACCGAGAGCGTGATGAGGACGAAAAGGCCGCCGATGAACGCCAGCAGCAGTTCGGTGCGGGACAGGATGGCGAACGCCGCGACGGCGCCGCCGATCGCCAGGGAACCGGTGTCGCCCATGAAGATCTTTGCGGGTGAGGTGTTCCACCAGAGGAACCCGACCATCGCCGCGCTAAGGATGGCGGCCAGCAAGGCGAGGTCCAGCGGGTCGCGGACCGAATAGCAGCCGCCGCCGGCCTGCCGCGGAGACCCGCACGCCTGGTTGCTTTGCCAGATGCCCATGAGCGTGTAGGCCCCGAACACCATGACCGAAGCGCCGGCGGCCAGGCCGTCGAGGCCGTCCGTGAGGTTCACGCCGTTGGTTGCGGCGGTGACAATCAGGTTTGACCACAGGACGAAGAGGATGGCACCGAGCACGGTGCCGGCAAAGGCCAGGTTCAGCCACGGGATGTCGCGCACCAGGGAGATCTGGGTCGACGCCGGCGTCAGTCCCGCGGAGTTCGGGAACTGCAGCGCCAGGACGGCAAAGATAATGCCGACGGCGGCCTGGAGGATCAGTTTGGCCTTGGCGTTCAGTCCCAGGCTGCGCTGCTTGGAGATCTTGATGAAGTCGTCCAGGAAACCGACCAGCCCCATGCCCACCATGAGGAACAACAGCAGCAGCCCGGAGGCGCTCGGCCCCGGGGAATGCGGGTTCATCATCCACATGAACAGGTGGGTGAGAAAGTAGCTGACGACGACCGCCAGGACCACCACCGCGCCGCCCATCGTGGGCGTGCCGCGCTTGGTGTGGTGGGAGGTGGGTCCGTCGTCCCGGATGAATTGTCCGTAGCCCTTGCGGACCAGGAACCGAATGAACAACGGGGTGCCCGCGAACGCGAGGAGCAGCGCCATTCCGGCGCCCATCAGCAGTGCAATCACAGCTGTGCACTCCCTTCGGTGGCGGTTGCGGCAGGTCCCTCAGCAGGTCGCTCGGGGGAGGTCTTGGGGGCTTGTGGGGGTAATGCTATCCGATCCCCCAGATGACGCAGCCCGATGCCATTCGAGGACTTGAACAGGACCAGGTCGCCGGGCAGGAGCTCGGCCCGGAGCAGCTCGTAGGCCTCGTCCGCGGTCTCGGCGAACACACATTCATCGCCCCACGAGCCCTCGTTAACGGCGGAGACATACAGCGAGCGGGCCTCCCGGCCCACCACAACCAGGCGGGAGATGTTCAGGCGCACCACCTGGGTGCCGACGGCCATATGCTCACGGATGGAATCCGGGCCCAGTTCGAGCATGGCGCCCAGGACCGCCCAGGTGCGGCGGCCCTGGCCCAGTTCGGCCAGCGTCCGCAGCGCCGCCCGCATGGACTCCGGGTTGGCGTTGTAGGCGTCGTTGATGACGGTCACGCCGTCGGGGCGCTCCGTGCGCTCCATCCGCCAGCGGCTGGCCGGGGCCTGGGCACTGAGGGAGGCCGCAATCTGCGCCCCGGGAATGCCGGCCGCGTGCGCGGCGGCCGCGGCTGCGAGGAGGTTGGCGAGGTGATGGGCCCCGATCAACTTCGCGGCAACATGGTACGGAGCCGTTCCCTGCTGTGGCGTCCCGTGCTCTTGTGTTCCCTGCTGTTGTATTCCCTGCGGGGCCGTGTCACCGGGCAGGTACAGCTCAAATTCGGGATGGCCGGCGGCGTTCAGTTCCACGCCCACGGCCCTCACCAGATCGGCGTGGCCGCTGTTGTCCTGGTCTGTGCCGGCCGGGCGCGAGGTGTAACCGAGCACCCGGGCCTTGGTGCGCGCTGCCATGGCGGCGACCCGGGCGTCGTCCAGGTTCAGCACGGCGGTGCCCCCGGCGGGGAGCGCCTCGACGAGTTCACCCTTGGCAACGGCAATGTTCTCGATGCCGCCGAATTCACCTGCATGGGCGGAGCCGACACCGAGCACGACGCCGATCTCCGGCCGGACCATGTCCGCGAGGTACCGGATGTGGCCGATGCCCGTGGCACCCATCTCGATGACGAGGTAGCGGGTGTCGTAGTCGGCTTTGAAGACGGTGAGCGGGACGCCGACCTCGCCGTTGTAGGACCCCTGAGGGGCAACGGTGGCCCCTTCGGCGCCGGCCGCGGTGAAGATGCCGGCCAGCAGGTCCTTCGTGGTGGTCTTTCCCGCGGACCCGGTGATGCCGATCACGGTGAACGCGGTGCCGTCGGCTGCGCGGCGGGCGCGGATCCGGCGGACCGATTCGGCGGCCAGCGCGCCCATGGCGAGGACAGCGTCCTCGACGACGACTGCGGGGTAGTTCATCCCGGCCGCGTCGGCGACCTCGTGCTCTACGAGTGCCAGGACGGCGCCCCGGGCAAAGGCCGCGGCCACGAAGTCGTGTCCGTCGGCGCTCTCCCCCGGTTTGGCCACATAGAGGGAACCCGCCGTGGCCTCGCGGGAGTCGGTCACCACGGATGCGGGGCTGATGCCCGGTTCCGCGGCCAGCCGGCCGTTGGTTATGTCGGCGATTTCCGCCGCTGTAAATGCAATCATCTCGGTTTAGGACTCTATCCGGTGGTCTTCGAGAACGGTGAATCCCCGTGCTGTCAAGGCGTTCCGGAGCTCCACCCGGTCGTCAAGGGCCAGGTTGACTCCCTTGACCTCCTGCCACACCTCGTGGCCGCGGCCGGCCACCAGGATGACGTCCTCCGGGGCTGCGAGCTCTACGGCCTTCAGGATGGCGGCGTCGCGCGGGAAGACCTCCAGGACCGTGCAGTCCAGGCCTTCGCTGTCTTTGGCCGCCAAGGCGCCGGCAAGGACGTCCGAACGGATCGCCGCCGAGTCCTCGTCGTGGGGGTCGTCGTCGCTGACAATCACGGTGTCCGCCAGCCGCGCCGCGATGGCGCCCATGGCGGGACGCTTGCCCTGGTCACGCTGCCCGGTGGCACCGAAGACGATGATCACCTTGGACCCGGCATCCGCGGGGCGGACCGCTTCGAGGGCCCGTGCCAGGGCGTCGGGGTTGTGGGCGAAGTCCACCACCGCCGCCGGGGCCGTGGACACGAGCTGCATCCGGCCCGGCACGGCAACGGTAAACGGATCCGCGGCGTCGAGGGCGGCCTGCACGGCGGACGGGGTGTGCCCGCCGGCCAGCACCATGACGGTGGCCAGGGCGGCGTTGGCGACGTTGAAGCTTCCCGGCAGGCCGGAATGGACGCGCAGCTCGGCGCCGTCCTGGTGGCGGAGCACGAAGTCGGTTCCCAGCCCCCGCGGGGTTGTCCGGACCACTGTCCAGTCGGCGGCCGGGGCCGACGTCCGGCCCGCGCCGTCGCGTCCGGTGGCGTCGCCGCTCGTGGCGAGGGTCGTGACGGGGATGCCGGTGTCCGCGGCAAGCTTCTGTCCCCAGGCATCGTCCACGGTCACGACGGCGGCGCGGGCGCGTTCCGGGGTGAACAGCCCGGCCTTGGTCTGGAAGTACTCCTCCATGGTTCCGTGCAGGTCCAGGTGGTCTTGGGTGAGGTTCGTGAACCCGGCGACGTCGAACACCACGGCGTCCACGCGGTGGAAGGCAATGGCGTGCGAGGAGACCTCCATGGACGCCGCATCAAGCCCGCGTTCGCGCATGAGCGCCAGCAGGGCGTGCACGTCCGTGGATTCGGGCGTCGTGAGCAGGCTGGGGATCGGTTCGCCGCCGGCCAGGATCTCTATGGTTCCGATCAGTCCGGTGCGTTTGCCCAGCGCCCGCAACAGTGAATTGATGAAGTAGGTGGTGGTGGTCTTGCCGTTGGTGCCTGTCACACCGAACAGGGCGGGCGCCGCGGCGCCTTCGGGCCGGCTCTGGTAAATCAGCGCCGATAGCCGGCCGACCACGCTGCGCGGCTCTGCGGCGAGCAGCACCGGGACGGGGATGTCGTTGGAGAGCGCCAGCAGGCGCGCGCCGGCGTCGTCCGTCAGCACTGCCACGGCACCGGCGTCGACGGCTTGGGAGACGAAGTCCGCCCCGTGCCGCGCGGCGCCCGGCAGGGCGACATACAGGTCCCCCGGGTGGACTGCCCGGGAGTTCAGGGAGATCCCGGTGACCGGGACGGAACCGGAAGCCCCGGGAACGGCGACGCCGATCGACTCACCGATGGCTCCCAGCGGCACTGCGGCAACCGCAGTGGGCCGGAAGCCCGGGGTGGAGTCGCGGCCGGACGGCGCGGACGCGTCGGGGGCGGTGAGCTCAGACAAATGGATCTCCGTTGCGGTGCTAGTGGATCGGGCGCTCTGTGGATCGGGCGCTTTGTGGATCGGGCGCTGCTATGTGGGCACTGCGCACGGAGACAGGCTCCGGCCCGCAGGCACTTGGTGCGGCGCCGGTTTGTGACTTCCGGTGCCGGGTAGGACGGGGGCTATTTGGCGAACTGCGGCAGCCGGACGGGTGCGCCGGTGGAGGGCTCGACGTTGTACGTGCGCAGCGTCTGGCTCATCACCGAACGGAACACCGGTCCGTTGGTGATTCCGTAGATGCTTCCCTTGGGCCGTTGCAGGACCACCTCCACAATAAACCGCGGATCGTCCATGGGCGCCATTCCGATGATCGAGGCCGTGTAGCCGCAGAACCCGGATTTGCCGTCGTCGCACGGTGATTCGGACGTTCCCGTCTTGGCGCCAACCCGGTACCCGTCAATGGCGGCTTCCTTGATCTCGCCTTCGGTCACGGCGCTCTCCAGGATGTCCCGCACCTGCTTGGCGGTGTCCTTGGAGACGACCTGTTGCGGGTCTTTCGCCGGAACTTTTTCCTCGGTCCCGTCCGGGTCGATGTAGCTGTCAATCAGCCGCGGCTGGAGCATCACGCCGTTGTTGGCGATGCTCTGGTAGGCCCGGACGGTCTGGAGGGTGGATTGGGCAACGCCCTGGCCGAAGAGCACGGTGTACTGCTGGCGGCCATCCCATTGGTCAGCCGGGGTCAGGATGCCCTTCGATTCGGCCGGGAGGCCGATGTCAGGGGCCTCGCCGATGCCGAACTTCCGCAGCCAGCCGTAGCGCTGGTCCTTGCTCAGTCGCTGGCCCACCATGACCGTGCCGGTATTCATGGAGAAGCCGACGATGCCCGCCAGCGTCCTTTGCTCGGTGCCGTGCTCGAACGCGTCACTGAAGGTCTGGCCGTCCACGGTGTAGGTGGGTGGAATGGTGAAGGCATCCAGCGGCTTGGCCTTCCCCTCCTGGATCACGGCCGCGGCGGTGATCATCTTCTCCACCGACCCTGGCTCGTAGGCGGCGGTGACGGCCCGGACGCCGCGGTCCTGGGCGGCAACCTTGCCGGGATCGTTGGGATCCGGGGCATCGGTGTCCGCCATGGCGATGATGTTGCCGGTCTTGACGTCCGAGACCACGATCACACCCCATTCGGCGCCAAGTTTGTCCTTCTGGCTCTGGATCGCCTGCTGGGAGAAGTACTGCAGGTCCGAGTTCAGGGTGAGCTTGACGTCCTTGCCGTTGACCGCCGGTGTCAGCTGGTCCACGCCCACGGGGATGCGCAGGCCGTCGGCGCCGATTTCGAAAACGCGCTTGCCGTCGGTGCCTTTGAGGATCCCGTCCTGGGTCTGTTCCAGCCCTGCCTGCCCGGTGGTCCCGTCCTTGAGGAAACCCACAATCCCGCCGGCCACTGAGCCGTTGGGATAGACCCGCTTGCTGGTGCCCTCACTGACGATGCCCGGGATCTGCAGCTTGGACACCCGGTCCTCGACGTCCGGTTTCAAGTCCTTGGCCACGATGTAGTAGCGCTGGGTGCCGGTCAAGGCATTGCGCAACGCGTCCCGGTCCATGCCAAGCACGGCGGCCAGCTCGGCGATGCCCTGGTCCCGGCTGACCTTGACGATCACGTCCTTGCCGTTCACCGTCTCCAGCCGGGGGAAGGTTTCGGTCTTGGTGTTGACGGTCTGGTCCACCACGATGTTGTAGCGGATGACGCTGCTGGCCAGGACCGTGCCCGAGGAATCGAGGATGCTGCCGCGCTCTGCGGGCAGCACGATGGGCGTGAGCCTGTTGTTGAGGGCGGCCTCTGCCATGCCCCCGACGTCCAGGCCCTGGACCATGAACAGCTTGCCGCCGACTACCAGCAGGAGCGTCAGCATGATGCCCAGCCCCCAGCGGAGGCGCCGGGTGGCGTTTGGGGCTTTCGCCTTGCTGGCCTTGCCGGAGTTCTTCGCCACGATGAGTCCTTGCTGCTTGCTGTGCTGGGGGTTGGTCAGTGGAGGTTACTGCCCGGGAACCTTTTGCGCGGGGGCGGGAACCGTGCCGCCGTGGAGCTCCGCGGCAGCGGCTGCCGCGGGGGGCGCGGGTTTGGCCGCCGCCGCACTGGCTGCATGCTCCGCAGCCGCAGCCGCCGGGGCCGGCACGGCGTCGGCCTGGGTGTCCGCCGGCTTGCGCTCGGCGGCCGGATCGTTCGCCGACGCCGGCGGAACAACGGTGAGCTCGCCGGCGACGGCCGGCGCAGCGATGACGGAGCCCGGGGCGTCGTCCTTGACCGCCGGCTTGGCCTTGCCCGTGACGCTCAGGGTCGAAAGGTCGATCTGGCCCTTGGCGAGCGAGGGCACCATGCCCAGTTCCGTGGCTTTGGCGGCGAGATTCTGCGGGGCCCCGAAGTTCTGCACCTGCTGGGTCAGGTCCTGGTTCTGCTTCGTCAGGGTGGTCTGCTCGCTGCGGAGCTGGACCAGCTGGTACTGCGCGGACGAAACCGAAATGTTCAGGACCAGCACGGCCATGAGGGCAATCGCCAGGAGGCCGAAGCAGAGGACGACGAACGGCGCGCGGCGCTTGCGCGGCACCGAGCGGACCAGCGACAGCGGGGTGCGTGACTTCCGCGGCTGGTCTATGCCGGGGCGGTGCCCCGGGCTGATGCCGGGCAGGGCGCGGGCAGTGGCGCCCTGGGCAACGGGGTAGCTGGTGACTGCGGCGTTGCTCATGCTGCTCTCCTGGCTTTGATGCGTTCGACGGCGCGCAGCCGGGCGGAAGCTGCGCGGGGGTTTTCGGCGATTTCAGCGGCGGTAGGCACCTCGGTGCCCTTCGTCAAGGTTTTGAGTTCGGCTTTGTGCTCTTCGAGCTCGACCGGGAAGCCGAGCGGGGCCGAGGACTTCGATCCGGCCTGGAAGAAGCCCTTCACGATCTTGTCCTCCAGCGAGTGGTAGGACATGACGACGACGCGGCCGCCCAGTGCGATGGCCTCGATGGCGGCCGGGATGGCGCGTTCCAGGACGTCCAGTTCCTCGTTGACTTCGATCCGGAGTGCCTGGAAGGTGCGCTTCGCCGGGTGGCCGCCGGACTTGGCGGCCCCGGCGGGCACCACCGAGCGGATCTGTTCCACGAGCTCGCCGGTGGTGGCGAAGGGCTTCTCGGCGCGCGCGGCCACGATTCTGTTCGCGATGCGGCCGGCAAACTTTTCCTCGCCCCACTTCCGGATGATCCGGACGAGGTCCTCTTCGCTGTAGTTGTTGACGACGTCGGCGGCGGTCTGGCCACGGCTCGTGTCCATCCGCATGTCCAGCGGCGCATCGAAGGAGTAGGCGAAGCCCCGCTCCCGCTCGTCCAGTTGAAGGGACGAGACACCGAGGTCCATGAGCACGCCGTGCACCTCGGTGAAGCCCAGATCTTCGAGGACGTCCGGAATTTCGTCGTAGACGGCGTGAACGAGGTCGGTCCGGTTCGCGTAGGGCGCCAGCCGCTCCCCCGCCAGGGCCAGTGCTTCCTCGTCGCGGTCGATGCCGATCAGGTGAAGGTCCGGAAAGCGCTGGAGAAGGGCTTCGGAGTGCCCGCCCATGCCAAGCGTCGCGTCAATGACCACCGGGGTCTCGCCGCGGCTGCGGGCGGCCTCGAACCCCGGGGCCAACAAATTGATGCACCGGTCCTTGAGGACCGGTACATGGCGTTCGGACGTAGGCTTCGCCTGGTCGGGATCGGTCATGCCTTCGTCCTTCCGTTCGCGAGTGTGTTGGTTGCGCGGTGCTGGTTGCTGTACTTACGCAACGTTCCTTGGTCCAGATCCCCATCCGCGCCTACCCTTCGCCGGCCTGGCTCCGGGGAAGTGAGCCAGGACAGCAACCGGATGGGCGGCTGGAGATCTCGATCAAGGAACGTGGTGTGCTGCTGGGTTACTGGGGACTCAGAGAATCCCCGGGATGGCGTCGTCGGTTTCCGAGAAGGCGGTTTCCTTCTCGGCCAGGTACTCACTCCAGGCTTGGGCGTCCCAGATCTCCGCCCGGGATCCTGCGCCAATGACGGCGAGTTCCCGGCCAAGACCTGCATACTCCCGGAGCGCCGGCGGAATCGTCACGCGCCCCTGCTTGTCAGGTACCTCGTCCGAGGCTCCAGAGAGGAAAACACGGATGTAGTCACGTGCCTGCTTGGAGGAAATTGGAGCCTCCCGCATCTGCTCGTGAACCCGGCCGAATTCCGCCTCACTGAAGACGTAGATGCAACGTTCCTGGCCCCTTGTGAGAACCAGGCCGCTGGCAAGCTCCTCGCGGAACTTCGCTGGGAGGATAATTCGACCCTTTTCGTCCAGACGCGGCGAATGTGTGCCGAGAAACACGGCCCACCGCCTGTCTGTTCTAGGAAGTCCAACGTCCCCTGTGCTGCCACTACCCTCTTACGTCCTCCACATTACTCCACATCGCTCCACAGTCAACGACACGCCCGGGATGTTTGGACAAATTTGCGGATGTTTATCCCCTTTCTTCCCTGCATTTGCAAGGAGTCGGGACAGGTGGGGGAAAGTGGAGCGGTTTTTACGTCCTTGCCGCGGTCGACGCGGCCAATGCGGGCAGAAGGCCCGACGCCGGCGCGAAAGAAATCCGCGGCGTGGCCTTTTTGCGTCCCAGGCCCCGGGAAATGCCTCATTAAATGGCGAAAGACCCGCCGAAGCGGGTCTCGCGCCGCCACCCGGTGAACCGGTGGTGGAAAGTGGGGGCCCCAGACCCCTTGCTCGGGGCGGCTTAGGGTTCGCCCCGGTGCCGTTCGTCCCAGCGCTGCTCGAGGTTGCTCATGAACGAACTCCGTGGCTTCCCCTGCTTGCGGCCACGGGCCTTGGCCTTGCGGACTGCCGAACTGCGCATCGTGGCGAAATACACGCCGGCGCCCATGACGACGAAGCCCAGGACCCCGACAAAGACGTTCTGCATGGACACGCCCACCAGCAACAGCAGCACACCTGCGAGAGTGGCGAGCACTCCGATGACAAGGTGGCGGGTGGACCAGGAACGCCCCGGGACCGATCCCATGGAGCTGGCGAACTTGGGATCATCTTCATGCAGCTGCTTCTCTAGTTGCTCCAGCAACTTCTGTTCGTGCTCCGAGAGCGGCATCACGACCTCCTCAAGTCTGCCATCGCCGTACCGTGACGTGGCCATTGCCCTATTCCCATAACGCCCGGGATTCCGAAGTGGTTCCCCATCGCCGCCATTGGCGAAAAGGGGCAATTCATGAGTCCCGTGCCGGTCGTCAGTTGGCCAGGTCGTTGCCTGTGCGGTCGATCCAGTCGTCCTAAACCTAGGTATTAATAAGGATAGATTGTCGGGGCCCGTTCTGAAAGACAGTCTTAAGGCCCTGTCGCGCCCCGGCGGACCTTAACGAGGCGTTAATGAGAGCCTTGGTTGGAGGCGCTGCTGAGAGCCGGGCGGCCTATTCGAGGGTGTTCCCGGGATCCAGGAGCCGTGCGGGCAGAACTGATTTGTTGCCGAATTTGCGGGTGACCGCATCGAGGGCTTGTTCAGCGGCCCGCCAGTTGTCGTCCCGGCGGTCCAGGCTGAGTTGGAGCGGGGCGTCGGCGGCCACTTCCAGCTGTTCCGCCCGGATGCCCACGAGCCTGACCGGCATGGGCCGGTCGCCCACGGATTCCAAGAGCTGGACCGCGACGGCGTAGAGCAGCTGGGCGCTGTCGATCGGGGTGCTCACGGTGCGGCTGCGGGTGATGGTGGAAAAGTCCGCGTACCGCAGCTTGAGCGCCACCGTGCGGGCGTGCATGCCGGCGCCGCGGAGGCGCTCCGCCGTCCGGTGCGAAAGCCGCAGCAGTTCCCGATGGAGCAGGGCTTCATCCGCGGTATCCGTAGCGAAGGTCTCCTCGGCCCCGATGCTCTTTTCCAGCCGGACCGGAGTCACGGGCCGCGGATCGATGCCCCAGGACAGCCGGTAGACGTGCTCCCCGGCGGCGCCGAGGAGCTTGCGCAGAGAGGGCAGGGGCGAGGCCGCGACATCCGCCACCGTCCGGATCCCCCTCCGGGCCAGAACGTCCACGGTCTTGCCGCCCACTCCCCACAAGGCGCCGACGGGAAGGCTGTGCAGGTAGGCAACGGTATCCTCGGGCCGGATCAGCAGCAGCCCATCGGGTTTGCATCGGGTGGACGCGATCTTGGCCACGAATTTGCTCGCGGCGATTCCCACCGAGGCCGTGATCCCGAGTTCCCGCGAAACGCGGGCCCGGATCAGCTCGCCGATCTCCCGCGGCGGACCGAGACGCCGGATGGCTCCCCCGACGTCAAGGAACGCCTCATCGACGCTGAGCGGCTCCACGAGGTCGGTGATGGACCCGAAAATGCCCATGATCTGTCCGGAAACTTCGTAGTAGAGCTTATGGCGGGGCTCGATGATGACCGCCGACGGACACATGCGTGCCGCAACCACCATGGGCATCGCCGATCTGACGCCGAAGGCCCGGGCCTCGTAGGACGCTGACAGCACCACCGACCGGTCTGCCGGGTACCCCACAATGACGGGCTTTCCTTTTAGCTCCGGACGGCTGCGCAGCTCCACCGAGACGAAGAACGCGTCCATGTCCACGTGCAGGATGCTGCTGCGCCGCAGTTCGCGCAGCGCGTCCTCGCTGAGTCGTCCATAGGACGGGAGATCCAGTTGGCGGGTCGACGGGAGCTGAGCCTGGGCATGGGCCTGAGCTGGTGTCCGGGGCTGTACATTAGGGCGCACAACCGGCTGCGCTCTGTGCTGTTCTCGGTACGGTTCTGTGCCCGGTCTTCTGTACGGTTCTCTGCTCTCTTCGCCCTGCTGTTTGTCTGCATCCGTCCCCACGCCTTCAATCCTATGCCCGGGGACTGACTAAACTGGAGGCTGATTCCGCATCAACACCAGGAGGAAAATCCCTGTGAAGGTATTTGGACAGCACAAACGTGCCGCAGCGGCCATCGCGGCGGCGGGCACGTTACTGGCGTTGACCGCATGCACGCCTGCCGGCCCCGGAGCCTCGGCGGCGTCGTCGGTATCGACGTCGGCAGCATCGCCGCAGTCCTCCACGACGGCGCAGCCAAGCCCTTCCGCGCAGCCCGGCACCTCGGCCACGGTCGGCGCCCTGGTTCCCGGTTTCCCGCAGAAGCTGCTGCCTGTCATGCCCGGAGCCAAACTGGTGTCCAGCAGCTTTGACAAGACCACGGTGCCCGCCACCGTGGCCCTGGTCGGCAGCATCTCCGCCCCCGCGGCCGACGTGCTGGCGTTCTACACGAAGGGGCTTAAGGCACAGGGCTTCAAGGCCGTCCCCGGCGAATCCGTGGGCACCCTTCCCTCGAAGGACTTCCTGCGCGGGGACAACGAGACAGTCAACATCTCGGTCATGGATACCGGCGGCCTGTCCACGTTCACGATCGGCGCGAACGTCGCTGCCGAGTCCGTCAAGTGACCCTCGCCGAACAGCTGCGGCTCGAGCAGGCGGACTTCGTCGCCTCAGTCGCCGGCAAGCTCACGGATTTCCTGACCAGCCGCCAGGCCGTCATGTCCGCAATCTCACAGGACATCGATCCGCTGATGGGTTCGATCTCGAATCTGGTCACGGGCGGTAAGCGCCTCCGGGCCCTCATGTGCTACTGGGGCTGGCGCGGCGCCGGCGGGGAGGCCGGGGCGGCCGAGGTGGTGACGGCGGGCTCGGCCCTGGAGCTGTTCCAGGCCGCAGCCCTGATCCATGACGACATCATTGACCGTTCGGATACCCGCAGGGGCGGCCCCAGCGTGCACCGCCGCTTCAGCGAACTGCACGAGACCCAGGGCTGGGCGCTGGACAGTGAGCGGTTTGGCCACGCGGCCGCCATCCTTACAGGTGACCTCTGCTTGTCCTTCAGCGAGGAATCCTTCACTGAAATCGGACACCGTGCCGCTTCCGGCAGCCCGGCGCGGCTGATCTTCAACCTCATGCGGGCCGAAGTGATGGCAGGGCAGTATCTGGACATCCTGGAAGAAGTTGCCGGGCCCCGGCGGGACCGGGCCGGTGCGGTCAGCCGGGCACAGTCCATCATCAGGTTTAAGTCCGCCAAGTACTCCACGGAGCACCCACTGGCGCTGGGCGGAGCCCTGGCCGGCGCCGGCGACGAGCTGCTCCGCGGCTACTCCGCCTTTGCCCTGCCGCTGGGCGAGGCGTTCCAGCTGCGCGACGACGTCCTTGGCGTCTTCGGCGACCCCGTCACCACCGGAAAACCTGCCGGGGACGATCTCCGTGAAGGCAAGCGCACGGTCCTGGTGGCGTTCGCCCTGGACCAGGCCTCGCCGGCAGAATCGGAGTTCATCGACGCCAAGCTCGGCAGCCCCGATCTGAGCGACTCCGACATCGCGGAGATCCGCCGCATCATCGTGGAGTGCGGCGCGCTCCAGGCGACGGAAGTGCTCATTGACGAGTTCGGCAAGGCGGCCTACGCCGCCCTGGACCTGCTGCCGCTGGAGGAGCTGCCCAAGACGGCGCTCCGCAAGCTGGCGGAGGCCACTGTCAGCCGCGCCGCCTGAGCCCACCACCCGCTGAGCCCATCCCCAGGGGCCCGGACAGGGTCCCGGAGGCCGAAGAGACCGGCCACCCGCAGCCGCACGGGAGATCCGGTAGCCGGACCATACGCCGCGGGCCGTGCACGGCGACAAACGCTGTACACGGCCCGCAACGGCACGTCCCAAGGGGGTGCGGCCGGCTAGAGGATGCTGGCGGCCGGCCCCTACCAGGCCAAGGACTGTGCCCTGCGCCGGATTTCGGTCTTGCGCCCTTCCCGCAGGGCGTCGATCGGCCGGCCGCGCAGGGACTCGTCCGGGGTGAAGAGCCAGGTGATCAGTTCCTCGTCCGAGTATCCGGCGTCCGAGAGAACAATGATGGTGCCCTTAAGGCTCTCCACTGCGTGGCCGTCCTGGATGAAAGCCGCCGGTACGGAACGGATGCGTCGGTCCCCGATTCTGATGGCCGCCAGCGCACGCTCGTCCAGGAGGGCATGGACCTTGGTAATAGATGCGTTAAGAAGCTGTGCAACATCGGGCAGGGGCAGCCATTCGCCCACGAGGCTTTCTACATTACTCACGGATAAAGATTGCCACGCGCGGTGCCCCGCCGCCTAGTCGACGGCCGGAGAGATGACGGCCGCGGCCGCAGTCATTCGGTCCCGCGGGGCCCGCACCGGCCTACCGGGCACTCCCCCGGCGCGCCCGCGGGCAGGCATTCTGCCGAAATCGGGATTGCGGAATGCCAAACAGTTCTTGTACTAATTCCCAATTCATGAGAGATTCACATAGATCACATTTGTAACAGCTATAACTTTTGTCACACTGGTAACACCAGTTGTACCGGCCAGACCGCAGCGTTGCCGCTGAGAAGAGGATCTTTCGAATGACAACGTCACGTTCGCCACAGCACCACGCGCGGCCCAGCCTGCCGCTGATCGCGGCGACGACGGCGGCGCTGCCCGCCGTCGTCCTGTCCTCGCTGGCGATCGCCCAGCCTGCCGCGGCCGAGCCGCGGGCGCGCGCCGTCCCGGCAACCCTTGCAGCGGCCATGCGGGCCCAGGCAAAGGCGGAAGTGGCAGCCTCCCTCAATGCGGCCCTGATCCCCGCAGCCTCCGTCCCGGCAACCGTGCCAAGCGCGTTGCGCCCGGCGAAGCCGGCTGCTCCCGCCGTCTACACGATCGCCCGCGGCGACACCGTCGGCGCCGTGGCCCGGCGGTACGGCCTGGACACCAATGCCGTCCTCAAGCTGAACAAGCTGCGGGCCAACACCATCATCTATCCGGGCCAGAAGATCAGGCTCACCGGTCCGGCGACGGCCGCGCCGGCCGCCCGGCCCGCTGCCGCTAAGCCCGCGCCCGTTGTTCCCGCCCCTGCTAGTTCCGCCTCAGGCGGGAGCGTCTACATCGTCAAGTCAGGCGACACCCTGGGCGCGATCGCCGCACGCCACGGCGTCGGGCTTTCCCAGGTCCTCAAATGGAACGGGCTCACCATGGGCTCCATCATCTACCCCGGCCAGAAGGTCAAGGTGGGCGGGGCCAGCACGTCCGCTCCCTCCGCCCCGGCCGCAAAACCGGCCGCCACCGCAGTGCCCGCAACGCCGGCGAAATCGGGCTCCTACACCATCAAGTCCGGCGACACCCTTTCGGGCATCGCGGCGCGCAACGGCGTCAGGCTCTCGGACGTCCTGTCCGCCAACCGGCTGACGATGTCCAGCATCATCTACCCGGGGCAGAAGCTCGTCATTCCCGGCGCGCTGACGATCGCGCCGGCCTCGACTTCGCCTGCCGCCACCACGCCGCTCGTGCCCAGCACGTTCCTCGGGTTCAGCTACCCGGCAGCCGTGGTCAGCTCGGCCAACCAGAACAAGGCGCTGCTCAACGCTTCCCCGGTTCCCACCCGCGAACAGATGAAGTCGATCGTGGCCGACACGGCACGCCGCATGGGCGTGGACGCCAGCCTGGCGCTGGCCTTTGCCCTGCAGGAATCGGGCTTCAACCAGCGCGCCGTGTCACCGGCCAACGCGATCGGCACCATGCAGGTGATCCCGTCCTCCGGTGAGTGGGCCTCGGACCTCGTGGGCCGCAAGCTGAACCTGCTGGACCCGTACGACAACGCCACGGCCGGCATCGCGATCATCCGCCAGCTGGTCCGCACGTGCTCCGACCTCGACCACGCTGTTGCCGGCTACTACCAGGGCCAGTACTCGGTCAGCAAGAACGGCATGTTTGATGACACGAAGGCGTACGTTGCCGCCATCAAGGCCAACAAGCGGCTGTTCAGCTGACCTCCCGCGCGCAGCGGCGGCGCCGCCCGCATTGACTCCTGCACGCACTCCCGTCCTGGGGGTGTGGGGCTACGGGCCCGGATCGCATGTCGATTCGGGCCCGTTTCCGTCCAGCGACTACGATTGTAAGGTGCAGGAATACGTGTCGGACGCTCTCGTCGGGAACCTGGTGGACAACCGCTACCGGGTTCAATCCAGGCTTGCCCGCGGCGGAATGTCCACGGTGTACCTCGCCACGGACCAGCGCCTCGAGCGTGACGTCGCGCTGAAGGTGCTCCATCCCCATCTGGCCGATGACCCGCAGTTCCTGGACCGGCTGGGACGCGAAGCCAAAGCCGCGGCCAGGTTGTCCCACCCCCATGTGGTGGGCGTCCTGGACCAGGGCGAGGACGGCCGCCTCGCCTACCTCGTCATGGAGTACATCAAGGGACACACTCTGCGGGACGTCCTCAACGACAAGGGCGCCCTTTCCCCGCGCCTGGCCCTGGCGCTGATCGATCCGGTCGTCGAGGGCCTGGGCGCCGCGCATGCCGCAGGCATGATCCACCGGGACATCAAACCGGAGAATGTCCTGATCGCCGACGACGGGCGGATCAAGCTGGGCGATTTCGGCCTGGCCCGCGCTATCTCAACCTCCACGAGCACCGGCGCCCTGATCGGGACCGTCGCCTACCTCTCCCCCGAGCTCGTCCTGGGCAAGCAGGCAGATGCCCGCAGCGACATCTACTCGGTGGGGATCATGCTTTACGAAATGATCACCGGCCGCCAGCCGTTCGACGGTGACGTGCCCATCCAGGTCGCCTACCAGCACGTCAACTCCACCGTGGATGCTCCGTCGGTGGAGGTGCCCGGGCTGGCCGCGGAGATCGACGAACTCGTCCAATGGTGCACGGACAGGGACCCGGACAAGCGCCCCGTCGACGGGAACGCGCTCCTGTCCGAACTCCGGCACATCAGAACAAACCTCAACGACGCCGAACTGGACCTTCAGCCGCCTGCGGCCATCATCAGCGCGCTGCCGGCCGTGGCCGCCCGGCCGGTCCGGCCCCCGGGAAGCCCGGCCTCGGGCGCACAGGAGACGGCGTACGTGCCGGCCGCGTCGGAACGGCCCACGGAAGCGTACGGCAGGCTCCAGCAGCCGACGGAAACGTACGGCAGCCTGCAGCAGCCCACCGAGATGATTGCCCGCGAGGGTTCCAACCCGACCACCGTGATGTCCAATGCCCCGCAGCGTCCCGCGTACGGTCCGTTGTCCGCGCCGGAGGAGGCGGCCTACCCGGGCCAGGTTGGGTACGGGGACGGGGAAATGGCGGCCGCCCCCAGCAAACGCGCCCAGCGCAAACTGGACCGGGACGAAGAGAAAGCGCGCCAACGGGCCGCCGCCACGCCCACCAGGACCCTCCACGCAGGAAACCCACGACGCCGCGGGGTGCTGTGGATTGTCCTGCTCGTGGTCGCGGCGCTGCTGGCCGCCGTCGCCGGCTGGTTCTTCGGCATGGGGCCGGGATCGCCCGGAACGGTGCCGCCGGTGGCCAACAAGACAGTTGCGGAGGCCCAGGATCTGCTCCGCACTGCCGGGTTCCAGTCGACGGTCAAGGATGTCTACGACGACGACGTCTCGCCGGGCCACGTGGTCCGATCCGACCCGACCGCCGGTGAGGTCATCCGAAAGTTCCAGCCGGTGTCACTTGCCGTCTCCAAGGGCCCGGAGCTGTTTCCGCTGCCGGATCTCACGGGCAAGACCCTGGACGAGGCCAAGAAGTCCCTCAACGGCGCCAAGATGGCTCTCGGCCCGGTCGCCGGGAAGTTCGATGAATCGGCCCCCGCCGGCACTGTCCTCGGCCAGGCTCCCCGCAGCGGAAACCCGGCGAAGCACGGCACGCCGGTGGGACTGACGGTCTCGAAGGGCCCCCACCCCATTCCGGTTCCGGATGTCCGCGGCCAGGAGCAGGGTGCCGCCGTCGATGCCCTCGAGGCCGCCGGGCTGAAAGCCGCGGTGTCCCCCAACCCAGTCAATGACCCCAAGGTCCCGGAAGGCTCGGTGGTGGCCCAGGATCCTGCCTCCGGCAACCTGACCAAGGGCGGATCGGTCACCCTCATCATCTCCAAGGGCCCGAAGCTCATCCACGTGCCAAGTTTCATCGGCAAACAGTCCTCGGAAGCCCAGAAGGCCCTGAAGGACCTCGGGTTCAAGGTCCAGGTAGACAACATCCTGGGCGGTTTCTTCGGGACAGTCCGCGCCCAGGATCCGGTAGACACGAATGTGCCGGAGGGATCGGTCATCACGCTCACCGTGGTCTGACCCTTCCCCGCGCTGCCGGGGCTCTCCCGGGGCTCTGCCGGGACCCGTCACTGTGCCCAGGACCGGGTTGCTGCACAAAAAAGCTCTGCCCGGCGGGTACCGCCGGGCAGAGCTTTTTTGTTCAGGGCTTCAGTCAGGGCAACGGGCCTCAGCGCTTGGAGAGGGCGCCGGCCACGAGGAACGCCATCTCCAGCGACTGCATGTGGTTCAGGCGCGGATCGCAGACTGATTCGTAGCGGTCCAGGAAAGCTTCCTGGTCGATCGGGTCTGCCCCGCCGAGGCATTCGGCGACGTCGTCGCCCGTCATCTCCACGTGCAGGCCACCGGGAACGGTACCGAGCGCGTGGTGGACTTCGAAGAATCCGCGCACTTCGTCGATGACGTCGTCGAAATTGCGGGTCTTGTAGCCGTTTGGCGACGTGACCGTGTTGCCGTGCATGGGGTCGGTGACCCAAAGGACCTGCGCCCCGGAGGCGGTGACGCGCTCGACAATCGCAGGAAGCTTCTCGCGGATGTTCCCGGCACCCATGCGGGTAATGAAGGTGAGCCGGCCGGGCTCCCGCTCCGGGTCCAGCTTGTCGATCAGGCGCAGGGCGTCGTCCCCGCTCGTCGACGGTCCCAGCTTGACGCCGATCGGGTTGCGGACGCGGGAGAGGAAATCAACATGCGCGTGGTCCAGTTCGCGGGTCCGTTCCCCGATCCACAGGAAGTGGGCCGAGGTGTCATACGGCAGCCCGGTGCGCGAATCGATGCGGGTCAGGGCCCGTTCGTAGTCCAGCAGCAGCGCCTCGTGGCTCGCGTAGAACTCCACGCGTTTGAGGGCCTCGAAGTCGGCGCCGCAGGAGGACATGAACTTGATGGCCCGGTCGATGTCACGGGCCAGCGACTCGTAGCGGGCGTGCGCCGGGTTCTCGGTGAAGCCCTTGTTCCACTGGTGCACCAGGCGCAGGTCCGCGAAGCCGCCCTGCGTGAAGGCCCGGATCAGGTTCAGGGTGGAAGCAGAGGTGTGGTAGGCCTTCAGCATCCGGCCGGCATCATGCGCACGGGACTCGGGCGTGAAGTCGTAGCCGTTGACGATGTCTCCGCGGTACGCCGGGAGGGTAACGCCGTCCCGGGTTTCGTCGTTGGAGGAACGCGGCTTGGCGAACTGGCCCGCCATCCGGCCCATCTTGATGACCGGCATGGCCGCACCGTAGGTAAGGACCACGGCCATCTGCAGGATGGTGCGCACGCGCGCGCTGATCTTGTCCGCCGTGGCGGCCTCGAAGGTCTCGGCGCAGTCGCCGCCCTGGAGCAGGAACGCTTTGCCCTGCGCGGCGGCGGCAAGCCGTTCGCGCAGAATGTCCACTTCGCCGGCGAACACGAGCGGCGGCAGGACGGACAGTTCCTTGACGGATGCCTCGAAGACCGCCGGGTCGGACCACGTGGGTTGCTGCGACGCCGGG
Organism: Arthrobacter sp. YAF34; assembly: GCF_052113245.1. NCBI lineage: Bacteria > Bacillati > Actinomycetota > Actinomycetes > Micrococcales > Micrococcaceae > Arthrobacter > Arthrobacter sp. YAF34. The sequence goes on from NZ_JBFRCV010000009.1 coordinate 188,071, forward strand.
AGTTCACGCCAGTTGTCCAGTCCGGGATAGTTGGCGGCGCCGCTCTGGGCGGTGCTGGTCAGCGGGGAAACTGGTTTCTCAGATAGCTCGGTCACCTTCTAAGGATAGTTGTCCCGTCCGGGTTCGGCGGCCCCGCCTGTCATTGACAGCCCGGATCCCGTCACATGGCACCCGCGCAACACGTCAGGCGCTCTCCGGAGCGTCCGGGCCGTCCTCCCCTGCCGCCGTCGGCCTGTCCGCCTCCTGGGCTTTACCCGTCTGTCGGAGTTTCACCACCGAGGCGTACTCGTCAACGTATTCCTGACCGGACAGGCGCATGAGTTCATACATGATCTCGTCGGTCACCGAACGCTGAATCAGCCGGTCATCCTCCATGCCGTAGTAGCGGCCGAAGTCGAGCGGTTCACCGAAGATGATGCCGATGCGTCGGATGTTGGGCACGCGCTTGCCGATCGGCTGTACTTTGTCCGTTCCGATCATCGCCACCGGAATGACCGGCACACGGGCCTGCAGCGCGAGGCGGGCAACGCCCACCTTGCCGCGGTAGAGGCGTGCGTCAGGGCTGCGTGTCCCCTCCGGATAGATGCCCAGGAGCGAGCCGTTCTTGAGTACGCCCATGCCCGCGTCCAGGGACTGCGCGGATGCCGCGCCCCCTGACCGGTCCATGGGGAGCTGGTTGGTGAGCCGGAAGAAGGCCGCCGTCAGCCTGCCCTTGATTCCGGTGCCGGTGAAGTACTCGGATTTCGCCAGGAACACGACCGGCCGCGGCACCATGACCGGCATGAAGATCGAATCAGAAAAGGAGAGATGGTTCGAAGCCAGGATCGCGGCGCCCTCGGCCGGGACGTTGTCGAGGCCCTTGACCCAGGGCCGGAACAGCAGCTTCAACACCGGCCCCAGGACAAACGTCTTCATGAACCAATAGAACACTCGGTGACCTCTCCGGAAGGCGGCTGGCCGGCCGCCCAAAACGGGTCCGGCCAGGACTTCAATGGACACCTTACTCTAGTGAGTTTTGCCGCTAAGGGTGACACGATGGGCTCATGACGGAAAGCCATACTTCCCCGGCGCCCGCCGCTTTCAGCTACCCCGGTCACGGCGCCAATGCCCGGACCGGCGTGGCCATCTGCCATGGCTTCACGGGGAGCCCGCTCAGCGTCCTGCCGTGGGCCCGACACCTTGCCGACCAGGGCTTCGCGGTGTCGGTGCCGCTGCTTCCCGGGCACGGCACCCACTGGCGCGACCTCGCCCGGCAGCGCTGGCAGGACTGGTACGCGAGCTTTGAGACGGCGTACCTGGATCTGGCCGACCGGACCAGCCACTGCTACGTCGCCGGGCTGTCCATGGGCGGCACCATAGCCCTGCGCACCGCGGCCCGCCACACGGTGGCCGGCGTGGCAGTAGTAAACCCGGGCCTGAGCTTCTACGACCGCAGGGTCCGGGTGGTCGGACTGCTGAAGTATTTCCAGCGCACCACCACACCGATCCAAGAAGAGAACTCGAGCGTGCCAGCCACCGACGACGGCGACTATTCCCTGACGCCGCTGGCGGCCGTCCACCAGCTGCGCCGGCTGTTCGCCGCGACCCTGCGGGAATTGCCGGCCGTGCAGGCACCGGCCCTCGTTTTCAAGTCGGACATCGACGCCGTGGTCCCGCCGTCGTCGTTGGAGCTCCTGCGTAGCCGCCTCGGATCGCGGGATCTCAGGGTGGTCAGCCTTCCCCGCAGCGGGCACGTTGCCACGCTGGACGCCGATGCGCCGCTACTCTTTGAGGAATCAGTCCGCTTCTTCCTTGAGCACGCCAACTCCACTCACACACGGTCCAGCATGCCGCCCACCGCCCCCTTGGAGACCTTATGAGCATCCTCCCGGACCACTCGCCGTTCAGCAGCCCGTTCACCGGATCCGGCCTCCGGACCGGCGTCGTGGTCTCCCACGGCTTCACCGGCAGCCCGCACAGCGTGCGGGAGTGGGCACGGTCGCTGGCCGGCGCCGGATACGCCGTCCGGCTGCCCCTCCTGCCCGGGCACGGAACCAGCTGGCAGGAGCTGGCCGGGACCCGCTGGCAGGACTGGCACGCGGCCCTGGACGCGGCCTATCTTGAGCTGGCGGAGGAATGCGACGTCGTGGTCGTGGCCGGCCTGTCCATGGGCGGCACCCTGGCCTTGCGGATCGCGGCGACCCGGCGCGTGGCAGGAGTGGTGGCGGTCAACCCCGGGCTGGTCATCGATGACCGGCGCGCCCCGCTGGCCGGCATCTTGAAATACGTCCTCAAGAGCACCCCGGCGATCGCCAATGACATCCTCAAACCGGACATGGATGAGGGCGCGTATCCGCGGACTCCGGTGGCCGCGGCCTATCAGCTCAACAAGATGTTCAAGGACACCGTGCGCCTGCTGCCCCGCATTACCGCCCCCGTGCGGGTGTACCGGTCCTCGGTGGACCACGTGGTGTCCGAGTCCAGCATGGTGGCGCTGCGCCGCGGGTTGACCAAGGCCCCGCTGGAGGTGGTCTCGCTGGAAAACAGCTACCACGTGGCCACCATGGATAACGACGCGGCCGAGATCTTCAGCGGCACCGCCGAGTTTGTCCGGTCCGCGGCGGCCGCGGCCGGCCGCAAGGCGGACCGGAAGGACACGGCCAATGACTAAGCCCGAGCCCACTGTCCCGGACCCTGAAACACCGGATCCGGACCTCGCAGGCGATGCCTCACCCGACCTCCCCGCGGCGGGCGCCCCCGCCCCTGCCTCCGGCGACCTCCCGCAGCACGGGCCCCAGCCCCACGACTCCCAGCACCATAACTCCCAACCCCAGGACTCCCAGCACCAGGAGTCCGATGAGACGCCCGCTGCGGACGCGCTGTCCGCCAATGACGACGCCGTCTGGCTGGACCTTGTCGCCCGGCTGGAAGAGGTGGGGACAGCCGGATACGAGACACCCCGGGGCGGCCCGGCCGCCGGGCCGGAGGGCGCAGACAGTGCCCTCGATTCAGACAGTGCCCGCGGTACAGACAGTGCCCGCGGTACAGACAGTGCCCGCGGTACAGACGGTGCCCGCGGCGCACCGGCCGCCTGGACGTTCAGTGATTTCGATCCGCTGGGTCTCGCCGGTACCGCGCCGATCGAGCTCTCCGCCGAGGAACGGCTCTCCCCCGCCGCCGGGAGGCCGGCGGGGGGCGGCAACGAAGTACCGGACACCACCCCCGGGCCCCGCGACTACGAGCCCGACGACGATGACGGCGCGTTCGTCCCGGAGGAGCCTCCCAGCCTTGCGGGCGCGGACCCGATGACTGTCCTTGCCTGGATCGGCGCCGTGGGCGGGCCGATTCTGCTGGTGCTCTCGGCGATGTTCTGGCGGTCAGCCCCGCTCCTGGCCATTCTTGCCATGGTGGCCGCGTTCGCCGCCTCCGTGGTGTTCCTGATCATGAAACTGCCGGGCGAGAAGGACGAAAACGACGACGGAGCGCGCGTCTAGCTGCCAAGGACGTTCCCCGGCGCTAGGTGTGCATGCGGCTGCTGACCCGGGAGAGGTCGGCGGCGCCGATCAGTCCCGCGTTGGGCCCGAGGGCCGCGAGTTCGATTTCCGCCGCGGGCCGGAAGCCGCGGCCGGTGAGGTTCCGCGCGAAGGACTTCCGGGCGGGGCCCACGAGGAGCTCGCCGGCGTCGCAGAGTCCGCCGCCGATCACGAATTTCCCGGGATCCAGCGCCGCCGCAAGGTTCGCCAGGCCCAGGCCAAGCCATTCCCCGACGTCCTCGAGGAGTTCGCGAGAGGTCGGGTCGCCGGCCTTGGCCAGCTCCGTGACAATCGTGCCCGTGATGCGTCCTACGTCGCCGTCCACAGCCTTGAGCAGCTCTTGGGCCACCGGGGAGTTCGCGGCAGCCAGTTCCCTGGCCTCGCGGCCCAGCGCATTCCCGGAGGCGTATTGCTCCCAGCAGCCACGGTTGCCGCACTCGCAGCGTTGACCGCCAGGCATGATGATCTGGTGGCCGAACTCCCCTGCCACACCAAAGCGCCCCCGCTCGAGCCGCCCGTCCATCACCATGGCGCCGCCGATCCCCGTGCCGAGGGTGATGCAGACCAGCCGGCTCTGTCCCTGCCCGGCGCCGAACCGCCATTCCGCCCAGCCGGCGGCGTCGGCGTCGTTGGTCAGCAGGACGGGGCGGCGCAGCAGCCGCTGCAAATTATCACGCAGGGGTTCATTGCGCCACGCCAGGTGCGGGCTGAAGAGGACGGTGGCGCCGTCGAGGTCCATCCAGCCGGCGGCGCCGATCCCTACGGACCAGATCCGGTGCCCGGCACCCAGTTCTTCGACCAGTTCGACAATGACCTGCTCCACGGCTCGCGGGTCGCTGCCCGGGGTGGAGCGTTTCGCCTGGCTGAGGATCCGTCCCTCCGCATCGACCACCCCGGCGGCAACCTTGGTTCCGCCGATGTCGACCCCGATTGCCAGGCCCTTGCGGCCCAGCCGGAGCTGCGAACGAATGTCATGCCCGGCCGAGCCGGCCGACGCTCCGGCGAGGGTCCTGCTCCGCCAGGCGGCGGCGCGGCGGCGCAAACCGGGCTGCCGGCCGGGTGTTGGTGTCTGCATGATCCCCCATTCTATTAGCCGGGACCGGCGCTGCCGCGAAGGCCGGCAGCATGACCCCGCACGACGGCCCCGAATGATGCCCCGCCGCGGGCGCCTCCGGCGGTCCGACTGGCGGAACGGCGGGCCCGACCGTAAAGTTACTGGCCAGTAGGTGTCGCAGAACACACCTTCGCGGGACCGCAGACTAGGCTTAGCCCTACCCGTTGCGGGCCTATGGATACCAAAGGAGCTGTCGTGCGAGAAATCATTGTCCCGCCCCTGGTGAATGCCGATCCGGACACCAACGTCACCGACCTCGTGGTGCGCCAGGCGGCCAAGGCCTCCAACCCGGCGCTGTTCTCGCGGCTCGACGCGGCGGGCCGGTGGCAGGACGTCAGCGCCACGGATTTCCTGGCCGACGTCTCCGCCCTCGCGAAGGGCCTCATGGCCAGTGGCGTGGCTGCCGGCGACCGCGTGGGCATCATGTCCCGGACCCGCTACGAGTGGGCGCTGATCGACTTCGCGATCTGGTTTGCCGGCGCCATCTCCGTCCCGATCTACGAGACGTCCTCCCCCTCGCAGGTCGCCTGGAACCTCGGCGACTCGGGTGCCGTGGCCGCGTTCGGCGAATCCGCGCACCACGAGGACATCATCCGGCAGGCGGCCACTTCCGAAGGTCTCACGGCCCTGCGGCATGTCTGGCAGCTGGAGGGCAACGGCCTGGACGAGGTCCGCTCGGCGGGAGCCGGCATTAGCGACGCCGAGCTGGAGGTCAGGCGCGCGCAGGCGTCCCTGACGGATACCGCCACGATTATCTACACCTCGGGAACCACCGGCCGGCCCAAGGGCTGCGAGCTGACCCACGGCAACTTTGTGGAGCTGTCCGAGAACGCCCTGGCCACGTCGCTGGGCACCATCGTCCACGAGCAGGCCAGGACCATCATGTTCCTGCCGCTGGCCCACGTCTTCGCACGCTTCATCTCCGTGCTGGCGGTCGCCGCCGGCGTCACCGTGGCACACACCCCCGACATCAAGAACCTGCTGCCGGATCTGCAAAGCTACCAACCGACCTTCATCCTCGCCGTGCCGCGCGTCTTCGAGAAGGTCTACAACTCCGCCCTGACCAAGGCCGAGGACGGCGGCAAGGGCGCCATCTTCCACCGCGCCGCGGACACCGCCATCGAATACTCCCGGGCCCGGCAGGCCGGCAAGGTCGGGCCGGTGCTGAAGCTCAAGCACATGGTGTTCGACAAGCTCGTGTACGGCAAGCTGCGGGACGCCATGGGCGGTCACATCTCGCATGCCGTTTCCGGCGGCGGCCCGCTCGGCGAACGGCTGGGCCACTTCTTCCAGGGCATTGGCCTGCAGATCCTGGAAGGCTACGGCCTGACCGAAACCACGGCCCCCGTCACGGTCAACACCCCGGATCTGATCAGGATCGGCACCGTCGGTGCCCCGATTCCCGGCAACGCCGTCAGGATCGCGGACGACGGCGAGATCCTCGCCAAGGGCGTGTGCGTCATGCGCGGCTACTACAAGCGCGATGACCTCTCCGCCGATGCCTTTGCCGACGGCTGGTTCCGTACCGGCGACATCGGCCAGCTGGATGAGCAGGGGTTCCTGACCATCACCGGGCGCAAGAAGGAAATCATTGTCACCGCGGGCGGCAAGAACGTGGTCCCTGCCCTGCTGGAGGACCAGATCCGGGCGGACGCGCTCGTCTCACAGGTGCTGGTGGTCGGCGACAACCGCCCGTTCATCGGCGCCCTGGTCACGCTGGACGAAGAGGCGCTCCCCGGCTGGCTGGGCCGCCACGGGCTCCCGGGATCGACGTCGCTGGCCGAGGCCGCGGAACACCCGGCTGTCAAGGCTGCGGTACAGGAGCTCATCAACCACGCGAACCAGTCCGTGTCCCAGGCCGAGGCGATCAAGTCGTTCCGGATCGTGCCGGCCGACTTCACTGAGGCCTCCGGGCACCTGACCCCCTCCATGAAGGTCAAGCGCGCCCAAGTGCTGAAGGACTTCGAGACGGTGATCGAGGAAATGTACAGCGCCAAGCGCCCCACCCTCGCCTGAAGCACCCGCGCTTAAACCAACGCGGGGTCACTCCGCGCCCATCAGAGAAAGCCTGATGGGCCGGAAGTGACCCCGCGTTGCTGGTGAAGGACAGCTATCAGACGCTGCCGTTTTGCTATTCGATGACGAGCAGCAGATCCCCGCCCTGGACCTGTTCGATCGCGCCGACGGCGAGGCGCGCCACGGTCCCGGCCACGGGCGTCGTGATGGACGCTTCCATCTTCATCGCCTCGATCGTGGCGACCGTGTCGCCGGCCTTGACCGTGTCACCGGTCTTGACTGTCAGCGTGACGGCTCCGGCGAACGGGGCGGCCACCTGGCCCGGCTGGGAAGCATCCGCACGCTCGGCGGCCTTGACGTTGCTCACCACGGAACGGTCGCGGACCACCACGGGCCGGGACTGGCCGTTGAGCGTGCACATGACGGTGCGCATGCCCTTCTCGTCCGGCTCCGAGACGGCCTCAAGCGAGGCGATCAGCCGGACACCCTTCTCGAGCTCGATCTCGTGTTCCGCCCCGCGCTGCAGCCCGAAGAGGTAGTCGCGCGTGTCCAGCACCGAAAGGTTGCCGTAGGACTCCACACTCTTCAGGTAGTCCTTCGTGGGACCGGCGAACAGCAGGCGGTTGAGGGTGCGCTGACGGGTTTTGGAATCACCTTGGAGCGCGGCGCTGTCCTCGGCGCTGAGCTCGACGTCGCGGACCTTGACGGTCCGGCCCTGCAGCGCCTTGGTGCGGAAGGGCTCGGGCCAGCCGCCGGGCGGGTCGCCGAGCTCACCGGAGAGGAACCCGATGACGGAGTCCGGGACGTCGTACTTCTGCGGGTTCTCATTGAAGTCCGCGGGATCGGCGTTGAGTCCCACGAGGTGCAGCGCGAGGTCGCCGACCACCTTGGACGACGGCGTGACCTTCACGAGCCGGCCGAGGATGCGGTCCGCCGCGGTGTACATGTCCTCGATCGCCTCGAAACGCTCGCCAAGGCCCAGCGCCATCGCCTGCTGGCGCAGGTTGGATAGCTGGCCGCCGGGGATCTCGTGCTGGTAGACCCGGCCCGTGGGGCCGGGGAGTCCTGATTCGAACGGTGCGTAGACCCGGCGGACGGCTTCCCAGTACGGCTCGAGGGCACAGACATTCGCGAGGCTGAGTCCCGTGTCGCGCGGCGTGTGGGCCAGCGCGGCGACCAGGGCGGAGGCCGAGGGCTGGCTGGTGGTTCCGGCCAGGGAGGCCGAGGCCACGTCCACCGCATCCACGCCGGCGTCCACGGCCGCGAGCAGAGTGGCCAGCTGGCCGCCTGCGGTGTCGTGGGTGTGCAGGTGGACGGGAAGGTCGAACCGCTCACGCAGGGCTGTGACGAGCCGCGCTGCGGCGGCAGGGCGCAGCAGACCGGCCATGTCCTTGATCGCGAGGATGTGCGCCCCGGCGTCGACGATCTTTTGCGCCAGCTCCAGGTAGTAGTCCAGGGTGTAGAGCGTCTCCTCCGGATCCAGCATGTCCGCGGTGTAGCAGAGGGCAACCTCGGCGACGGCGGTACCCGTCTCGCGGACGGCCCGGATGGCCGGGGCCATCTGGTTGACGTCGTTGAGGGCGTCGAAGATGCGGAATATGTCGATGCCCGTGGCGGCGGCCTCGTTGACGAACGCCACCGTGACCTCTTCCGGGTAGGGCGTGTAGCCGACCGTGTTGCGGCCGCGGAGGAGCATCTGCAGGCAGAGGTTCGGCAGTGCCTTGCGCAGCGCCGCCAGCCGGTCCCACGGGTCTTCGCCGAGGAAACGCAGGGCGACGTCGTAGGTCGCCCCGCCCCAGGCCTCCACCGACAGCAACTCCGGGAGCAGCTTCGATACGGCCGGTCCGGCCGCGACCAGGTCGCGGGTGCGCACACGGGTGGCGAGCAGGGACTGGTGCGCGTCACGGAACGTGGTGTCAGTGACGGCCACGGCGTCCTGCGCCCGGAGGGCTTGGGCGAACCGTTCCGGTCCGAGTTCCAGGAGCCGCTGCCGGGACCCCGGCCGGGCCTCGGCGCTATCGAGGGCCGGAAGCTTGTCCGCCGGGTCCGTGTGGACCGTCAGTTCGCCGTTGGGCTTGTTGACCGTGACCTCGGCGAGCCAGGTCAGCAGCTTGGTGCCGCGGTCCGCGGAGACCCGCGCGCTCAGCAGCTGGGGCCGTTCGTCGATAAACGAGGTGGCAACATTCCCGGCGACGAAGTCGGGATCGTCCAGGACCGCCTGCAGGAAGGAGATGTTGGTGGACACGCCGCGGATGCGGAATTCGGCGAGGGCACGGCGGGCACGGGCGACGGCGGCCGGGTAGTCGCGGCCCCGGCAGGTCAGCTTGACCAGCATGGAGTCGAAGTGCGGGCTGATCTCCGCGCCCGAGTAGACGGTTCCGCCGTCGAGCCGCACGCCGGCGCCGCCGGCAGAGCGGTAGCCGGTGATCTTGCCGACGTCGGGCCGGAAGCCGTTGGCCGGATCCTCCGTGGTGATGCGGCACTGCAGCGCAGCGCCCTTGAGCTGGACGCTGTCCTGCGAGAGGCCCAGGTCCGCGAGCGTTTCGCCTGAGGCGATGCGCAGCTGCGCCTGGACAAGGTCGACGTCGGTGACTTCCTCGGTGACGGTGTGCTCGACCTGGATGCGCGGGTTCATTTCGATGAACACGTGCTGGCCGGCGCGCTCCCCGACCGTGTCGACAAGGAATTCGACGGTGCCGGCGTTGACGTAGTTGAGCGCCTTCGCGAACTTCACCGCGTCCCGGTACAGTGCCTGCCGGATGCCTTCGTCGAGGTTCGGGGCCGGTGCGATCTCCACTACCTTCTGGTGGCGGCGCTGGATGGAGCAGTCACGCTCGAAGAGGTGCATGATGTTGCCCTCGGCGTCGGCCAGGATCTGGACCTCGATGTGCCGCGGGCGCAGGACAGCCTGCTCGAGGAACATCGTGGGGTCCCCGAACGCGGCGTCGGCTTCGCGCATGGCAGCCTGCAGCGCGTCGGGCAGCGCTTCGCGGGTGTCCACGCGGCGCATGCCGCGCCCGCCGCCGCCGGCGACGGCCTTGGCGAAGATCGGGAAGCCAATCTCGTCCGCAGCCGCGATCAGTTCGTCCAGGTCCTTGGAGGGCTGGCTGGACTTGAGCACGGGGACGCCGGCCTTGCGCGCGGCTTCGAGGGCGGCGACCTTGTTGCCCGCGAGTTCCAGGACTTCCGCCGGCGGGCCGACGAAGGTGATGCCGGCCTCCTTCGCGGCCCGCGCCAGGCGCGGGTTCTCGGAGAGGAAGCCGTAGCCGGGGTAGATCGCGTCCGCCCCGGCCTCCTTGGCTACGCGCACTACCTCGTCAACGTCGAGGTACGCACGGACCGGGTGTCCTTCATCGCCGATCAGATATGCTTCGTCGGCCTTCTGGCGGTGGATCGAGTTGCGGTCCTCATGGGGAAACACCGCGACGGTCTTGGCGCCCAGTTCGTAGCCCGCTCGGAACGCGCGAATCGCGATTTCACCGCGGTTGGCCACCAGTATCTTAGAAAACATACTTCTCCTGCATCATCGCGGGCGTATCGGTAAGTGCTCACAGTGTCTAAGACCCGTGTGGGGAAACACAAATCATTGTGGCCACCGTCACAGCATTATCCGTCACGGACGCGGCGATGGGGAGTGTCTCCGGCTTGGCGTGCGGCCCCCGCCTTGTCCGGTTGGCTTGTCCGGTTGGCGACGTTCTCCCGCCCCGGCGCGGGATGAAACAGGTTTCGCCGGAGCATCAACATATGATGAGGGATGGGTGGCGCACGCACGCCCCGGCTCCGAAGAACGCAGGAGCCGGCACGACCCCGTCTCGGCAACCGGCGTTAGGTATTGGTTTTTCAAGTGCAAGTAGTGAGCATCAGCAGCCTCAAAGGCGGTGTCGGCAAGACATCCGTAACCACCGGACTGGCGTCGGCGGCACTGGCCGCAGGCATCCCCACCCTCGTCGTCGACCTTGACCCCCACGCAGATGCCAGCACCGCCCTGGGCGTAAGCCCGGACGAACAGCTCGATATCGGCAGGATGCTGAGGTCGCCCCGGCGCGCCCATCTGGCGGACAATGTGGTTCCGAGCGGCTGGGTGGAACATGCCCGGACCAACGGCGGCGCGCACGGCACGACGCGCCCGGGCAGCGCAACGCCGGCCTCCGCACCCGCCGTTCTCGATGTCGCCGTGGGTTCTGCCTACACCGGCATCTATGACCGGCCCGACCTCGGCCGCCGTGACCTACGCCGGCTCTCCACGGTCCTGGCCGGTGCCGAGAACTATGAGCTGGTCCTGGTTGATTGCCCGCCTTCGCTGAACGGCCTCACCCGGATGGCGTGGTCCGCGAGCGACAAGGTGACCCTGGTGGCCGAGCCCGGGCTCTTCTCCGTCGCCGGAACGGAGCGCACCATGCGTGCCATCCAGCTGTTCCGGCAGGAATTTGCCCCCCGGCTGTCCCCCGCCGGCATCGTCGCCAACCGCGTGCGCAGCGGCTCCGCGGAGCACACGTTCCGGCTCGCGGAGATGGAATCCATGTTCGGCCAGCTGCTGCTCAGTCCGCACATTCCGGAGCAAGCGAACTGGCAGCAGATCCAGGGCGCCGCGCACTCCATCCACCACTGGCCGGGAGACTCCGCCAAGAACGCAGCCGCGTTGTTCGATGCCCTGCTGCAGAACCTGTTGAACCCCGGCGGCCTGGTTCCGGCGGGCTCGGTCCGGAACCGCAGCCAGCGCTAAGCCGCCCGCTCCCGGGCCCGCATACAACAACGCGGGGTCACTTAGCGCCCGTCCCGAAGGGGAATATGGGCTTTAAGTGACCCCGCGTTGTTTGCAATGGCAGGAGCCTGTGGCAGGGCCAGGATTCCTGGTGGTGTCTGCGCTAGCTGATCTTGCGGGCTGCGCGGCGCTTGCTCAGTTCGTCGTCCGGAAAGGACTGGTCCGCGGCGTGTTCGCTGGGTAGGGCTGCGAGGCTGCCTTCCACCTCGCGCCACACACGGCCGACGGCGATGCCGAACACCCCCTGGCCGCCCTGGACAAGGTCGATTACTTCGTCCGCCGAGGTGCACTCGTAGACGCTTGCCCCGTCGCTCATGAGCGTGATCTGGGCAAGGTCCTCGACTCCGCGTTCCCGCAGGTGCTCAACAGCGGTGCGGATCTGCTGCAGGGACACGCCCGTGTCCAGAAGCCGCTTGACCACCTTGAGGACCAGGATGTCCCGGAAGCCGTAGAGCCGCTGCGAGCCGGAGCCGGCCGCGCCGCGGACTGCGGGCTCCACGAGTCCGGTGCGGGCCCAGTAGTCGAGTTGGCGGTACGTGATACCCGCCGCCTTACAGGCCGTAGGGCCGCGGTAGCCCGCGTCTTCGTCCAGAACGGGAAGATCCTCGGTGAACAGCAGGCCCTGGGCACCGCTGGCGGGCACAGCCACGCCAGCCGTCACGGCTTGCTTGAGCTCGCCTGCTTCGCCTTTCGGACTCACGTGGACCCTCCTTGTCGTGAGTTCCCCTGAGTTAGTTGCATCGGCAGCAATGTATGTGAGTGGCTGCATGACTCGGGAGGAAGACTCCACCCGTGTAATTCAGCCGGGGCTGCACTTTCCAGTGTGACTTGCGCGGCTACCGTATGCAATGGGAACTTGTACCTCCGACGTTAGGCCTGCCGGGGCCCAAGGTCAAAGACGTTGGGGCTATTCCGGGGGCGTGTCGAAAGTTTCATTCTCCGCTTTAACCTTTGGCGCTGCCTCAACGGTCACGGACGCCTCAAAAACCCCACGTGGCACAGGTTCCCCGGCGGCCTCAGCCACCTCAGCTGCCTCAGTGACACCAGTCACGCCGGTCGCGGTTCAGCCCGCGAAATCTTCGGGTTCGACGTCGTCGAGGAACTCGCGGAAGCGCCGCAGTTCCCCTTCTTCATCCACTGCCGGCCCCGGGTGGGTGTCCTCGCCCTCGTCGTGCTCGGTGATCCGCACGCCGGCCTCGTCCATGACGGCATCGGCACACCAGATCCGGCACTTGGCGCGCAGTGCCAGAGCCAGGGCGTCCGAGGCCCGGGAGCTGACGGTCGTGCCGTTCTCGAACTGCAGCTGCCCGTAGAAGATGTTGTCCTCCACCGCCACGATGTTGACGCTGACGATGGTGTGGCCAAGGGCCTCGACGACGTCCACCAGGAGGTCGTGGGTCATCGGCCGGGGCGGGACGACCCCCTGCTGGGCCAGGGCGATGGCACTGGCTTCCGGCGTCCCGATCCAGATCGGCACGTGCCGCTCACCATGTATTTCCTTGAGCAGGACCAGCGGCTGGTTGGACGGCAGCTCGATCCGCACGCCCACAATCTCCACCTCAATCATCAGATGTCCATCCTTGAGATGCGGTCGTGGACCAGCGCCTGGTGCAGGGACAGGCAGAGGTCGCTGATTTCCCGGGCCGCCTCGGCGGCGCGGGCATGGGAGGCTGCGTCCTTGCGCGAGGTCAGCGTGGCCACGGCGCGTTCCACGAGTCCGAATTCCCGGTCGGCGGCCGCCTGGAAGGGCCGCAGGTGACGGGGTTCCAGGCCATGGCTTTCCAGCTGGACGCACGCGCGCGCCACCTGCAGGGCGTGTTCGTCGAACGTGCCGTTGACGTGGCCGATCAGGCCGTAACTCAGGAGCGACTCCAGCAGCGGGACGCTCGCCCCGGATTCAGTCCGGAGCTGTTCCTCGCTGAGCCGGCGCGCGCGGTTCTGCAGCTCGGTGGCGAGTTCCTCGGAGACGATCCGCGGGGAGACCGTGACGCCGGCCGGCAGGTTCTCCGGCCGTTCGCCGCGGTCGATCGCGTCCAGGTAGTCCTTGATGACCTTCAACGGCAGGTACTGATCCCGTTGCAGGGACAGGACGAAACGCAACCGCTCGACGTCGTTCTCGGAATACTGCCGGTAGCCGGCAGGCGTCCGGCGCGGGTTAATGAGGCCCTTTTCCTCCAGGAACCTGATTTTTGACGCCGTCATGCTGGGGAAGTCGTCGCTCAATTGAGCCAGGACTTCCCCGATGTTCAGAACCTGGGGTCCGCGCCGGTCCGCATGTGCCGTGGCCACAGGCAACTACCCCGGAATCAGACGTTGCCTGCTGCGCGGGCAGGGCTCAGGTAGAAGGTGAGGCGGAACTTTCCGATCTGGACCTCGTTGCCGGACTTCAGCTCCACCGAATCGACGCGGTCGTGGTTGACGTAGGTGCCGTTGAGGCTCCCGGTGTCCACTACCTCGAAGCTGCGCGGGGTGCGGCGGAACTCAACGTGCCTGCGGGACACGGTGACGTCGTCGAGGAAGATGTCGGCGTCCGGGTGCCGGCCCGCCGTCGTGACGTCGGAGTCCAGCAGGAACCGAGCGCCCGCGTTGGGGCCGCTGTGCGCGACGAGCAGCGCCGAGCCGAAGGGAAGCGCCTCAACAGCAGCCCGCTCCTCGGTGGAGAGCTTCGGCGTGAAGTCGGGTTCATCGCGCACCGGAGTGAGGTTGATCGACGTGGTCTCCGAAGCTTTCACTCCACCCGTGCCGTAACCGTCACCGGTGTCGTTCCGTTCGTGCCCAAACATTGAGTCCTCCTCATTCGCTGCAGGTGTCCCCCCTGCAAACAACGCATGTCGTCCGGAAAAGCCTCGCAGTCCCGGTAGAAATCCTTCCGCCCGGGCGCGGCTTTGTTTTTTTATCCCAACAACAATCCCCAGCGACCCGGTCACAAGGACCTCTGCCTTTAGCCTACCTGTTGTTCATACTCGGATGCACTGAGCAACGACTCGACAGCGTCGGCTTCCGCGAGCTTAATTTCGATCAGCCAGCCCTCACCGTACGGATCCGAGTTAATCAGGGCGGAATCGGTGTCCAGGGCCTCGTTGCGGGAGACCACTTCACCGGCAACCGGGGCATAGATGTCGCTGACGCTCTTGGTCGACTCGACCTCTCCGACCACGTCGTTGGCCTTGATGGTGGTACCCACCTCCGGCATCTGGGCGTAAACGACATCCCCAAGGGCGTCCTGGGCAAAATCGGTGATGCCGACGCGCACAACCCCGTCGGCGTTGGGGGCCGAAACCCATTCGTGTTCCGCGGTGTAGGACAGCTCTTCGGGAATGATGCTCATGATGGGCCTTTCATCGGGTCAATCACCAATGTCAACGGCGGCCAATCGAACTGCCCGCCGCTGAAAAGTATAGGCATATCCGGCCGGGCCCGGGAGGAGTCTGTAATGATGATCCGATGACGGAAAATGCGCGGACTCCGGTCAGGAAACGGGTCACCCGCAGTCCCGGCGGCACAGCGGAAGCGGGCTAGCCAATGCCCGAACTCCCGGAGCTTGCGGCCCTGGCGGCGTTTCTGGACACCCAGCTGCGCGGTGCCGTGGTGACGAAAGTCCAGATCGTTTCATTCGCGGTGCTCAAGACGGCGGATCCACCCTTTTCCGGGCTTGAGGGCGAGGTGGTCACCGGAGTCCGGCGGTTTGGCAAGTTCATCAGCTTGGACGCGGACGGACTGCATTTCGTCTTCCACCTGGCAAGAGCCGGATGGATCCGCTTCACCGACTCGCCCACCGATATCCAACTCCGGATGGGCCACGGCCCCATAGCTGCGCGACTGAACTTTTCCGGCGGGCCCGGGCCGCGCGGCCTGGATCTGACCGAGGCCGGCACGAAGAAGGGCCTGGCCGTCTATGTGGTCCGGGATCCGTCCGACGTTCCCGGGATCGCGGCGCTCGGACCGGACCCGTTCAGTCCAGGCTTCGACGTCGATGCCCTGGCCGACATCCTCGGGTCCAGTTCCCAGCAGGTCAAGGGGCTCTTGAGAACCCAGAGCGTGATTGCCGGCGTCGGCAACGCCTACAGTGACGAGATCCTGCACGCCGCCAGGATTTCACCCTTCGCCCTCGCCAAGTCCCTGGACCGGACGGAGGTCCAGCGTCTCTACGACGCCATCCACACCGTTCTGGGAACGGCAGTGGAGGAAGCCCACGGCAAAGCGCCGAATCAGCTCAAGGACACCAAGCGGAGCCAGATGAGGGTCCATGGTCGGACCGGCCAGGCGTGCCCGGTGTGCGGCGACACCGTTCGCGAGGTTTCCTTCGCGGACACCGCCCTGCAGTACTGTCCCACCTGTCAGACCAAGGGAAAGATCCTGGCTGACCGGCGGACGTCGCGCTTTTTGAAATAGGCACTTTTGACATAGCCGCTTTTGACATAGGCGCCGAAACAGAAAACCCCGCCATTCCCTGATCAGGAATGGCGGGGTACTTTCTGTTGGTCGGGCTGACAGGATTTGAACCTGCGACCCCTTGACCCCCAGTCAAGTGCGCTACCAAGCTGCGCTACAGCCCGCTGGTTCCGCCGTTCTCCGCTGGTAAGTCGTCCTGGTTTCTCTCCAGGCTTTCTTCCAAGCAGTCCGGCCGAACCACCTCCAAAAGCTTACACGATTCCGGAGGGTGCCTGTGACAATTTCATGCTGTCACCGCCACGGTGTGTCGGAATTAACGTTTCTTGCCGCGCTTTTCGCGTACACGCATGTTGACTTCGATCGGGGTGCCTTCAAAACCGAAGGTCTCCCGGAGCCGGCGGGTAATGAAGCGCCGGTATCCCGGATCCAGGAACCCGGTGGTGAAGAGGACGAACTTCGGCGGCCGGCTGGACGCCTGCGTGCCGAACAGGATGCGGGGCTGCTTGCCGCCGCGGACCGGGTGCGGGTGCGCGGCCACGAGTTCGCCCAGGAACGCGTTGAGGCGTCCCGTGGGGATGCGCTTGTCCCAGCTTTCCAAGGCGGTGTCCAGGGCCGGGACGAGCCGGTCCTTGTGCCAGCCGGTCTTGGCCGAGATGTTCACCCGCGGCGCCCAGGCCACGTGGGCAAGGTCCTGCTCGATTTCGCGCTCCAGGTAGCGGCGGCGCTCGTCGTCGAGGAGGTCCCACTTGTTGAACGCGAGGACCAGCGCGCGGCCGGATTCGACGGCGAGCTGCAGGATGCGGACATCCTGCTCGCTGAGCACTTCGTCCACGGCCAGAAGCACGACGGCGACCTCGGCCTTTTCGAGCGCGCTCTGGGTGCGCAGCGAGGCGTAGAAGTCTGCGCCCTGGGCCATGTGCTGGCGGCGGCGGATGCCGGCGGTGTCCACGAAGCGCCACGTGCGTCCGCCGAGTTCGATGAATTCGTCGACCGGGTCCCGGGTGGTGCCGGCGGTGTTGTCCACCACCACGCGCTCGGAACCGGCGAGCTTGTTCAGCAGCGAGGACTTGCCGACGTTCGGGCGGCCGATCAAGGCGATACGGCGGGGACCGCCGGAACGCTCGAGGCCCTCGATCAGGGAGTATTCCGGAAGCGTGTCCATGACGTGGTCAAGGAGGTCGGCCACGCCGCGGCCGTGCAGGGCCGAGACGGGGTACGGCTCACCGAAGCCCAGGCCCCAGAGGGTCGCCGAGTCGGCTTCCTGGGCAAAGTCATCGACCTTGTTGGCGACCATGATGACCGGTTTCTTCGACTTGCGCAGCATCTTCATGACGCCTTCGTCGGTGGCGGTGGCGCCGACGGCGGAGTCGACCACGAACAGGACGGCGTCCGCGAGCTCCACGGCCATCTCGGCCTGCTCCGCCACCCGGGCGTGGATGCCGCGGGCATCGTGTTCCCAGCCGCCGGTGTCCACCACGGTGAAGTTGCGGCCGTTCCAGTTCGCCGAGTACATGACGCGGTCGCGGGTGACGCCGGGGGTGTCCTCGACCACTGCCTCTCGGCGGCCCAGGATCCTGTTGACCAGGGTGGACTTGCCCACGTTGGGCCGGCCGATGATGGCCAGGACGGGATCCAGCTTGACCGGTCCGTCGAAGTCCTCGTCGTCGAAGTGGCCGCTCAGCAGGGCGGCGTCGTCCTCGTCCAGCTCGTAGTCGTCCAGGCCGGCCCGAAGGGACGCAGCGCGGAGCTCCGCCTCGTCGTCGTCCAGGGCGGCAAGGTTCTCAGCCACCTGGTCGGTGCCGGTGGGCGTGTATTCGTCTTCGCCGGCGCCAAAATTGCCGGAGGTTTGAGTCGTATCGCTCATTGCACTTTCCTTAGGTGGTGATCTGCCGGCGTCCCGGCTACTGCTCTATGACGTTGGTGCGGGGATTCCGCGTGGGGCAGCGGCTGCCCGGTTCTTTGGACTGAGTCCTGGACGTGGCGCGCCAGCGCGGCCCGGATTTCGGTTCCCGCCCTGTCCATTGAAACACGGCCGGTCTCGCCGGGCCTGCGGCTGACGTTGATGGCCCCGCCGAAACTGACGTGCAGCCGCCGGCGGAATGCGGGAACCGTGTCCAGGTGCTCCCCGCCGACCCTGGTGCCCAGGATGGCCACGGGGACCACTGTGGCGCCCGAGTTGAGCGCCAGCCACGCCACCCCATTGTTGATCGAGGCCGCCGAGCCGCTCCCCCGGGTGCCTTCGGGCAGGATCCCGACGCACCGTCCGGCGTCGAGCAGGCTGCGGGCCGCCGTCAGCGCCTTGCGGTCGCCGCGGCGATCCACCGGCAGCTGGCCCGACGCCGTGAGTACCCGGCCAAGGAACCCGGTGAACATCTCCTGCTTGACCAGGATGTGCATGGGCCGGGGCGCGGCGCCGAACATGACGGGCCCGTCGAGGAAGCTGATGTGGTTGCCCGCGAAGATCACGGGTCCGGCCGCCGGGACATTGGACCGTCCGCTGACGGAGGTGCGGTAGACGACGTGGTCCAGGAGCCAGCCCACGGGCCGGCTCCACGCGGTGGTCCAGCGGCCGGGATGCAACGCCGGCACCCGCTCCGGACTGCGCCCTTCAGTCACCGTGCGCGGCCCGGGGCTGGAGGGTGGGCTGCTTCGCCGCGGTCGGCTGCGGGCTGCCTTGCTGGCCAACCGTGTGGTTGATCACGGTGTCCACGATGTCGAGGGCGGCCTGAACTGTCTCGTCGAAGTCCAGCTCCGAGGAGTCGAGGGTGACGACGCCGTCCGCAGCCGTGGTGAAGTTCACCACGGTGGAGTCTTTGGCGTCGCGGTGGGTGACCTGGGCTGCCAGCTGCTCTGCGTTCTGGCTGCCGCCCAGCTGGATGCCGCGGCGGCGCAGCCGGGCCTCTTCACTGGCGGTCAGCAGCATCCGCACCTCGGCCCCGGGCACGACGACGGTGGTGATGTCCCGGCCCTCCACCACCATGCGGCGGTGGTGCTTTTCGATCAGTTCGCGCTGCCGGCGGATCAGTTCCGTGCGCGCGCCCAGGGCGGTGGCGACGGCGCTGACGGCCGCGGAAATGGCGGGCTCCCGGATGGCCAGCGTGACGTCGTTCCCGGCGACGCGGACATACTCATCCGCCGGGCTGGTGCTGATTTCCAGCGGGAACGCCTTGGACGCGGCCTCGATGGCGGCTGCGTCGTCCAGGTCCGTGCCGTTCTCCACGCAGAACCACGTCAGGGCGCGGTACATGGCGCCGGTGTCCAGGTAGGCCAGTTTCAGCCGGCGGGCCACTTCCTTGCTGACGCTGGACTTGCCCGAACCGGAAGGGCCGTCGATGGCGACGACGAGGCTTTTCCCGGGGCGGAGCACGTCCACCGTTTCGATGAGTTCTTGGGTCATTACTGGAGTACCCGCCATCCACGGTCGTTGAGCGCCTCTATCAAGAGGTCATGTTTGTTGGGCAGGACGGAAATTTCCACCATGCCTACGTTCTGTCCCGACGAGTGATCGAGGCGGAGGTCTTCGACGTTGACGCCGATTTCGCCGATCTCGGTCAGGAGCTTCGCGATCTGCCCCGGTGTGTCATCCACCAGGACCGTCAGCCACGCGTAGGCCTGCGGGGGTCCGCCGTGCTTGCCCGGAATCCGGGACTGGCCGGCGTTGCCTTCGCTGATCAGCTGGGCGAGGTCCAGCCTCGCGCCGGGAGCGGTCGGGGCTTCCAGGGTGCCGATCAGCCGGTTGAGGTCCTCGCGGACGCCGTGCAGGATCTCCACGACCTTGTCCGCGTTCGCGCCCAGGATCTGGACCCAGAGCGTGGGATCACTCGCGGCGATGCGGGTTACGTCCCGCAGCCCGTTGCCCGCCAGGGACAGCGCATGCGGGGGCGTGCCCTGCAGGCGGCTGGCCACCAGCGAGGACATCACCTGAGGCAGGTGCGAGACCAGCGCCACGGCCTCGTCGTGTTCGTCGGCGGCGAACTCGGACACGACGGCGCCGAGGTCACCGGCCAGCGCACGCGCCACCCGGAGGGACTCGGGAAGAGTCTCGTCCGCCGGACACACCACCCACGGCATGGACGTGAACAGCTCGCCGCGGGCGGCCACGGGGCCGGATTTCTCGCGCCCGGCCATCGGATGGGTTCCCACGTATCGGCCCAGGTCGGCGCCGCGGCTGCGCAGATCGGCCAGGATGGCTGTTTTCACGCTCGCGATGTCCACCACGACGGCGGCAGGGTAATCCTGCAGCGCTTTGGCAACGACGTCCGCCGTGACGTCCGGCGGCGCAGCCACGACGACGAGCTCCGGCTCGCCTTCGAGGCGCGCCAGGGGCAGGCCGGCGCCGATGTCGACCGCGACGGCCTGGTTGGTCGGCGAGGGGTCCGAGAGGAACACCGCCACTCCGCGCCCCCGGAGCCCCAGCCCGATGCTGGTGCCCAGGAGCCCGGAGCCCACAATGACCACGGGCCCGTTCAAGTGGCCGCGGCCGTGCGTGCGAAAGGCGGACATGGTTACAGGCCCACGGATGCCAGCAGGTGGCCGACTTCCTGCTTGCCGAGGTTGCGGATGCTGCCCTGGCGCTGGTCGCCCAGTCCGATGGGACCAACCTTGACGCGAACCAGGCGCAGCACGGGGAACCCGACAGCGTCGAACAAGCGCCGGACGATCCGGTTCTTGCCCGAGTGCAGCACGACCTCGATCAGCACGTGGCCGGGAGTCGAGTCGACGAGCTTGAAGGAATCCACCGAGGCGATCCCGTCCTCGAGTTCGACGCCGGCCTTGAGTTCGGCGCCAACGCCCTGCGGGAACGGCCCGCGGACCTGCACGAGGTAGGTCTTGGGGACTTCGTAGGACGGGTGGGTCAGACGGTTGGCGAGCTCGCCGTCGTTCGTCAGGAGCAGCAGCCCCTCCGTGGCGACATCGAGACGGCCCACGTGGAAGAGGCGTTCGCCGTGGTGGTTGCGGACAAAGTCGCTGATGCACGGGCGGCCGTCCGGGTCCTCCATGGTGGAGACGACGCCCTTGGGCTTGTTGAAGACCATGTAGACCATGTTTTCGTCCAGCTGGATGCGCAGGCCGTCGACGTGGATCACGGCCGTCTTCGGGTCGACGCGCACACCGAGCTCGGTGACAACCTGGCCGTCGACCTCGACGCGGCCTTCGGCGATCATTTCCTCGCAGACGCGCCGTGAGGCGACGCCGGCCGAGGCCATGACCTTCTGCAGGCGAATGCCGTCGGCGTCGTGCAGCTCAGACTGCGGCACCTCGCGGCGCGGTCCGCGGTTACGGGCGGGCTTGCGCACCGGTCCGAGGTTCTGGCCGAAGCGTTCGCTGCCGAAGGCGCGGGGACCGGCGAACTTGGCGGCGCCGGTGCGCGGCTTGGGCTTGAGGGCGCCGGGCGTGCCGGGGGCCTTGCCGAAGCCGGGCTTGCGGGCGGCCGCCTTGCGGGCAGCTTCCTTGCCGGAGGGCGCCTTGGACTTCCAGTCGCCCGAAGCCGGGCGGCCCGTTGACGGCGCGCCGTCGGGACCCTGAAGGTCCGGATCGATGAAAGCCTCTTCGCGCGGCTTGGGGTGCTTGAAGGGGCGGTCTCCGCCGCCCTTGTAGCCGGCGCCGCCCTGGGCGCCGCGGCTGCCGCCCTGCGCGCCACGGCCTGAACCGCTTTGCGCCGGGTTTTTCCCGGCATAGTTTTGTCCGGCGCTGTTGCGTCCCGAACCGTTACGTGGTGAACCCTGGCGTCCCGCCTGTGTCATGACCCGTCCTTACGTTGGTGGCCTGCGGCCGCTGTCTCCCGACAACACCCGCCGGCCGGGCAACTTGTTCTGCCCGGTGGATACTCGTGCGCAGACGTTGTGCCTGCACAGATTCTGCATTAAATACTGCCTACATTGTTCCCGCGTCGTAAAATTCCTCGATGCCTTCCAGACCTGGAAGGTGGGGGGAAAGCTGCGGCAATTCAGCCACCGAGCCGATCCCCATCCGCTCAAGGAAATACGATGTCGTGCGGTAGAGGATTGCACCGGATTCGGGATCAGTTCCCGAGTCCTCGATCAGCCCCCGCTGCGTCAGCGTCCGCACGACAGAGTCAACATTGACTCCTCGAATTGCAGACACCCGCGCCCTCGAAACGGGCTGGCGGTAAGCGATGACGGCGAGCGTTTCGAGCGCCGCCTGCGTCAGCCTGGCTGTCTGTCCCTCCAGCACGAACCCGCCCACAATCTCGGCAAACTCCGCGCGTGAATAGATACGCCAGCCTCCGGCGATATTCCGCAATTCAAAACCCCGGGGGGCGGCATTGTTGCCGTTGAAACTGGCGACGTCCGCATCCGGGGCATTAACAGTATAGCCGTTATACTCCCGCTGCAGTTCAGCCAGGTGGGACTCGACGACGTCGACCGTCAGGTTCAGCCCCGCTGCCAGGGCCGCGGCGGTGGCAGGTTCGTCGATCACCATCAGCACGGCCTCGAGGGCCGCGCGGGCGCCGCCGGGCAACCCGGAGACGTCCGGTGCGGTGTCCTCGCCGGCAGGTGCCGCCAGGCCGGGCTCAGCGCCGGTCTGCGCGTCAGGCCATGGGTCGTTCACGGCTGGTCCTCATATTCTTCACTCAGGTTGTCGGAGCTCCACTCAGGAGTATCGGCCGTCCAGCGCACGGTCAAGTCCCCCAGCGGCAACAGCTGGTCAAAGCCGACGGCGCGGTCGCGGAACAGCTCAAGCAGGGCCAGGAACCGCGCCACCACCACCTGGGTGGACTCGGCGTCGGCGATCAGCGCCCGGAACGTCAGCGGCAGACCCAGCCGCAACCGGCTTCCCAGCAGTTCGGCCTGTTCCTTGACGCTCACCGGCGCGGAGTGCAAGTGCGCCAGTCCCACTTCCGTGGGGGCCGCCTCCTTGGGTTTGAGCGCCTTCTCGGCCAGGGATGCGAATTGCTCCGGGGTATGCCGCCAGAGCAATTCCGGAAGCAGGGCCGCGAAGTGCCCCTCCAGGGCAACCTGCCGTGGATACCGCCGCGCTTCGTGCCCGAGCGTGGAACCGATCATCCCGGCCACGTGCTTGAACGCCTTGTACTGCAGCAGCCGGGCGAACAGGAGGTCGCGGGCTTCGAGCAGGGCAATGTCCTCGTCGTCCTCTACCTCGCCGGCGGGCAGCAGCCGGGCGGCCTTAAGGTCCAGGAGCGTCGCCGCAATCACGAGGAATTCGCTGGCCTCGTCCAGGGCCCACTCCTCCCCCAGCTGCTGCAGGCCCCGGATGTACTTGATGAATTCGTCAGTGACCGTTGACAGGGCCACCTCGGTGATGTCCAGCTGATGCTTGGAGATGAGGCCGAGCAGGAGGTCGAACGGGCCGGTGAAGTTGGCCAGCCGCACTTCGAATGCGGGTTTCTTTCCGGCCCGGGCTGCGGGATCCGCAGGTGCGTCGAGCTCCACCGGCGGGGAGGCGGCTGCCACGCTCCTGCCTAGGGCGCGCCGCCGCGCGAAATCAGCTCTTTGGCCAGTCGGCGGTACGCGTCGGCACCGACGTGGTTGCCCGCGTAGGTGGTGATGGGTTCGGCGGCCACCGTGGCGTCTGCAAACTTGATGGAGCGCTTGATCACGGTCTCGAAGACCTTGTCGCCGAAGGCCTCCACCAGGCGGGCGATGACCTCCCGGCCGTGCAGGGTCCGGGCGTCGTACATCGTGGCGAGGACGCCGTCCACCTGCAGCCGCGGGTTGAGGCGGTCCTGGACTTTGTCGATGGTTTCGACCAGGAGCGCCACGGCCCGGAGGGCGAAGAATTCACAGATCAACGGGATGATGACGCCGTGTGCGGCGGTCAGGGCGTTGACCGTAAGCAGGCCGAGGGAAGGCTGGCAGTCGATCAGGACGACGTCGTAGTCGTCTTCGACCTTCTTCAGCGCCCGGTCCAGGACTTGCTCGCGGGCCACCTCGTTGACCAGCTGCACCTCGGCGGCGGAGAGGTCGATGTTGGCCGGCAGCAGGTCCACGTTCTCCACGCCGGTCTTCTGGATGGCGTCGCGGATGTCCACCTTGCGGTCCATCAGCACGTTGTACACGGTGAGGTCGAGCTCGTGCGGGTTGGTGCCGAGGCCGGCGGACAGGGCGCCCTGCGGATCGAAGTCGACCAAAAGCACGCGGCGGCCGTATTCGGCCAGGGCTGCGGCGAGGTTGATGGTGGACGTGGTCTTACCCACCCCGCCCTTCTGGTTCACCATGGCGATGACCCGTGCAGGACCATGGGAGGACAGCGGCGCAGGCTCCGGAAAGTCGTGATGGGGCCGCCCGGTGGGGCCCATGACGGCGTCTTCCAGATCGAGTTCGGTGCCTTCCAGAGTTGCTGAACCCTGTTCGCTGCTCACGTATCTATCCACACTTTCGATGACGGTGATTGTCGTGCCTGGTGTTGCTCCCGCTGGGCTCCGGAGCCGAGCGTGTTTCCTCCCAAGGTTACAGCGCCCGACACGGTATTCGGCGGACCTTGACAACCTCCGTCATCTGAGCCTTGACCTTCCGGTAGAAGTCGAAGGTTGAGGCCGGCGAGGGAATGGATGCCGCAGACCGGGGTGTTGGGGGGCACTGCCGTGCCCGGCAAAAGACTGCCCGGCACAAGACTGCCCGGGCGCTGGCGGGCGTCCGGGCAGTCTTCCGTGGTCTTCGGTGGTTCTCGGGGCAGGCGGGCCCGTTTATGCGTAGGCGGGGGCGGCCGGTGCCGGTTCGGCTTGCGGCTCCCGGGCCGGGCTGTGGGCGGCGAGCATGGTCTCCTCGTCGAACGGCTCAGCGCCGGCGAGCACACGGTCCACCCGGCCGCCGTCGATCTCCTTGACCCAGGTGCCGATCAGCACCGTGGCCACGGCGTTGCCGGTGAAGTTGGTCAGGGCGCGCGCTTCCGACATGAAGCGGTCGATCCCGACGATCATCCCTACGCCGCCCAGGAGCTGCGGCGCGTGCGACTGGAGTCCGGCGGCCAGGGTTGCGAGTCCGGCACCGGTGACGCCGGCGGCACCCTTGGAGGCGATGATCATGAAGATCAGCAGGGAAATCTGGGCGCCCAGGTCCAGCGGCGTGCCCATGGCGTTGGCGACGAAGAGCGAGGCCATGGTCAGGTAGATGGCCGTGCCGTCGAGGTTGAAGGAGTAGCCGGTGGGGACCGTCACGCCCACGACGGGCTTGGACACGCCGAGGTGTTCCATCTTCGCGATCAGGCGCGGCAGCGCCGCTTCGGAGGAGGAGGTGGAGAAGATCAGCAGGTATTCGCGGGCCAGGTAGTTCATGAGCCGGAAGATGCTGACGCCGGAGACCACCTTGAGCAGGCCGCCGAGGATCACGACGATGAACAGGGCGCAGGTGATGTAGAAGGCGGCCATCAGGGTGAACATGCTGAAGATGGCCTGCACGCCGGTGGCACCGACGACGGCGGCAATCGCACCGAAGGCGCCGACGGGGGCCAGCCACATGATCATGATGAGGATGCGGAACACCAGGGCCTGTCCGTAACCGACGGCCTTGAGGATCGGGGTTCCCTGCGGGCCCATCTTCTGCAGGGCGAAGCCGACCAGGATCGCGG
This sequence comes from Arthrobacter sp. YAF34, assembly GCF_052113245.1. Classification (NCBI taxonomy): domain Bacteria; kingdom Bacillati; phylum Actinomycetota; class Actinomycetes; order Micrococcales; family Micrococcaceae; genus Arthrobacter; species Arthrobacter sp. YAF34. The sequence continues at coordinate 213,416 of NZ_JBFRCV010000009.1, forward strand.
CGAGGAGTGTCGGCAGGACGGGAATGTCGCCCGGGATGATGCCAAGCAGGAAATCGACGGTGCTGTCGGCAGCCGCCTTCTTGTTCGGATCGTAGGGGGCCAGGTTGAGGCCCTCCCCCGGATGGATCAGGTTACCGACGACCAGGCCCATGGCCAGGGCGAAGGTGGACATCACCATGAAGTAGATGAGGGCCAGGCCGCCGACCTTGCCGACGGTGGCTGCCTTGGCGATGGAGCCGATGCCCAGGACGATGGTGCAGAAGATCACCGGCCCGATCATCATCTTGATGAGTTTGATGAACCCGTCGCCCAGCGGTTTGAGGGACTTGCCGAGCTCGGGGAAGAGCAGCCCGACGAGGGCGCCTGCGATCACGGCAACGATGACTGCGATGTAAAGGTAGTGGGACTTGTCCAGCCCCTTGCGCTTCTTGACCGGCGCCACGGCCGGTGCCGCTGACTCTCCTCGTTGAGAGGCCATGGTGTTCTCCTTGGATAGGCTGGACATTGATGCGGCCGAGGGCCCCATCAATGTCCGTTCTTGTGTGTACCCCCATCATTGATGACGGGGTGACGCGCATCACCCTTGCGTTCATATTGGTCATGGAAAGGTGTTGATGATCCACCGCTGGAGCATCGCCCGCAGGCTGTTTGTGGCCCAGCTGCTGTTCATGGTGGCCCTGACCGCCATTGTCGGCACGGCCGCGTTCGTGGACGCTCGCGACCGCGCCTATGACGAGGCCGGCCGCCGGATGGCGGGCATTGCCACCGCCGTAGCCGACGCTCCCTTTGTGCTGCAGGCGGCGAGCGCCGCCGACCCGTCGCCCCTGCTCCAGCCCTATGCCCTGAAGATCACGAAGGATGCCGGCGCGGACTTCATCACGATCATGGCCCCGGACCGGACGCGGTGGACCCATCCCCGCAACGAGGAACTGGGCAAGCCGTACATCGGCTCGATCAATGAGGCCCTCAACGGACAGGTGTTTACGGAGGTCGTGGCCGGCACTCTCGGCCCGTCGGTGCGCACCATCGCCCCGGTCAAGGACGCGAACGGAAAAGTACGCGCCCTCGTGGCCGCGGGCGTCACGGTCAGGACCGTGGATGTCGCGGTCTCCGGCAGGCTGCCGGCGCTGCTGGCTATCGCCCTGACGCTCCTGGCGGCCGGCTGGGCGGCATCCTGGCTCCTGGGCAGGTACCTGCGCCGGGTGACCCGGGGCTGGGGACCCGAGGAACTGGGCCAGCTATTCGCCTACTACGAATCGGTCCTGCATTCGGTGCGCGAGGGCGTGATCCTCATCGACCCCAAGGGCAACGTGGTGATGTACAACGACCAGGCCGCCGAACTCCTGGGGTTGCCGAAGCAGTCCTCGGACGGCGGACCGGCTGCCGGCACGGAAGCCCCGGGCGCCACGGCAGGCAGGCGCCGGAACGCACCGTCCCTTGCAGCGTTGCCGCTGCCACCCAGCCTCAAGGAACTCTTCGAATCCGGGCGGACCGCGCTCGATGAGATTCATCTGACCGGTTCCCGGATCCTGGTGGTCAACCAGGGCCCGGCGGTGGGGCCTCCCTCTGCCGGAACCCGCCAGCGGGGAGCGGCTTCCGCCCCCGCCGCCGGCACTCCCGCCGACAGCACTCGCGCCGGCACTTCCGTCCGGGGCGCTCCTGTCTATGGCACTCCTGTCTATGGCACGGTGGCCACCATCAGGGACCGCACCGAAATCGAATCGCTCGGCAGCGAACTGGAAACCATGCGCACGCTTTCGGACGCTCTGCGCGCCCAGACCCATGAACACGCCAACCGGCTCCACACGATCGTCTCGCTCATGGAACTGGGCCGGGCACCAGAGGCGCTGGACTTCGCCACCAAGGATCTGGAACTAAGCCAACGGCTGACGGACGACCTCGTCCGCTCCATTGAGGAGCCGGTACTCGGCGCCCTGATCATGGGCAAGGCCGCCGAAGCCCATGAGCGCGGCGTCGAACTGAGCCTGAACACGTCAGGCTCCACGGCCGTGACGGGTCTGGCCGTGCAGGACCTCGTGGCGATCCTCGGGAACCTGCTGGACAACGCGATCGACGCAGCGGCCGAGGCGCCGCCGCCGCGGCTCGTGGAGCTGACCGTCGAGACCACAGGGTCCGCCCTCGAGATCACGGTGGAGGACAGCGGCCCCGGCATCGACCCGGGGGCCGTGGAGGACGTGTTCCGCCACGGCTTCAGCACGAAGGCCCCGGGCCCGTTCGGGCGGGGCCTGGGACTGGCCCTGGTCCGCCAGGCGGTGCAGCGCTTGGGCGGTACCATGACAATCACGAGCCCGGCCGGGGCACTGTTCCGTGTCACACTGCCGGTCACACCACTGCCGGTCACAACACTGCCCGTCACACCAGAGGAACAGCCATGAGCGACATCCGGGTGCTCGTCGTCGAGGACGAGCCCATCGCCGCCGCGGCGCACGCCGCGTACATCGGCAGGCTTGAGGGTTTCACCTTGGCCGGCTCCGCCCCCGACGGGCAGTCCGCGCTTCGCCTCCTTTCGGAATTCTCCGCAGCAGGCAATCCGGTGGAGCTGGTCCTGCTGGACATGAACCTTCCGGACCTGCACGGCCTGGACATCGCACGCCGCATGCGGGCGGCCGGACTCTTCGCCGACATCATCGCCATCACCGCCGTGCGGGAACTGAACATCGTCCGCAGCGCGGTGTCCACCGGCGTCGTCCAATACCTGATCAAGCCGTTCACGTATGCCACGTTCGCGGACAAGCTCGCCAGCTATCGGCAGTTCCGCGAGCAGCTGGCGTCTCCCCGGACCGGACCGGCGGGAGCCGGCGCCTCGCAAAGGGACGTGGATCAGGCATTCGCAAGCCTGCGGGCCCCCTCCGAAGTGTCGCTGCCCAAGGGCCTGGCGGAGTCCACCCTGGAATCCGTCCAGGACTTCATCAAACGGCAGGCGGGGGCGGTGTCGGCCACCGAGGTCATGACGGCCCTCGGCATGTCCCGGGTCACGGCCCGGCGCTACCTCGAGCACCTCGCCGACGCCGGAACAGTCTCCCGCGCGGCGCGCTACGGCACGCCCGGGCGGCCGGAGAACGAATACCGCTGGAACCGGCCGCCGTCGTAAACTCCGGCCCCAGATGCGGGCCGCACTCCCCCGCCACCGACCCGCACGGCGTCACGCAACGCAGAGTTTCGGGACGGACCCAGCGCACCGCCGGCGGACTCACGGCGTCGCGACCGGCACCGGGATCCAAAAGCCTGCCGTGCGTGACGCCGCGGCTGACCCTGCCGGCCGGTCAGGCGGACCCGGTCACTCCGTGGCGGTGGGGCGAAGGGTTCCGAGCAGCCGGTCGATCACGCCGGCGTCCTCGATCGTGGACGGCACCACGTAGTTCTCGCCGTCGGCGATCTGGCGCATGGTCTTGCGCAGGATCTTGCCGGACCGCGTCTTGGGCAGGGCCTCCACGACCGTGACGTGCTTGAAGTCCGCCACGGCGCCGATGTCGCGCCGGACCAAGGCGACCAGGTCCTTGACCAGGATGTCCTCGGGCACGTCCACCCCGGATTTGAGGACCACGTACCCGCTGGGACGCTGGCCCTTGAGCGGGTCGGCGAGGCCAATCACGGCGCATTCGGCGACGGCCGGATGCTGGCCGATCACCTGTTCCATGGCGCCGGTGGAGAGCCGGTGTCCAGCGACGTTGATGATGTCGTCGGTGCGGCCCATGACGAAGACGTAGCCGTCGCCGTCCCGGTAGCCGGAGTCTCCGGTGGCGTAGTAGCCTTCGAACGCCTGCAGGTACGAGGAAATGTAGCGTTCGTCGTTGCGCCAGAGCGTTGTCAGGGTACCGGGCGGCAGCGGCAGGCCTAGGACGATGTTGCCCTCGGTGCCGGCCTCGACCTCCTCGCCCGCTCCGTCCACGATGGTGAGCCGGAACCCGGGCATCGGGACGCTGGGCGAGCCTGCCTTGATCGGCAGCCCGTCGAGGCCACGGGGGTTGGCACAGATGGCCCAGCCTGTCTCGGTCTGCCACCAGTGGTCAACCACCGGGACACCCAGGACCCGGGAAGCCCAGTGGAAGGTGTCGGTGTCCAGCCGCTCGCCGGCCGCGAACAGCGTCCGCAGGCTGGAGACGTCGTTCTTGCCGAGCAGTTCCGCCTCGGGGTCGGCTTTCCGGATGGCACGCAGCGCGGTGGGAGCCGTGAACAAGACGTTGACCTTGTGGTCCTGGATCACCCGCCAGAACGCGCCGGCGTCGGGAGTCCCCACGGGTTTGCCTTCGTACAGCACCGTGGTGGCGCCAGCCAGCAGCGGCCCGTACACGATGTAGGAGTGCCCCACCACCCAGCCGACGTCCGAGGCGGTCCACATGACGTCTCCGGGCGCGACGTCGTAGATGTTTTCCATGGTCCATTTCAGGGCCACGGCATGGCCGCCGTTGTCCCGCACCACGCCCTTCGGCGAGCCGGTGGTGCCCGAGGTGTAAAGGATGTACAGCGGATCCGTGGCCTTGACGTCCACCGGCGCTGCGGGCTCCGCGGAGGCCATCTCGGCGTCCCAGTCGAGCCATCCGGGGTGTTCGGCCGCCATGGAGGCCACCGTCGAGGCGAAGCCGTCCCTGGCCTTGACCAGCACGGGGGTGTCCGGGGCACCGGCGATGCCGAGGGCCTCAGCGACGGCGGGCAGGTATTCAATCCGGCGGGACGGCTCGATGCCGCCGGACGCGGTCACTACCGCGGCGGGAGCGGCGTCCCGGATGCGGGCGGCGAGCTCCTTGGGGGCAAAGCCGCCGAAGACCACGGAGTGCACGGCGCCGAGCCGGGCGGTGGCCAACATCGCGATCGCGGCCTCGGGGATCATCGGCATGTAGATCACTACGCGGTCACCCCGGCCGACACCGGCCCGGCGCAGCACCCCGGCGAACCGGGCCACGAGCTCCGTGAGTTCGGCATAGCTGAAGCGTTGCTGAACGCCCAGCATCGCGGAGTCGTAAATCAGGGCGTCCTGCGCGCCCCGGCCCTCGGCCACATGCCGGTCAAGGGCGTTGTAGCACGTGTTCAGGACGCCGTCGGGAAACCAGTCGTAGAGCGGCGCCCGGCTGGCATCGAGGGCCTGGCGGGGCGGGGCGGACCAGGAGATTCCGCGTGCGGCCTCCAGCCAAAATTCTGCGGGCTGTTCCAGGCTACGTTCGTAGGTGGGCCGGTAGCTCTTGCTGACCATGACATGCATCCTGTCCACGACGGTGTGATGCCCCCATGGTAGACCGCGGCCGACCGCAACGACAAGGCCTCTGTATACACAAGTGCCCCTTTTCTGCACTGAAGCCGCGCGGTGCTGGGCAAGGCGCCCCTGCGTGTATACACTGATTGATAGTTACCACTACCGGGCCGCCATCGAAGGAGGCAGCATGCGCGCCAGTGACAAGGCCTACAGGGCCTTGCGCGACGACATCATCGAGTGGCGCCTGCTGCCCGGAACAGTTCTTGCCGAAGTTGAACAGTCGGAGCGTCTGGGCATCTCCCGCACTCCGCTGCGGGAGGCACTGAGCCGGCTCACGGCCGAGGGACTGACGACGACGGCGGGCGGACGCGGCGTCGTCGTGACCGACATTTCCCTCGACGACATCGATGAATTGTTCGAACTCCGCGAAACCCTCGAAGGGAAGGCCGCCGCCCTGGCCGCCGAGCGCGGCGACCCGGCGACCTTCGAGGCGCTCCGGTGCGAGCTGCTCCGGGCCCCGGAACTGATCGGCGGGCAGGAGCCGGCCCTGCACGACTACTACGAGCTGGTGGGGCGGCTCGATACGGCCATCGACGCCGCGATCTCCAACGCGTACCTCGTTCAGGCCATGCGCAGCCTTCGCGTCCACCTCGTACGCGTCCGGCGCCTCGCCGCCGACGACGCCGCCCGGCTCACCGCCGCCGCCGCCGAGCACGCGGCCATCGCCGAGGCGATCGCCGCCGGCAACCCGCGACTGGCCGAGGCCGCCACCACACTTCACCTGCACCGCAGCCTTTCCCACGTCAAAGCCACGCATACACCTCACTAGAAGGAGCACCATGGTCAAGGAACACCACGTCCGCGTTTACAAGAGCGAGGAAAACCTGCCCCGCGAGGACCAGCTCGCCTACAAGATCGCCAAAGTTGCCGCGGATCCTGTGGACGTCACCGCTGAGGTCACCGACATGGTGATCAACCGCGTTATCGACAACGCCTCCGTGGCGATCGCCTCGCTGAACCGCGCCCCGATCGTCGCCGCCCGCGCCCAGGCCCTCACCCACGGCCCCACCACCGGCGGCAAGGGCTCGAAGGTCTTCGGCATCGAGGAGCGGGTCTCCCCCGAATGGGCCGCCTGGGCCAACGGCGTCGCGGTCCGCGAGCTCGACTACCACGACACCTTCCTCGCCGCGGACTACTCCCACCCGGGGGACAACATTCCCCCGATCCTCGCCGTCGCCCAGCACGTCGGCGCCAGCGGCCAGGACCTGGTCCGCGGGATCGCCACCGGCTACGAAATCCAGGTCAACCTGGTCAAGGCCATCTGCCTGCACAAGCACAAGATCGACCACGTGGCGCACCTCGGCCCGTCCGCGGCCGCCGGCATCGGCACCCTGCTGGGTCTCGACGTCGAGACGATCTTCCAGTCCGTCGGCCAGGCCCTGCACACCACCACCGCCACCCGGCAGTCCCGCAAGGGCGAAATCTCGACCTGGAAGGCCCACGCCCCGGCGTTCGCCGGCAAGATGGCGGTCGAATCCGCGGACCGCGCCATGCGCGGCCAGACCTCCCCCGTGCCGATCTACGAGGGCGAAGACGGCGTGATCGCGTGGATGCTGGACGGCCCCGAAGCTTCCTACATGGTGCCGCTGCCTGAGGCCGGCGAGGCCAAGCGCGCCATCTTGGATACCTACACCAAGGAGCACTCGGCCGAGTACCAGGCACAGGCGTGGATCGACCTGGCCCGGAAGCTGCACGGCGAACACCCCGAGGTCACGGACCCCGCCAACGTCGAATCCGTGCTGATCAAGACGAGCCACCACACGCACTACGTGATCGGCTCCGGCGCCAACGACCCGCAGAAGTACAGCCCCACGGCCAGCCGCGAAACCCTGGACCACTCCATCCCGTACATCTTCACCGTCGCCCTGCAGGACGGCGCCTGGCACCACGTCGATTCCTACGCCCCGGAACGCGCCGGCCGCCCGGACACCGTGGAGTTGTGGCACAAGGTCACCACGGTGGAGGATCCCGAGTGGACCCGGCGGTACCACTCCCTGGACATCGCCGAGAAGGCGTTCGGCGGCACCGTGGTGATCACACTGAAGGACGGCACCGTCATCACCGAGTCGATCGCCGTCGCCGACGCGCACCCGCTGGGCGCCCGGCCGTTCGCGCGCGAGCAGTACATCAACAAATTCCGCACCCTCGCCGCCGGCCTCGTGGCGGACGAGGAAATCGAGCGGTTCCTCGCCGCGGCTGCCCGGCTCCCCGAGCTCGCGGCCGGCGAGCTGGACCAGCTGAACATCCAGGCCGCCGACGGCGTGATCGACCTCGCCGCAGCACCGAAGGGACTCTTCTAATGCTGTATTCGAAGACCACGCCGGAGCAGAAGCGGATCCGGTTCCGCGAGCTCCTGGCCTCCGGCACCATCCAGCAATTCCCGGGCGCGTTCAACCCGCTCTCCGCGCGGCTGATCGAGGAAAAGGGCTTCGCCGGGGTGTACATCTCCGGCGCCGTCCTGGCCAACGACCTCGGCCTGCCCGACATCGGGCTGACCACACTGACCGAGGTGGCCACCAGAGCCGGGCAGATCGCCCGGATGACCGATCTGCCGTCGATTGTGGACGCTGACACAGGCTTCGGCGAACCGATGAACGTGGCCCGCAGCATCCAGGAACTTGAGAACGCCGGCCTGGCCGGCTGCCATATCGAGGACCAGTTCAACCCGAAGCGCTGCGGCCACCTCGACGGCAAGAATGTGGTGGACCTCGAGACCGCCACGAAGCGGATCCGTGCGGCGGCGGACGCCCGGCGCGACCCGAACTTCCTGATCATGGCCCGGACCGATATCCGGGCAACGGACGGTCTCCAGGCCGCCCAGGACCGGGCCAGGGCGCTAGTGGAGGCCGGCGCGGACGCGATCTTCCCCGAGGCGATGAAGGACCTGAGCGAGTTCCAGGCGATCCGCGACGCCGTCGACGTCCCCATCCTGGCCAACATGACCGAATTCGGCCAGAGTGCCCTGTTCACGGTGGATGAGCTCGCCGGCGTCGGGGTCAATATAGTGATCTATCCGGTGACGCTGCTCCGTAGTGCCATGGGGGCTGCGGAGCGTACTCTGGAATCGATTAAGGCCGACGGAACTCAAGAGGCACAGGTCGGGAGCATGCTGACCCGTGCGCGTTTGTACGATCTCGTTGATTATGAGGCTTACAACCGCTTTGACACCGGAGTCTTTAATTTCCAGATCCCAGGTCAGTAAGCCCCGCATGGAACCCCCGGCACGTGCCGGTATACAGGCGTTAGGAAAAAGGAGTTTCAGCATGGCTGAACAGGACATTAAGAAGGGCCTCGCCGGCGTCGTGGTGGACTACACCGCGGTATCAAAGGTCAACCCGGACACCAACTCGCTGCTCTACCGCGGCTATCCCGTCCAGGAGCTGGCCGCCAAGTGCAGTTTCGAGGAAGTCGCTTACCTGCTCTGGAACGGCGAGCTGCCCACCGCGGAGCAGTTGGCAGAGTTCACGGCACGCGAACGCGCCGGCCGCGCGATCGACCCGGTGGTCAAACAGGTTGTCGACGCGTTGCCCACCACCTCCCACCCGATGGATGTCTGCCGGACTGCGGCCTCCGTCATGGGCGCACGGCACCCGCTCGCCGAGGACTCCTCGCGGGAGGCCAACATGGCCAAGGCGATTGACCTGTTCGCGGCCATGCCGGCAATCGTGGCCTACGACCAGCGACGCCGGCACGGCCAGGAAGCCGTGCCGCCCCGCGATGACCTGGGCTACTCGGCGAACTTCCTCTGGATGGCGTTTGGCGAGGAACCGGTACAGGAGGTCGTGGAGGCGTTTAACGTCTCGATGATCCTCTACGCCGAACACTCGTTCAACGCCTCGACCTTCACGGCCCGGGTCATCACGTCCACCCTCTCGGACCTGCACTCGGCTGTGACCGGGGCGATCGGTGCGCTCAAGGGACCGCTGCACGGCGGCGCGAACGAGGCCGTCATGCACACGTTCGACGAGATCGGCATCCGGCAGGAGGAATCGCTCGAGGAGGCCCACACACGGGCCAAGGCCTGGATGGAAGACGCCCTGGCCCACAAGAAGAAGGTCATGGGCTTCGGCCACCGTGTCTACAAGCACGGCGACTCGCGGGTTCCCACAATGAAGGCCGCCCTGGACAAGATGATCGCGCACTACGGCCGACCGGAGCTGCTGGGCCTCTACAACGGCCTGGAAACGGCGATGGACGAGGCCAAGGCGATCAAGCCAAACCTTGACTACCCGGCCGGGCCGACCTACCACCTCATGGGCTTTGACACCCCCACCTTCACCCCGCTGTTCGTCGCCAGCCGCATCACCGGCTGGACGGCGCACATCATGGAGCAGCTGGAATCGAACTCCCTGATCCGCCCGCTGAGCGAGTACAACGGCGTGGAGGAACGGCACCTGCCGTAGTAGCTGCCAGCAACAAACTCGGGCCGTCCACCTTGGGAAAGGTGGACGGCCCGCGCTTGTTTGCTGCCTGGTCGTGGCCTGCTAGTCCTCGTTGAATTTCAGCGAGGTGATCATGCGCTTAGCGTTCAGGTATTCCGGGGTCTGCATATAGGCCCGGGCCGCGTCCATGGAGGGGAACGTCTTGGCTCCCCTGCGCTTGGGGTCGTCCTCCCTGCTTCCGACGTTGACCTGGAAGGCATCGGCGAAGGAGTAGAGCGGCGACTCGGGCGGCCCGGTGACGACGTTGTAGAACATGCAGGTGGTGCCGTTGCGCCCGGCCGGGGTATCCGTCAGTCCGAACGACGCCGTAACGTGGCCCGCTTCCTGGAGGGCACGGAAGGCGAACCTCGGCGTGACAGAGCCCTTTGCAGCCTGGTGCGGGAGGTTGACCTCAACGGAGTCAAGCACCGCGTAGGGAACCTCGCCTTGGCACGCGCCGCCGATTCCCCCGGAGGGACCGAAGTTTAAGGACGCCACCACCACTCCGGCTTCGTCGGCAACGTCAACAGCGATGCCCTCGTAACCAGGAGCCCCGGCCGCTGCCTCGGAGGCACGCCAGGTGGCCGGGTAGTCGAAACTGACCTTCGCATTGGCGCTGGTAAAGGTCCGCCAGGCCCCGGCGGAAGGCGCCGGAGTCGCCGGATCGGCCGTTGGGGAGGTCGACGCGGAAGCGGACGGCGAAGGCGACTCTGCCGTCGGTGACGCGGCCGCGGACGTCGCAACGATCGACGTCGTGGGGGCAGCGGACTCGGACGGCGCCAGCGCTGAGGCCGTCGAGGCCGCTGCGGGGGCCGGGTTCGCGGGCCCCATGTTTCCGGCTACGGCAACGCCACCGGCCACGGCCGCAACGGCGAGGGCGACGAGTGCGGCCGCCCACGGCCAGCGCCGGCGTGCCCCGCTGCCCGTAGACGGCCGGTCGCCCGAAGGATCCCCGCCCGGAAGGTCGTAATTGTTTGCGTTCATGCCGTGCCCCCAGTATGGCCCGAGTGCCGCTCGCCGGTGTGCGATGGACGTGCGTGGATTGCCGCGGCTCGATGTTCCAAACCATAGGTTACTGGCCAGGCCGCGGCATTCCCGGTATTCCTGGCATTCCCGCCATCACGATTTCGACTCGCGGAAGTCAGCGGCGCGGAAGCCGCGCCCACTTCGGCGTCGAGGGATCCGGACCGACGCCACGGTCTCGTTGTCCTCGTTGAGGACCACGACGACGTCGATCGTTTCGCCTGCCAGCGCCGGGGGCAGCCAGTGCCCCGCATCCTGCCACATCCGCTCCAGCGGAAGCGATGCGGCTGCGAACCATTCGGGGGTGATTTCCGGGCTCTCGGCGGGTTCACCTTCCCATCGCCGGGTGGTGAAGAGCCGGCACGACATGTTCCAGTCGGGCCGCGCGGGAAAGATGAACTCGACGACGCCGGCGTGGGCCAGGTCCTCTTGGAGCACCACGATGCCGGCCTCTTCCCAGACCTCGCGGACCACGGCCTCGGCGTCGCTCTCCCCCGGCTCCACGTGGCCGCCGATGCCAACGATCTTGCCGAAGCCGAAGCCGGTCCTTTTCAGGCCAAGCAGTACCTCGGTGCCTGTCTCTGCGTCACGGAGCGGGAAGCAGAGAGTGACTGGGGTGAGGTTCATGTGTTCCACCTTAATAGCTGCCGCCTCACGCCGGACCTACTGGGCTGCCGGCCGGTCGCCCACCAGCTGGGGCCGGAGTTTGACCGGAATCCCCCTTGCCGCGAATTCCTTGTCCATCGCCTGCTGCGCAGTGAGTCCCTGATTGTTCGTCGCCTGGAACTCCCAGTTGAAGACGTAGGCCCACTCCTGCCGGACATCGCAGAGGAAACGGCCGTTCTGCAGCTTGGCAATCTTGTACCAGCCATTGCCGCCGTCGAGCTTGGGCGCCCGGATGCCTTCATCGGAAATTGAGTAGGCGAGCCATCCGTCGGCACAGCCCAGCACCGTGTAATAGTGCCGTTCGGCGGCGGGTTCCGCCTTGATCGCCCGTACCTGGTCGTTGAATTGCTGGTCGACGTTGGCCATGGCCACGCGACGCCGCCGGTGCTCAAGGCTGCGGCCGCGGTTGTTGCCGGAGCGGGCGTCGCCGGCGCGGAAGAGGCCGTTGGGGTGCCTGAGGAACTCGGAGTAGGCCCGGCGCACAGTATTGCGCGGCGCCGGAGCGCGCCCCGCCATCCGGACTACGTTCGGATCCCGCGGAAAAGACAATCGAGCGGGCGGACTCGCTTCCCGGTGCTGTGCCCAGCGCGCCGACCCGCGGTTTAGCGTCCTTCATGAGCTGTTCGATGCGGTCCATGGCTAGTCCTTCCGTTCGGGCATGAGATGGGCCGGTGCGGCTTTCGCGAATGCCCGGCGTGCCCGGTGCAGTCGCACCGCAGCGGCGGAAGAAGAACATCCCAAAGTCTGGGCAAGTTCAGCGGTGGTCAGCTCGTCCCAGTAGCTGAGCATGAGGACCTCGCGGTCCCGCTCCCGGAGCCGGGCCAGGACGTCCGCCACGGCGCCGCGATCCTCATTCTCGGGCTCGGGCCCGGGGCCGGGGCCGGGGCATGGTTGCGGGCCTCGTCCTGCAGCCGTTCAACGAGTTCCTGGCGGCGGCGACGGCGTTTGAACTCATTGCCCAGCACGTTCCGGGCGGTTGCCGGCAGCCAGCCGATGCCGGGGGGCTCCGTCAACTGTTTTTCCCAGGCGATCCGGAAAAGGTCCGCAGCCAGTTCCTCGGCACGGTGCTGGTCACTGATTCGGTAGGCAATGTAGCGGTATACCCCCGTGGAGTGCTGAGTGTGCAGATCAATGAACGCTTGCTCTTTGGCAGCCAACATGGTGCTTCCCCCGAACATCGGATGACTTCTTCCTGAAGACCAAGTGTCCCGGTCAGGGTTTTTTCTTACACCCGCGGCCAAAGAATATTTACCGGAGCGAGGAAGCTGGCCGGATGTCCTAATAGGCATCTCTTGCGCGGGCCAGCTCTCCCCGGCTTACAACAGTGATCGATCAGACCGGTTGGAGCGGGCACTCTTCCAACGAGGTGTCCAGCGCCGCTAGCCCGTCCGGGCCGCCGGCGTCAGCGGCGGGGAATGGGTGGCCTGCGGTGAAGTGGTGCCAGTTGGGGAAGGGGTCCGGCGGCAGGGGCAGGTCGGGATGAGGTCCGGGATCCGCGGGCGGCGGCTCCGGTTCGCCGTCGTGTCCCGGGTCTGCGGGCCGTCCTGGGTCCGGGTCGGTGTCCGGTTCCGTGAGGAGATCGGGCCAGTGGGGTGGTTCCCAGTCCTGGTGTTCGCTGCGGTAGTGCCGCCCGGAGGGTGAAATCCAGCCGGGCGGGTGGTTCTTGCTGGCTCCGGTGGGTGTCCAGGCGGAGGAGTGTTTGAGCCTGTGGTGTTTGCGGCAGGGCTGGGCGAGGTTGGTGATTCCGGTGGTGCCGCCGTCGGCCCAGGCCAGGAGGTGGTCCGCGTCGTTGTCCAGGGAGGGGTTGTTGCAGCCGGGGAACGGGCATCGGCCGTCGCGGAGCCGGAGCCACTGCCGCAGGGCTGTGGTGAGGCGGTAGCGGGTCCGGCCGAT